>NZ_JAMBLM010000006.1:0-245633 GCF_023337095.1 Bacteroides caecicola
TTTGCTCGGCTTTAGAAACTGTTTTGAATTTATCGTGCAATGATTTGGAATGAGTTTTTGAGGCATTTCCGATTGTGTGATGAGGAAGATAGCGGGCTATCTGACGAGTAAAAACGGGAAAACAGACCGGAAACAAACTCAAAGGGAAGCTGATAAAAACAACTTATTGGAAAATTTAAACAGGCTCTTAACAAGCCCTAAGAAATAGTTTTTTCCGCTAAATTCGGGAAAAATAATCCTGTTTTGCAGATAAAAAAGCGATGTTTATCCATAATTTTATATAAAACTTCCATTAAAAGTATCATAACGAAAAAAAACTTTCTACTTTTGCAACTTGTAACAAAAGGACTGATTTGCAAATGAAAATAAAGTATCTGCCGCTGATAGCGGCTTTATTGATGACAACTCCCTCACTTGTATCATGTTTGGATAGCAATGAGGTGGTTATCGATTATACCTTAGAGAGTAGTATTACGAGCTTTGCCGTAGGAACATTACACATTGACCGCGTGGGGATAGACTCGGAAGGCAAAGACAGTGCTTTTGTTGATACGATAAGCTTTGCGGACTATCCGTTTACGATTGACCAGACAAGCCGTATCATCGAAAATAAAGACTCGTTGCCTGTGGGTACACACACCGACAAGGTTACCACTACCATAAGTTATGATGGCGGTTACGGCTTCTTGGCGTACGAGAAAAACGGTGAAGATACCGTGTGGACAAGTACAGACTCTATCGACTTTACGAATCCCGTAAAATTCAGGGTTTATACATACAGCGAAAACAGCGTGATAAAAGGATATCCGTATACGGTAAAAGTAAATGTACACCAATTAGACCCGGACACATTGGTTTGGAGGAATTTCTCACAGTCGTTCGATGGCGGAAACTTAACCGGCCAGCAGGCTTTATATGCCGACGGAAAGGTTTTTGTGCTCGGAACACATAACGGAACAACACTCATGCAATATACCGATGTGAGTTCTTATACCCCTGACGGATGGAGTACAGTATCCGGCATCCCGTCGGATATAAAACCGAACTCTGCCGTAACGTGTGAAGGTTATATCTATTTCCTGACCATAGCTAACCAACTGTATCGCTTGAATCCTTCCGACATGAATATTGAAACAGTAACAACAGATGTAACTGTTACACGCTTGTTGGCAGGAGCGACAGAAAGCTCAGGAGCTGTATTATATGCTTGTGCCGGAAATACCAACGGCAAGATAAATCTCGCCGACGGAACATGGAGTGAGGATACTCAATCAGTAACCTTCGAAGAAGGAGCAAACTTTTCATCAACCGTAGCGCTGTCATATAACGACCAGATACATCGCACTACATTGATGATAGACAACCAGACAGGAAACGATACGATTGTCCCGATTTATACGCGCCTGACAAACGAACCGTGGGTAAAAATCAATACCTCAAACCTGCCTGTACCCTATCTTGAAAATATTTCCATGATAACTTACGACGGCAAACTTTATGCATTCGGCGGTGCAAGCAAGGCTTCGGGTACTACCCTTACCGTTCCATTCCAATATTTCTATTCATCGGAGGATAACGGACTGACATGGGAACCGATGCTAACCAAAGTGGTATTCCCACAAGAAACGATTTATGCCGATGATACCGAGACAAACCTGATTACCGAATCGTTTGCTACTTATTATCAGAACTCTGAAAGTGAATATTCTTGCACCGTCAGTACGCCGGAACAAGAGCTGAATGCAGAAGGAGCCTTGAACCCCAGCTGCATTTGGGTGGTATGGAGAGACGGAAGCATGAGTCGCGGTTACATCAACCGTTTGAGCTTTAAGCCCAAACAATGGTAATAAAAGAAGGAAAGAGAACATGTGTGATAAAGAAATGATAGACATGAGCCGCATTCCAGCCCACATAGCCATCATTATGGATGGTAACGGACGCTGGGCAAAGCAACGCGGTCACGCCCGTACGTTTGGTCATCAGGCGGGTGCCGAGACGGTGCATGTCATAGCTGAAGAATCTGCACGGTTAGGCGTAAAATTTCTTACGCTTTACACGTTCTCGACGGAGAATTGGAATCGTCCGGTAGACGAAGTAGCAGCATTGATGAGTTTGCTTATGGACTCCATCGAGGAAGAAACTTTTATGAAAAACAATATCAGCTTCCGTATCATCGGCGATACAGACAAACTGCCGGAAGACGTATTAAACCGCTTGAACCGGTGTATAGAACGTACGGCGGCCAATACGGGAATGTGTCTCACTCTTGCGTTGAGTTATTCCTCGAAATGGGAAATCACCGAAGCCGTGAAACTGATAGCTAAAGATGTGGCAGAAGGAAAATTAAAGCCACAAGATATAACTGACAAAACAATTGACAGCCATTTGGCAACCAACTATATGCCCGACCCGGACTTGTTAATCCGTACGGGTGGGGAAATACGCTTGAGCAATTACCTGCTTTGGCAGTGCGCTTATTCCGAGCTTTACTTCTGTGATACTTTTTGGCCCGATTTTAAAGAGGCTGAGTTACGTAAAGCCATTTGTGATTATCAAAAGAGAGAACGCCGATTCGGTAAAACCAGTGAACAAATATAAGTTAAGAAAAGAACAATGCGATACCGTTTTCCACTTATCCTGTTGATTATGGCCTGCTGCTTGTCCGTTTCGCGGATGGAAGCACAAGAGGCTTTAAACGATACTATTTATAATCCGACTATCCTATATAACGGAACGCCGAAGCAATACGAAATAGCCGACATCAAAGTAAGCGGCGTAAAGAACTATGAAGATTATGTCTTGATAGGTATTTCGGGCTTGGCGGTGGGACAAACCATTTCTATCCCCGGCGATGATATTACTGCCGCACTGAAGCGCTATTGGCGTCATGGTCTGTTCTCCGACGTTAAAATTATGGCGGATAAAATTATAGGAAACAAAATTTATCTCTCCATCCAGCTTACCCAGCGTCCGCGTATTACTGATATCGTAATTCACGGTGTGAAAAAGAGCGAACGCGAAGACCTACAGGCTAAGTTAGGAATGGCGAAGGGTACGCAGGTAACACCTAACTTGATAGACCGTGCGAAGATTCTTATCAAAAAGCACTTTGATGAGAAAGGCTTTAAGAATGCCGAAGTAAACATCATCGAGCGTGAAGACCCTGCCAACAAGGAACAGGTGTATGTTGATGTAAACATTGATAAGAAAGCGAAAGTGAAAGTTCATCAAATTACAATTGATGGCAACGCTGTTTTGACGGACAAGAAGTTAAAGCGCGTGATGAAGAAAACAAACGAAAAGGGTAAATTGATTAATTTATTCCGCCCGAAGAAGTTTATAGAAGAACGTTACGAAGAAGATAAACAGAAGATTATCGAAAAGTATAACGAATTGGGTTACCGCGACGCGCAGATTGTAGTAGACAGTGTTTCGCCATACGATGACAAGACGGTGAATGTTTACATGAAAATATACGAAGGACAGAAATATTATATCCGCGACATTACGTGGGTAGGTAATACGGTATATCCTTCGGATTGGCTGTCGCAGAAGTTGCGCATGAGCAAAGGTGATGTATATAACCAGAAGTTGATGAACGACCGTATCACTAACGATGAGGATGCTATCGGTAACGACTACTATAATCATGGTTATGTGTTCTACTCACTGAACCCTGTGGAAGTAAACATTGACGGCGACTCTATCGACTTGGAAATGCGTATTTACGAAGGTCCGCAGGCAAGCATAAGCCACGTGCGCATCAACGGTAACGACCGCTTATACGAAAACATCGTACGCCGTGAACTCCGTACGCGACCGGGCGACTTGTTCAGTAAAGAGGCGTTGGAACGTTCTTACCGTGAAATTGCCCAAATGGGACACTTCAATCCCGAAAATATCCAGCCCGATGTACAGCCGAACGTACAAGACGGTACGGTAGACATCAACTGGGGATTGGAATCGAAAGCGAATGACCAAGTGGAATTCTCTGCCGGATGGGGACAAACGGGTATCATCGGTAAACTGAGTTTGAAGTTTACCAACTTCTCGTTCGCCAACCTGTTCCGTAAAAATGACAACTACCGAGGCATCCTGCCGCAAGGCGACGGACAAACATTGACCATCAGCGGACAAACCAACGGACGTTACTATCAATCGTACAGCGTTTCGTTCCTTGACCCGTGGTTTGGCGGTAAGCGTCCGAACTCATTCTCGGTATCGGCTTTCTTCTCAAAACAGACCGACGTGAGCGACCAATACTATAACCAAGCATTCATGAATAACTATATGAATATTTATAATGGTTACGGAATGTATGGTTATAACAACTATTATAACTACGAATCTTACTACGACCCGGATAGCTATATCAAAATATTCGGTTTGTCTGTAGGTTGGGGTAAACGTTTGCGCTGGCCCGACGACTACTTTACGTTGTCTGCCGAGCTGTCATACCAGCGGTTTATCATGAAAGACTGGAGTTATCTGTATATCCGACTGAACAACGGTCAGTACATGAATACGGGTACAAGTAACTTGCTGAGCTTGAACCTGACGCTGGCACGTAACTCAACCGATAACCCGATATTCCCGCGTTATGGTTCCGACTTCTCACTGTCTTTGCAGATTACGCCGCCTTACTCATTGTTCAGTAACAAAGATTATGCTACTTACGGACAAAACAACTACGATGAGGCAGCCAGCATGTATAAGTGGATTGAGTACCATAAATGGAAATTCAGAATGAAGACCTATACGGCGCTGATGGATATTCAGAAATGTCCGGTTATCATGACCCGTACCGAGTTTGGTATCTTAGGACACTTCAACAGCCACAAGCGCTCTCCGTTCGAAACCTTCTATGTGGGAGGTGACGGTATGACCGGATACAGTTACAACTATGCTTCGGAAACCATTGCTCTGCGTGGTTACGAAAACGGTTCGTTAACCCAGTATGGAGGAGGAGAAGGATATGCTTACGTACGCTTGGGTGCAGAGTTGCGCTATCCGTTGATGCTTGAAAACTCAACCAGCATCTATGCCCTCGGTTTCGTAGAAGCAGGTAACGCATGGCACGATGTATCCGACTTCAACCCCTTCAAGCTGAAACGCTCAGCCGGCGTGGGTGTACGTATCTTCCTGCCTATGATCGGTATGATGGGTATCGACTGGGCATACGGTTTCGACAAGATAAAGGGTTCAATGCAATATAGCGGAAGCCAGTTCCACTTTATTATCGGACAAGAATTTTAAACTTGAAGAAGAATTAGGAAAGGATGGGCTGACAGGGAAACCCTGCCTTTCGTTCCTAATTCTTCTTTCTTAATTAAATACGATTATGAAAAAATTAATTCTTTCAGCCCTGATGTTTGTAACGTGTGTCGTTGCGGCTCAAGCACAGAAATTTGCGTTGGTAGATATGGAATATATTTTAAAGCAAATACCTGCATACGAGCAAGCCAACCAGCAAATGCAGTCGTTGTCTGAACAATGGCAAGACTTGATAGAAGCAAAAGCAAACGAAGCTAAAACGCTGTATGAAGATTATCAGAAAAATGCAAATTCATTGTCTGCCTCCCAGAAAACAGCAAAAGAAGAAGCAATCATAGCCAAAGAGAAAGAAGCTGCCGAACTGAGAAAACAATATTTCGGACCCGAAGGCGAAATGATGAAAAAGCAGCAAGAACTGATAACTCCGATACAAGACGCGATTTATAATGCCATCAAATCCATCGCTACCCAGAAAGGATATGATGCAGTTATCGACCGCGCATCGGCACAAAGCATGATTTTTGCTTCTCCACGCATTGATATCAGCAATGAAGTGCTCTCAAAATTAGGATATTCAAATTAATTTCATACATTTGCAAGTGGTTTTCAAAAAGCACTTGCCAGCTAAGCGAAAGCCTGAAAATCATTCGGTTCAGATAAGAAATAATTAAAAAAAACAAATAACTAAAAACAATAATTATGTTGAAGAAAATTGCCTTATTACTTTTACTGGTCGCTCCGATGAGCGTATTTGCACAAAAATTTGCACATTTCCGTTCTATGGATATCATTCAAGTAATGCCGGAGTTTGCTAAAGCGCAAACAGATATTGAAGCATTAAGAAAACAATACGAAGAAGAAATCAAACGCGCTTCGGATGAATTCAGCAAGAAGTTTGCCGAATATCAAAAAGAACAAAGCACGTTGCCGCAAAACATTCAGGAACGCCGCCAGAAAGAACTCCAAGAGTTGAACGAAAAAGGTATGCAGTTCCAGCAACAAGCTCAACAAGAATTGCAGAATGCTTATACCAAAATGTTAGACCCGGTTTATGAAAAACTGGACAAGGCTATCAAAACGGTAGCTAAAGCAGGTGGCTATATCTATGCTTTCGACTTGACTCGTACCGACATCCCTTACGTTGACGAAGCTCAGTCAAAAGACATTACAAACGATATCAAAACGAACTTGGGAATCAGCTTGACGGCTACTCCGTATGTACCGGCTACTCCGTCAGCAGGCTCAACAACCGCTCCGGCTCAATAAATATCTTTATAACTGGTTCGGGCACAAATTACGCGAAACGTTACTGCCTTTCATTGCCAACAGGTAGAGTTTACGTAATTTGTGCCCGATTTTTTTTCATTGTTTCCTATGCTTCTCTCAGCCATCCCAACCGCAGGCCCCATCGGAGTATTTGATTCCGGTTACGGCGGACTTACCATTCTCAGCAAATTCCGCGAACTGCTCCCACAGTACGATTATCTTTACTTGGGAGATAACGCCCGCACTCCTTACGGCACACGTTCGTTCGAAGTGGTTTATGAATTTACACTCCAAGCTGTTCGCAGGTTATTCGAGTTGGGTTGCCCGCTGGTAATTCTTGCTTGCAATACCGCTTCGGCAAAAGCCTTACGCAGCATCCAACAAAATGACTTGCCTTATCTCGACCCTACCCGGCGTGTATTGGGGGTCATCCGACCCACGGTGGAGTGCATCGGCGAAATTACCCATACCCGCCACGTAGGTTTACTTGCCACATCGGGTACGGTCAAATCAGAGTCTTATCCTCTCGAAATCCGCAAATTATTCCCCGACATAAAGGTAACAGGAGTGGCGTGTCCGCTTTGGGTTCCACTTGTTGAAAACAACGAGGCCGACTCTGAAGGAGCCGATTATTTTGTACGCAAATACATTGATACGCTGTTATGCAAAGACCCGGAAATTGATACGATTATCTTGGGATGTACACATTATCCTTTGTTGTTAAATAAGATACGACAGTTTACCCCGCCGCATATCCGCTTGGTGACACAAGGAGAATACGTCAGCAGAAGTTTAAAAGATTACCTCTTCCGCCATCCTGAAATGGATGAACGCTGTCTGAAAAATGCTCGTTGTGAATTTCTTACAACCGAGTCAGTAGAGAAATTCCGCGAATCGGCTTCACTTTTTCTGCATCAGGACGTACACGTGCGCAGCATAACTTTAGAGTCCTTCTAAAATCTTGCCCCACCTCACTAAAAACGCTGAAAAAATTCTACCCGTAGCGTAAGGCAGTCTTCCGAATAGAAACAGGCAATTCTTCCGCATGAAATAGGGAACGCTACCGTTAGCGTTCCGGCAGTGAAACGGCAGCAACGCCGGATGCAGGCTCACGCCTCGTATTGTTCTCCGAGTTGCTCTTTAAAGACTTTCGGGCTGATACCGTACCGTTCTTTGAAAAGGCGGTAGAAAGTAGACAGACTGGGCAAAGCGCTTTGTATGGCAATTTCGTTGATAGGCCAGTCGGGATGTGTGCGGAATAAGTAAACCGAATAGTCCAAACGCAGGTTATTAAGGTATGCGTTGAGATTCTTCCCCGTATATTTTTTCAGCAGCGCGGCAAACCGGTTGCGGTCTACTCCCATAAACTTGGCATAATCGTCTCTCGTCAACTGATAATAAAGGTATAATTTTTCTTCTTTCACCCGGTTGTTAAAAGCCACGAAAACCTCATAGTCATCCGGTTTTTCCGGGTCTGTTTCCGCTCCGGTCCGGGATGATTCGGTTTGCACCTCATCGGCAGAAGACGGCGTATTAACCACAGATACCGAAGATTTAGAAAAAGAGCCGAGTTGCTGCTTCTCGTTCAATTCCAAAATCATTTGCGTCATTTTCTTGTTCCGGCGGCGCGTATCTTTCCACGACCAATAAAATCCGCCCAGCAACGCAATCAACAAAATAGAGATAATGATAAGTGCAGCAATCGTATGGTTACGAATAATAATCTTGTCTGTAGCCCGAATCAATTCATGCTTTTGCTTCATAGCCTGTGTGAGGTCAGCCAAATTAAAAAGCTGATTGCGCTCATCACTCACATGCAAGTTACTTTGCAGAGCATGTAAACGCTGCATAAGGGCATAAGCATTTTTATGCTCATTGAGTCCGTTGTATGCCTGCGCGCTTTGGTAAAGCGTCCGCATGAAAAGCAGATTCAGCGAATCTTCTTTTATCCTTTGGAAATACTGTTCGTTATGCAGCAGTATCGTACGATAATCTCCTATCCGCAGCAGGTAATCGTTTATTTCGAGCTTACCAATCGGAGTACCGGAGAAGCGGGTTTCGTAGAACTTCTGGCAATATGTTTTGGCTGTATTGTACTTACCCAACTGATATGCCAGATAAGCCATTTTACTATACAGGAAGCCTTCTTCCCGATCGACGATGCGCTCGTCGGCATTCGCTTCTTTAAGCCGGTGAATAATTTCAGTACGCCGTTCTCCCGCCTCCCAAGCCTCAGACAGTTTTTTATCTTTTATGTAATACATCATCAAGTATCCCAGCGAGTGTGAACACTGGAAGAGTGCCGGTGAGCCGGAAGCATCAGCAAGCATATCGACCGCTTTCCACAAGTATTCATAACTTTTGTTGATAACCCCCATTTGACGGTAGACGTTACCTTCTGCCGACAGCATGTCTGCTTGCAATGCAAGATCTTTCTGCCGCTGCGCAATATGCTTCCCCTTCGTGATAAATTGCACGGCGTCTCCCAAGCTATACGCCTGTATAGCAGATTCAGTCATTAACATATAAAGGCGGTTACACGCAGCCGTATCACTCTGAAGCTCGTCTGCCTCTAAAGCACGCTTGGCACAACTCATCGCCATATAATACCTTGAAAGGGCATGATACGCATACGCCCGCAAACAGTCGATGCGGTAAACGGGCAGTGCCGAGGCAGATTCCAAACTATCTAACAGAGACAGGGTTGATTCAGGCCTTTCCTGAGCCTGCCCTTGCAGCGCTGCAAAAGAAGGAATGGATTTCTCTGCATGGAGGCAGAGTACAAAAAATACAGCGAAAAACGTACTGATAATTCTCATTTCGGTAGTCTGGATTAAGAGTTAAACCAAAAAGAGGGACACAAAGATATGCGTCCCTCCTTTTTTCACTATATTCACATAATAGTGTTTAGTCTTTCAGTTTTGCCTTAATGAAATCACGGTTCAAGCGAGCAATGTTGCTGATTGAAACGCATTTCGGACATTCTGCTTCACAAGCACGTGTATTGGTACAGTTACCAAATCCCAGCTCGTCCATCTTAGCAAGCATGGCTTTTGCACGGCGGAGAGCTTCCGGTTTACCTTGAGGCAACAGATTCAACTGGCTTACCTTAGCTGATACGAACAGCATAGCCGAACCGTTTTTACAAGCAGCTACACACGCTCCACAACCGATGCAAGAAGCAGCATCCATTGCTTCGTCTGCGATAGGCTTCGGAATCAGCAATGCGTTGGCATCTTGAGGAGCACCTGTGCGTACGCTGATGAAACCGCCTGCCTGCATAATCTTATCGTAAGCTGAACGGTCTACCATCAAGTCTTTGATAACCGGGAATCCGGCAGAACGCCACGGTTCAACCGTAATAACATCACCGTCATTAAAACGACGCATGTAAATCTGACAAGTAGTAGCACCGGTAGCCGGTCCGTGGGGATGTCCGTTGATATACAATGAACACATACCGCAAATACCTTCACGACAGTCGTGGTCGAAAACAACCGGTTCTTTTCCTTCCTCAATCAACTGTTCGTTCAAAATATCCAACATTTCCAAGAATGAGGTATCACCCGGGATATCCTTCATTTGGAAAGTATCGAAATGACCTTTTTCCTTCGGTCCGTTCTGACGCCAAACTTTTAGCGTAAATGATATATTTTTATCCATTTTACTTAGTTCTTTAATAATTTAACTTCACTGATTAGCTCTTGTAGTTACGAGTCTGAACCTTAATTGCTTCGTAAACCAACGATTCTTTATACAATACCGGAGCCTTATCGTCTGAGCCTTGATATTCCCAGCAAGATACATAGAAGTAATTTGCATCGTCACGTTTTGCTTCGCCTTCTTCTGTCTGGTATTCTTCACGGAAGTGGCCACCACAAGATTCGTTACGGTTCAAAGCATCGTAAGCAATCAATTCACCCATTGTAATGAAGTCGTTCAAACGGATTGCTTTATCCAGTTCTACATTCAAGCCTTCTTTTGAGCCCGGGATGAACAATTCGGTTTCGAATACCTTACGGATTTCTTTCAGCTTGGTAAGCGCTGTCTTCAATCCGGCTTCGGTACGTCCCATACCAACATATTCCCACATGATGTGACCCAATTCTTTGTGGATAGAGTCAACAGAACGTTTTCCTTTGATATTCATCAGGTGGTCAATCTTGTCTTGAACAGCCTTTTCTGCTTCTGCAAATTCAGGCAAGTCAGTTGAGAAGCGAGGTACAGTGATTTGGTCTGCCAAATAGTTCTGGATAGTATAAGGCAATACGAAATAACCGTCGGCAAGACCTTGCATCAATGCCGAAGCACCCAAACGGTTTGCACCGTGGTCAGAGAAGTTACATTCACCGATAGCGAACAGACCCTTGATAGAAGTCTGGAGTTCGTAGTCAACCCAGATACCACCCATTGTATAGTGGATAGCTGGATAAATCATCATCGGGTTGTAATATTTCACACCGTTGATTTCGTTAGCCAGTTTGCCCGGATTAACGTCGGTGATTTCTTCATACATATCAAACAAGTTACCGTAACGCTGACGAACTACGTCGATACCCAAGCGTTCGATACTTTCAGAGAAGTCGAGGAATACAGCCAAGCCGGTGTTATTTACGCCGAAGCCGTGGTCGCAACGTTCTTTAGCTGCACGGCTGGCAACGTCACGCGGAACCAAGTTACCGAATGCCGGATAACGGCGTTCCAAGTAATAGTCGCGGTCTTCTTCCGGAATGTCGCTTCCTTTCTTCGTACCTGCCTGCAATGCCTTAGCATCTTCAATCTTCTTCGGAACCCAGATACGTCCGTCGTTACGCAAAGATTCAGACATCAATGTCAGTTTAGACTGCTTGTCGCCGTGAACCGGAATACAAGTCGGGTGAATCTGAACATAAGCAGGGTTAGCAAACCAAGCACCCTTGCGGTAGCAAGACATGGCAGCCGTACAGTTACATGCCATTGCATTGGTTGAAAGGAAGTAAGTGTTTCCGTAACCACCGGTAGCGATAACTACGGCGTGAGCAGCGAAACGTTCCAATTTACCTGTTACCAAGTTTTTGGCGATGATACCGCGTGCACGTCCGTCAATGATAACAAGTTCTTCCATTTCATAACGAGTATACAGCTTAACTGTTCCTTCGCCTACCTGACGGCTCAATGCCGAGTATGCGCCCAACAGCAACTGCTGTCCCGTTTGACCTTTAGCGTAGAACGTACGAGATACCTGCGCACCACCGAAAGAACGGTTAGCCAGCAAGCCGCCGTATTCGCGAGCGAAAGGAACACCCTGTGCCACGCACTGGTCGATAATATTGTTTGAAACTTCGGCAAGACGGTAAACGTTTGCTTCGCGGGCACGGTAGTCGCCACCCTTTACTGTATCGTAGAACAAACGGTAAACCGAGTCACCATCGTTTTGATAATTCTTTGCAGCATTGATACCACCCTGTGCAGCGATAGAGTGTGCACGGCGCGGAGAATCCTGAATACAGAAGTTAAATACGCGGAATCCCATTTCGCCCAGTGAAGCGGCAGCCGAAGCACCCGCCAAACCTGTACCTACCACGATGATATCCAAACGGCGTTTGTTAGCCGGGTTCACCAATTTCTGATGAGCTTTATAGTTAGTCCATTTTTCAGCTATCGGACCTTCAGGTATTTTAGAGTCGATTATCTTAGTCATAATTGTTTGTAGTTTTTAGCTTTTAAGTTTGTTCGTTGGTTTGGTTTTCAAGTAGGCTTGTCAATAAAAGCCTCGCGTTTAAAAACTCAAATACTCAAAAACTTATAAATTCTTTACGAAAAATACTACTGCCACCAGCATGAAACCTAATACGATGATGGTAGAGTAAATGTTAGAGATACATTTCCAGCGGTTAATCCAAATAGTATTGTTCCAACCAAGAGTTTGCATCGCACTCCAGAATCCGTGAGTCAGATGGAACCACAACGCGCACAACCAAACGATGTACAGTACGAAGAATACCGGATTAGAGAAGGTTTCCATAATGTAGCCGTAACCATCTGTTGCGCTCAAACCGCCCATCATGGGGTTACCGATTAATTCGGCAAACATCATGTTATACCAGAAATTAAATAAATGTAACGCCAATCCTAAGATTACGATAATACCCAGAGCCAGCATGTTCTGAGAAGCCCATTCTACCGTCTTAGGTTTAGCACTCACAGCGTAGCGCTCATTTCCGCGAGCTGCGCGGTTCATCATCGTCAGCCAGAAAGCATAGATAATGTGAATTACAAAAAGAGCAGCCAATGCCAGCGTACCCAACAAGGCATACCAGTTCGTTCCCAAAAATTCACAAACCATGTTATAACCTTCCGCCGAGAACAGCGCAACAAGGTTCATCGCCATGTGAAATGTCAGAAACAGGACAAGGGCGATACCTGTTACGCTCATCACCACTTTCCTTCCAATAGATGAATTACTTAACCACATAAATGATTGAATTTAAATTATTTAATTGTTAAAACTAAAATTTGCCTTCTTTAAATCCGATATTATGGGCAAAATTAGAAGTTTTCCATAGATAATACAAATGATTAAGGAAAAATTTCTGTAATGTGAATAAAACAGGCGTGATAAACGTGCTATATATAATAAATGTGTAAAAAAGGCGGTTTGTCTGCATTTTTTTAAAGCGGAAGTGCATCGAAAATTCATCCCATAGCGCAAGGCAAAACTAACGGATGGACTCACTGGTTCATCCGCATGGACGAGACGGTTCATGCGGATGAATTTTCGAAGGAACGGAAAAATGTTTCAGTAATAATTCCGGAATAAAGTAACAGGCTTATTCACATTCTGTTATCGAATCGGCTTCCAAGTCGATACGGAAATTAACACAAGGTTCTCCGTGGAGGAAATGTTCGAATATTTCCGCGATTTCCCGCAATCGGGTAACAACTTCCGAAGACATGTCCGACGTGCGCACGGCATCGAACAAACGCGCGTATGCGGCCAACCGTTCCGACGGGATATCCCGCAAAGCCAATCTGTCGGCGTAACGCAACCGGCAGAGGTCGACTATCAAATCGTAACCGTTCCACCCGGCAGCGTTTTTCGCTTCGGAGGGTTCTCCTGAAACGTATGCCAAGAGCTGTTCGCCGCTCATCACCGCAATGCTGTCTTTTACGATGGATGGGAAATCTTTGGGAATGAAGCGCGTACGGACCAAGTCACGGAACTGGTTATCGCAAAAGGTCTGGTAATTAGCGGCTTTCAGGGCTTCGGCGTTCCATATCGGCGTTTTTCCTCTCAGGAGGTCGGCTTCATGTTCTTTTTGGTAAAGACTGAAACAACAGCCGAAGCCCGGAACGCTGTCTAACACCACGGTTTCCACCGTAAATTCTTGCCGGCTCTCTGCCGTTACGATTTTATAGGCAGGTATGTAAGTAGCGATGGAGGGAACTTGTACGTTATACAGGTGACTTCCGTCTCTCCCTTCAAGCACCCCCGTATCGTTTACGTGCATGTGGCCTGCTATGTGGAAACGGATTCCCGCTTCAAGAAAAGCCTGTCCCACTTCCTCGGTCGGAACGCGCGGAAAGTCGAACTTCGTATTCCCCCACGCCTTGCCCATCTGTTCCGAAGCGCCGTCGTTAAAATCAACCAGCGGATAATGTGAAAAAGTAATCAGCGTTTTATTCAGGCGGCGTGCCTCCGATGCCACTTTCCGCACCCACGACAACAGGAAAGACTTATGCCGCAATACATTATTATAGCCTACACTTGAGCCTTGATAGATTAGTTTTCCGTTTTTCACTGTTTTAGGCAAATACACTCCGGCGTCAATCGCCAGCAGCCAAATACCTTCCACCGGCTCTACCAAATAGCTGGCATCGGTTGCCGTCAGCGAATCACACAACACATAGTGCCTGTTTTCAAAACCACCTTCTCGCTTGGCTGTATCATACGCATAATTTTCGTAAACATACGAGGTAAAAGGACTCTCCCAATAAAGATATTCAGGCTGAGGATAAAATCCGAACCGAGAATAACATGCCATTTCCTGTTCGTAACCGGCACACCGGTTGGTCAATGTATTCCGGCTTCCGTCTGCTTTCAGGAAATCATGCCCCGCCTGTTCCATACCGAAAGGAAGTGCAGGGTCGTGGTTTCCGGTCGTTACAAAAAACTTCATTCCGTACCGCTTCGTGTAGTCGGTCAGTATCTGATTTATTTTCTCTTGGTTGATAAATTGTCCGTTATCGGTCAGGTCGCCCGGCAGCACCACCAATGAAATATTCCGTTGAGCAACATCGTCAAGCGCCGCAAGCAAAGCAAAATAATTTTCGTTGAACAGACGGGTAGACTGTACTTGCGCCTCCATAGAGCGGATGAGTTCGGGATAATCTTCTATGTTTTGGATATGCGCATCGGATATGAAAGCTATTTTTTGCGCAGAGGCGGCGAAAGAATCAAAAAGGAATAAACAGGCGAAAAGTAATAGGCGGATATTCATACAAATACGCTTGATTAAGAGGATTATGCGGCAAATATATACAAAATCGGTTAAAAAAGCTCCCTAAACCGGCTAAAAAGAGTGTCCGTATTCTCCACAAAAAGAGCCGGACAGACAACAGAATAAAAAAATAGAAGCCGAAGCAGGCTTGTAATCATAGTAATTTGTACCTTTGCAGATAATCGAAAGCCGAAAGGCAGACTGTTACACGCAAATCAATAACTACACACATATAAACAACGCATGAAGATAGAAGACAAGCTGACCGAATCCGTCCTGAAGGGCGTGAAGGAACTGTATGGGGTAGATGTACCTGCCCGGACGGTACAGTTGCAAAAAACCAAGAAAGAGTTTGAGGGACACCTTACGCTGGTGGTGTTCCCGTTTCTGAAAGCATCGAAGAAAGCGCCCGAACAGACTGCGGCGGAGATTGGCGCGTATCTGCAGAGGAACGAACCGGCCATTGCAGCGTATAACGTGATTAAGGGGTTCTTGAACCTCACCATCGCATCCGCCGTGTGGGTGGATATGCTAAACCGCATCCATGCGGACAGCGCGTGGGGGATAAGGAAGCCCGAAGCGCAGGCACCGCTGGTGATGATTGAGTATTCGTCGCCCAACACCAACAAGCCGCTACACCTGGGGCATGTGCGTAACAACCTGCTGGGATGCGCGCTGGCAAACATCATGGAGGCGAACGGATACAGGGTGGTGAAAACGAACATCGTAAACGACAGGGGAATACACATCTGCAAGTCGATGCTGGCGTGGCTGAAGTATGGCGGCGGTGAGACGCCGGAATCGTCGGGAAAGAAGGGTGACCACTTGGTGGGCGATTATTACGTGGCCTTCGACAAGCATTACAAGGCGGAGGTGGCCGGGCTGATGGAAAAGGGCATGAGCAAGGAGGAAGCCGAAGCGCAGGCCCCGCTGATGCAGGAGGCGCGCGGGATGCTGCGCAAATGGGAGGCGGGCGACCCCGAGGTGCGCGCGCTATGGAGCAGGATGAACGGATGGGTGTATGCCGGGTTCGACGAGACGTACCGCATGATGGGGGTGAGTTTCGACAAGGTGTATTATGAATCGGACACGTATCTGGAAGGAAAGAAGAAGGTATTGGAAGGCTTGGAAAAGGGCTTGTTCTACCGCAAGGACGACGGCTCGGTGTGGGCCGACCTCACCGCCGAGGGGCTTGACCAGAAGTTGCTGCTCCGGGCCGACGGGACTTCGGTATATATGACGCAGGACATCGGCACGGCCGAGCAGCGTTTTGCCGATTATCCCATCGACAAGATGATTTACGTGGTGGGCAACGAGCAGAACTACCACTTCCAGGTATTGTCTATCCTGCTCGACAAGTTGGGTTTCGAGTGGGGGAAAGACTTGGTGCACTTCTCTTACGGTATGGTGGAGCTGCCCGAAGGCAAGATGAAGAGCCGCGAGGGTACGGTGGTGGATGCCGACGACCTGATGGAGGCGATGATCGACACGGCGAAGGAGACGAGCAGCGAACTGGGCAAGCTGGACGGCCTGACTCAGGCAGAGGCCGACGACATTGCCCGCATCGTGGGGCTGGGAGCGCTGAAGTATTTCATCCTGAAGGTGGACGCGCGCAAGAACATGACTTTCAACCCCAAAGAGTCGATCGACTTCAACGGGAACACGGGGCCTTTCATCCAGTACACGTATGCCCGGATCCGCTCTATCCTGCGCAAGGCGGGCGAAAGCGGCATCGCCGTGCCGGAGGTTGTCCCCGCAGGTGTGGAACTGAGCACGAAGGAGGAAGGGCTGGTGCAGCTGCTGGCCGACTTCCCTGAGGTGGTGCGGCAGGCGGGCACGGATTATAACCCGTCTATCCTTGCCAACTATGCTTACGACTTGGTGAAAGAGTATAACCAGTTCTACCATGACTTCAGCATCTTGCGCGAGGAAAACGAGGCGCTGAAGGTGTTCCGCCTTGCGCTGAGCTGCAATGTGGGCAAGATTGTGAAGCTGGCCATGGGGCTGCTGGGCATCGAAGTGCCTGAGAGAATGTAAGATTCATTTATTTATGAAGGGTTAAAGGTTAAGGATGGAACGGCTCCGCAGGGCTTGCTTCCGTTCTTAATCTTCGTTTTTTTCTTCGGAAAGGCTTATATGGGCAAACAGAAGTATTATGTGGTGTGGAAGGGGGTGAATCCGGGTGTCTACACGTCGTGGACGGACTGCCAGCTGCAGATAAAGAATTACAAGGGGGCGCTGTTCAAGTCGTTCGACACGCGCGAAGAGGCGGAACGGGCGCTGGAAATGCCGGCTCACCTCTACCTGTCCGGCGAAAAGAAGGGGGGCGGGAAACCGGTCACGGCGTTGCCCGAAGGCTTCGACATGAATTGTCTGGCGGTAGACGCGGCGTGCAGCGGGAATCCGGGGGCGATGGAATACCGTGGGGTATATTTGCTCACAGGGCAGGAAATATTCCGCTTCGGTCCGGTATACGGCACGAACAACGTCGGCGAGTTTCTTGCCATCGTCCATGCGCTGGCGCTGCTGAAGCAGAAACACTCGGCGATGCCCGTTTACTCAGACAGCCGCAACGCGCTGGCGTGGGTGAAGCAGAAGAAATGCAAGACGAAGCTCGAACGCACCGCCCGCACCGAAGCGCTTTTCGGATTGATAGAACGTGCCGAGAAGTGGCTGAAGGAAAACACTTACTCTACGCCATTGCTGAAATGGGAAACAGAACGGTGGGGGGAAATTCCGGCGGACTTCGGACGGAAGTGACAGAATCCACCGGCAGTCTTCCCATCCAGACATAGAAACACTTACTTTTACTACACTTATGAAAAAAAGAACAGCTTACTTGGCAGCCTTTTTTGCTGCAGTATTGGGCTATTTCCTTATCCAGAAACCATTGTTCATGCTCTATAACGGCTCGGTGGCAAAAGGCGTTCCGCTTGCCGATTACGGGAGGGTCATGCTCCACGGATTCACGCTCGATGCGGCCACGGCGGGCTATCTGACGGTCGTCCCGTGGCTGGCGATTCTGGCCAGCATCTGGTTTAAGCGGTTTCCGCTGCGGGCGGTTCTGGCAGGATATTATGCGGTTATCGCCTTGCTGGTTACAATCATATTCATAGGCGACATGTCGATTTATCCTTTTTGGGGGTTCAAGCTCGATGCTTCCGTCTTCCTGTATCTCGATTCTCCGAAAAATGTACTGGCAAGCGTGTCGGCAGGTTTCGTTATTTTCCGCCTCCTGTGCGTGTTGGTGCTCTCCATCTTGGCGGCATGGGGGCTTTGCAGACTGACGCCTGCGGTACTTGCCGGAACCAAGCGCCGTGTGGCGGGCAGCGTGGGGTGGATACTGCTCGGCGGATTGCTGTTTATCGTGATCCGGGGAGGCGTGACCGAATCGACGTCAAACATCGGACAGGTGTATTTCTGCAACGATGAGTTTCTGAACCATTCGGCTGTGAATCCGGCATTCAGCCTGATAGCTTCGGCAAGCAAAACCGAGGATTACGCCAAAGAGTTTGATTTCTTCGACGAGGCGAAACGCCGCTCGCTTTTCAACGGGCTGTATCCTACGGGAGGGAAAAACGTTGTGGAGCTGCTGAACACCAAGCGCCCCAACATCCTGATTATCCTGATGGAAGGATACGGGGGCGTGTTCGTGGAACCGCTGGGCGGAGAGCCGGGAGTGAGTCCGAACATGGAACGCTTGGCGAAGGAAGGCGTGTTTTTCACGAATTGTTACGCCAACAGTTTCCGCACCGACCGGGGGACGGTTTGTACGTTTAGCGGATATCAGGGATTCCCTACCCTGTCGGTCATGAAGATTCCGGCAAAGAGCCGCACGCTTCCCTCCATTGCGGGGAAATTGGTGAAGGAAGGCTATGCCACCGATTTCTTATACGGCGGAGACATCAATTTCACCAACATGAAGAGTTATCTGCTGGGGAGTGGTTACCAACGCCTTACGGCAGATGTGGATTTCAGCATGAGCGAGCGCAAGAACCCGTGGGGAGTGAACGATGACATCACGTTCGAGTATCTGTATAACGAGATAAAGAAGCGTCCCGCAAACGGCCTTTGGCACACGGCTTTCCTTACGCTGAGCAGCCACGAGCCTTTTGATGTGCCCTATCACCGGCTGGACGACAAGATTCTGAATGCTTTTGCATTTACCGACGACTGCTTGGGGAAATTCATCGACAGGCTGAAACAACTTCCGCAATGGAAGAATTTGCTCGTCATCTGCCTGCCCGACCACGGATTCCACTACCCGCTCGACGAGCCGAACAACAGTCCGCGCGTTCATCACGTGCCGATGATTTGGTTAGGCGGAGCGGTGAAACAGCCGATGGTTGTCGACAAGCTGATGAACCAGACCGACATGGCAGCCACGCTGTTGGGACAGCTCGGCATCGACCACAGCGAATTTAACTTCAGCCGGAACGTTTTGGGCGAAGAATATGTCTACCCGTTCGCTTACTACACTTACAATAACGGCTTTGCTTTTTGCGACAGCACGGGAGTTACGCAGGTGGATAACAATTCGGGCAAAACGCTTGTAGACTCTCCTGCCCCAAACAGCCGGAGAATGGATTTGGGGAAAGCCATCCTGCAAAGTTCGTACGACGATTTAGGCAACAGATAGCAATAAAAAAAAACGGGGAAAAAGCCGGACTGTTTCAACAACAGCCCGGCCCTCATCAAACATCCAATAAAAAATCAGAGGTCGTTTCGCGCTTATCTTATGAATAACAGTTCACGATATTTAGGAAGCGTCCACATGCGGTCGTCTACGATGAGTTCCAGTTTGTCGATGTGGTAACGTATCTCCTCCAGCATGGGCGCTATCGTGTCGTGGTAGGCGATGGCCTTTTCGCGCTCGGAGGCTATCTTGTTTGCCACCTTGCGGGCTTCCACCATTGCGTCCACGTGTTCTTTTATGTAAGTGGTATGTTCGGCTATCTTGCGGATGATTGCCATGTTCTCGGCAGAAAGCGTGCGGGCTTCCTCTTCCGCGAAGACGGATTTCATCTTATACACGTTATCGATCAGCTTCGTCTGATATTCGGTAGCCACGGGGACGATGTGGTTCATCACCAAGTCGCCCAACACGCGCGCCTCTATCTGGATCTTCTTCGTGTAAGTTTCCCACTTCACTTCGTTGCGGGCTTCCAGCTCCTTCTGCGTCATTACCCCGGTCGACTCGAACATGCGGATGCTTTCCGGCGTAAGGTAGCGGTCGAAGATGAGCGGACAACTCGTCTCGCAGTCCAGTCCGCGGCGTGCAGCCTCTGCCTTCCATTCTTCGCTGTAACCGTTCCCGTCGAAGCGGATGGGCTTACACTCCTTGATGTACTTACGGATTACTTGGATGATAGCCGATATCTTGGGCTCACCCTTTTCCACCAGTCCGTCTACCTCTTTCTTGAATTCCACGAGCTGTTCCGCCACCGCCGCGTTCAGGGCTATCATCGCACTGGCGCAGTTTGCCTCCGAGCCCACCGCACGGAACTCGAAGCGGTTGCCGGTGAAGGCGAAGGGCGAGGTGCGATTACGGTCGGTGTTGTCGATCAGCAATTCGGGAATCTGCGGAATGTCCAGCTTCATGCCGTGTTTTCCTCCCAGCGAGACCAGCTCGTCGGTAGAACTTTCCTCCATGTGGTCGAGCACCTTGCTCAACTGTTTTCCCAAGAACGAAGAGATGATGGCGGGAGGCGCTTCGTTCGCCCCCAAGCGGTGTGCGTTGGTAGCGCTCATGATAGACGCTTTCAGCAAGCCGTTATGACGGTAAACCGCCATCAGCGTGTTGACCACGAACGTGATGAAACGCAGGTTCTCCTCTGCCGTTTTTCCCGGAGCCATCAGCAGCACGCCCGTATCCGTCCCCAGCGACCAGTTGTTGTGTTTGCCCGAACCGTTCACGCCCTTGAACGGCTTCTCGTGTAGCAACACGCGGAAACCGTGCGTGCGTGCCACCTTGCGCATGAGCGACATGAGCAGCATGTTATGGTCGACGGCAAGGTTACACTCCTCGAATATCGGCGCCAGCTCGAACTGGTTCGGCGCCACCTCGTTATGGCGCGTCTTCACCGGGATGCCCAGCTCAAGCGCCTGTATCTCCAAGTCTTTCATGAAAGCCGCCACGCGGGTGGGGATGGCGCCGAAGTAATGGTCTTCCAGCTGCTGGTTCTTCGAAGCCTCGTGTCCCATCAGCGTACGCCCCGTCAGCAGCAAGTCGGGACGCGCCGCATACAGTCCGGCATCGACAAGGAAATACTCCTGTTCCCATCCCAAGTACGCCATCACCTTCTTCACCTCCGGGTCGAAGTAATGGCAAACCTCCACCGCCGCCTTGTTTACCGCGCTCAGCGCCTTGAGCAGCGGCGCCTTGTAATCCAGCGATTCGCCCGTATAGGCTATGAACACCGTGGGGATGCAGAGCGTGTCGTCTACCACGAACACGGGCGACGAGGGGTCCCACGCGCTGTATCCGCGTGCCTCGAACGTGTTCCGTATCCCGCCGTTGGGGAACGAAGAAGCGTCAGGCTCCTGCTGCACCAGCAGCTTCCCTGAAAACTCTTCCAACATGCCCCCCTTGCCGTCATGCTCTATAAAGGCATCGTGCTTTTCCGCCGTGCCTTCCGTCAGGGGCTGGAACCAGTGCGTATAGTGGGTCACGCCCAGCTCCATCGCCCAGCGCTTCATGCCCTCCGCCACTTGGTCGGCCACCTCGCGGTCGAGCGCCGCGCCGTTGTCCATCGCGTCTGCCAGCCGTGCATAAACCGGCGCAGGCAGGTATTTGAACATTTTTTCGCGGTTGAACACATACTTGCCGAAATACTCGGCCGGACGCTCCGACGGAACGGCTATCTCCAAAGGCTTTGCCCGGAATGCCTTTTCCACCACATTAAATCTTAACTCTGACATAAATACCTCTCTTTTTAGTTGATTTTACCGTATTTGTTTGATATTATACACTTTCCTAATGGTTGTAAGCCGACTCCCCGTGTTCGTAAATGTCGAGCCCTTCTTCTTCCACACGCCTGTCTACGCGGACGCCCACCAGACGGTCGACCACCTTGAAGAGGATGAAAGTCATCACCCCGCTGAACGCCACCGAAACCACCGTGGCGGCCACCTGTACCCATAACTGGTGCCAGTCGCCGTACAGCGCGCCCTGCACGCCGCCTTCGCCCGTTATCGCCTGCGTGGCAAACACTCCCGTAAGTACCGACCCCACGATGCCCCCTATGCCGTGCACGCCGAAAGCGTCGAGCGTGTCGTCATACTTGAAGCGCGGCTTGATGACGGCCACCATGTAGAAACACACGATGGGTGTGATCAGCCCGATGAAGAACGCGCCGAGGAGGTCCGCCGTGCCCGCTGCCGGCGTAACGGCCACCAGCCCCGACACCGCGCCCGTACATGCCCCGATGGTGGTGGGCTTCCGGTTGTGAATCCAGTCTACCGCCATCCACGTCAGCGCCGCCACACACGTGGCCACATGCGTCACAAGGAAAGCGTTGGCGGCTATGCCGTCGGCCTGCAGCCCGCTTCCGGCATTGAAGCCGAACCACCCCAGCCACAAGAACGCCGTGCCCATGAACACGAAGGTGATGTTATGCGGCGACATGGGCTGCCCCGGCCTGTAACCGCTCCGCCGGCCCGCCATGACCGCCATCACCAGCGCCGATATGCCGGCATTGATATGCACCACCGTGCCCCCGGCAAAGTCGATGGCGCCCATCTGCTGCAGGAATCCTCCGCCCCACACCCAGTGCGCCATCGGCATATACACCAGCACGCTCCACAGCACGGTAAACAAGAGGAACCCCGCGAACTTCACACGTTCGGCAAAAGCCCCCAGTATGAGCGCCGGCGTGATGACGGCAAACATGCACTGGAACAATACGAAAACCAGTTCGGGGATGCGCCCCGCCGAGAGCGTGGAGGGCGTTATGCCGCGCAGCATCACCTTGTCGAACCCTCCTACGAGCCATCCCCAGCCGCTCCCGCTGTCCGTCAGGCTTGTCCCGAACACCAAGCTGTAGCCGAAAGCCACCCATAAGATGCTCACCACCCCTACTATCACCACACACTGCATGATGACGCTCAACACATTTTTCTGGCGCACCAGCCCCCCGTAGAACAGGGCGATGCCCGGAATCGTCATTAACAGTACCAGAATCGTCGAAACAATCATCCATGCGGTGTTTCCTGTATCAAGAATTGTGTTTGTGTCCATAATTTTTTCCGTTTAGTCGTTAATACCTCGTTACTGCTTCCTCCCGTCACTCCTCCTGCTCGGCGTTATACAGCGCGATGTCGCCGCGCTCGCCCGTGCGGATGCGGATCGAATCCTCCACCGGAGTTATAAAGATGCGTCCGTCGCCTATCTCGCCCGTGCGCGCCGCCCTGAGCACCGCCTGCACGGTCTTCTCCACGTTTTTCTCGCGCACCACGATCGAGACGAGGATGCGCTCTATCGAGCTGGTGTCGTAAACCACCCCCCGGTAAACGCGGCCCTGCCTTGTCTTGCCCACGCCCCGCACGTCGTAATAAGAAAACCATTCGATGCCGGCCGCCAGCAGCGCCTCCTTCACATCCTCAAAACGGCTTCTGCGAATAATAGCTTCAATTTTTTTCATTGCTGTGTAGTGTATTTGTATTTTGTATTCCGCTGTATTATAAAAACGTTATCCTAACCATCTTTTTTCCCTCAAGCGGGTGCAGCCACCCTGCCCGTTACCTTGAAAACTCTCCCTCTCTTAAAGGCTCACCCCGAACACGAAATAAGCCCCCTCGGTAGCCGGGTTCCAGATAACCCGTGCAAACAGCGGCAGCGAATAGCTGTCGGTTATCTTCAGGCTCTTGGCAGCCTCAAGGCTCACGCTTGCCACCTCGAAGCCCCCCGCCCCTGCCCTGCCGCCGGCAGTGGCATTATAGAAATCCGTCTCCCACGGCACCGCCCCCACCTCGGCCGACCACTCCAGCCCGCCCCAGCGGAACGGCGCCGCCACCGAGAAGTACGAAGAATACGCCCGTGCGCCGCTTCGGGTAACGCCGTCGTTTCCGGCAAAGTTCGTATACCAGTTCACCGCCAGAAAGCCCAAGTCATAGCCCACCTGCGCCTCAAACACATGCCGCGTGTTCCGCGCACCGTAATGGAAATACCCCGCGCCCCCGTCCGTCCAATAATCCGTGACCGACACGCTGAAGCCCCCCGCGGCATAGCCCACAGTCAGGTCAATCTCCTTCGTATCGTCTTTATCCAGCCCTACCGAGCCCCATGCCCCCAGCGAAAAGCCCTTATAGCTTACCGATACCGACGGCTGGATGCTCACGTTACCTAAATCTTGGCCACGCCAGAGGTAGCCGCTTACAAGGTCGGCACCGAGATCTGCCTCTACATGTTCCTGAGCCCCTGCAGCTACGGGAGCAGCAAGCAGCAGCACTGCTGCCAACATTTTCGTTTTCTGCAAACTCTCTTTTTTCATTGCTTTCAGCTTTAGTTAATACCCATTTTACTTCACTATATAACGTCTTTGTGTTGTTTTTTCTTTTTGATATACATATTTAAGTATTTACTTTCTGTTTGTTTATCAACAGCACAAAATTACATCTTTTTGATTTATAAAAACAAATATTGGGTGTATTTTTGATAAAAAAATAGGTTAAGTTTCATATTGTTATAAATACACTTATTATTGTTATATATTAAAACAAAACATCCCTATTTTAACATCATAATATTATACCGCATATTCAAAAAAACTCATGCGGATGCGTTACCCAAAACTACCGCATGAGTTGGCTCACTCTTCCGCATAGACCAACAAGTCTTTCGCATAGAAATTTCAGGGCTCCGGATTAATTTTCGAGAGAGCTACCGAAAACCCCTATTTAATTACTTTCCGAATCAAAAGTATTCCTTATTTTTGTCGGCAATTTATCCGATTAACCATGATAAGCATAGCTGAGTTTGAAACAAGTTTCCGCTGTTATTACCGCCCGCTTACGATGTATGCCCTGCGCTACACCGAGAATATCGACGATGCCGAAGACATCGTTCAACAGGCGTTTATCGACACATGGGATAAACTCAACGAAGGGAAAAACATTTGCAGCCTGAAGGCATATCTTTACCGGACGGTGCGCAACAACTGCTTAGACTACCGCACACCTCATGCAGAAGAAGCGTGCGAAGAAAACTGCAAAGAGCAGGAACCGAGCGAAGAAGAGCAAATCGTGCGCTCGGAGCGCGATGCCCAACTTTGGACTGCCATCGACCGCCTGCCTCAAAAGCGGAAACAAATTTTCTTACTGGCGAAGCGCGACGGATTATCTTACCAAGAAATAGCGGAAGAGCTGAATATTTCGATTAAAACGGTGGAAAATCAGATAGCCGCTGCACTGAAAACCTTGCGTAATACCGCCATCCGAATCTATCTTTTCTTTTTTTCATAAAATCTGATATTCCGGATAGGGGATTTTTCAAAAAAACGGGTCTTATCAACAAAAGGCATACAGAAATTACCTAACAAGATAAGATTATGAAAAATCAGCATGACCCATTGACGCCGGAAGAAGAGAGCCTGCGCTTCGTCAGCCGCTTCTACCGCGAAAACAAAAACAATACGTCGGAGGCGTGGAAGAAAATCCTGCCTCATCTGCGCCGAGACCGCAAGACTTCCCGCCGGATGTGGATTTACCGCACCGTGGCAGCAGCAGCCGTTTTTGCAGGAATCTTAATCGGGATGACTTACTACTGGAACCGCCTGCACACCGACTGGGTTGTCGTGACGGCAGACGCAAAACCGCGAGAGCTTTTCTTACCCGACCAAAGCAACATCACGCTGTCGCCCGGAAGCAGCCTGCGTTACGACCGACTCTGCTTTGGGAAGGATGAACGCCGTGTAGAGCTGTCGGGCAAGGCTTATTTTGCCGTACACCACGAAGCCGACCACCCTTTCCGTGTAGCAACGCCCACGGTTACGATACAGGTGCTGGGTACGCAGTTTCAGGTAGAGGCGGCTGCCGACAGTACAACCGCTTTCGTGGCTTCGGGAAAAGTTCGTTTCAGCACCGGGAAATCGTATTGCGACCTGACCGCCGACATGCGTGCCGTAGGGCAGAAAGACGGAAATATCCGGGTTACCAAAGCTGCAAGTCGTAACGAACTGGCATGGAAAACTCATCGGCTTACTTACCGGCATACGCCGCTGCGTCAGGTGGTCGACGAATTGGAAAAACTCTACGGCTGTTCTATCACAGGCATACCCGAAGAGGAACTGTTTCTGACTTCTGACTTCAACGAAATGCAATTAACAGACATAATTCACATCATCAACCAAACACTCGACACTCATTTATCTGTAGAGCCATGACAAAACGCTTCACTTTTTACGTACAAATGATGCTAATCGTACTGGCTGGCTTCCTTACCGTGGAAGCCCAAGCCCGTACGACGGACGAACCGCTGGTTAACCTGCGTGCCAACCGTGTACCCATCACCGAGGTGTTGGCCCAATTAGAGAAGCAAACCGACGTTATTTTCTCTTACGAATCGTCGCAATTAGAAAAGTTTCCTGCGATAAGCATCCATTTTCATCAAACGCCCCTTACGGCATGTATCGAAAAACTGTGTACCATTCTTCCGATAAGCTATCACCGGATAGGACGGTTCATTATCATAAAGCCAAAGAAAATGAAGAAATTTACGGTGAGCGGTTTCGTGCGCGACAAGCTATCCGGCGAATCACTTATCGGGGCATCTGTGGTTGAAACCAATCTGAAGACAGGAACAATTACCAACGAACATGGTTTTTTCAGTCTGACGCTGAACGAAGGTGAGACCGATTTGGAAATTACGTACATCGGATATGGTGCATATCATTTTCACGTGCCGTATCTGCACCGAGACACTACACTTACTGCCAACTTATCGCTCAACCAACAGCTTGAAGAAGTGGTTATAAACGCCTCTCTCGACAAAAATCAGTTGCAGAGCCCTCAAATAGGCAAAATTACATTCAACTATTCCGACATCAAACGCACGCCTGTACTGTTTGGCGAGGCGGACATCGTAAAGGTGATGCAAACCCAAGCCGGCGTTTCTCCCGGTGTGGCGGGATTTTCCGACATGTATGTCAGAGGCGGAAACAAGGATGAAAACCTTTATCTGATTGAAGGAAGTCCCATCTATCAGGTGAACCATGTAGCCGGACTGTTTTCGGCACTCAACGTAGAAGCCATTAAAGGAATGGATTTCTATAAAGCCGGATTCCCGGCACGCTTCGGCGGGAGAATATCAAGTGTGGTCGATGTGAAACTGAAAGACGGAAACCTGAACGAATATCACGGCAGTGCCACATTGGGACTGACATCGGGTAGTCTGAATTTGGAAGGACCGATTGTCAAAGGAAAAACAGCTTTCAACTTCAACCTCCGCCGCTCGTGGTTCGACGTGCTGACAGCTCCTGCGCTGGCTATCTGGAATGCCACCAAGAGCGAAGGCAAGAGCAAAACCGTGGCACGGTATGCGTTTACCGACTTAAACTTCAAGCTGACTCACCATTTTAACACACGCAGCCGTGCATTTGCCGGTGTGTACTGGGGGAAAGACTACCTGAAAGGCGGAACCAAAGAAGAAATCGAACAGACAAAAGAAGAAGACATCAGCCGCCTGAACTGGGGCAGCGTGACGGCTTTCGGCGGATGGGCGTATGCGCTCAGCCCCAAACTGTACGGAACGCTGAATGCTTCGTACACCCATTACCGCTCCGACATCCGGCGAGACCTAAAAAACCAAGAGAAAGACAAGTCTACTTTCTACCGCACTTCTACCGCAAACGGAATTGATGACGTCAGTTTCCGTGCCGACTTCAGCTACCAGCCTGCAACAAGTCATCACATCCGGTTCGGCGGACTATATACTTATCATAAGTTCCGTCCGGATTACGATGAAACCCGTTCATCGGCCGGCGAAGGCATCCTTCTTAACGACAACCAAGAAATCCTGTATGCCCACGAAGCCGGGATTTATGCCGAAGACGAGTGGAACGTCTGCCCGTGGTTCATCGTAAACGGAGGGCTACGGTTCAGCCTCTACCATGCGGAACAACAAACGTACACAAACTGGGAACCGCGAATCAACACCGTATTCCGCCTCAGCCCTCGGCTAAGCGTAAAAGCCTCTTACGCACGGATGAGCCAATACGTCCATCAGCTCAACGAAAGCTATATCGACCTGCCCACCGACAGCTGGATTCCGGTAGGCAGAGAGTTCAAACCGTTACAGAACGACCAACTGTCGGCAGGAGTCTATTTCAGTATGACCCCCACCTACTCGTTTACCGTGGAAGGATTCTACAAATGGATGAATCATGTACTGGACTATAAAGACGGATACAACATATTCTCTGCCACATCAGACTGGCGCAACAAGCTGACAGCCGGCAAAGGAAAGTCTTACGGTATGGAACTGACAGCCCGCAAGGAACAAGGGAAGATAACCGGTGTCATCAGCTATACCCTCAATTGGAACAACCGCCGCTTTGAAGACATCAATCAGGGAGAGTGGTTCCCTGCCAAGTTTGACAACCGCCACAAAGTGAATATCACCGCCAACTGGCGCGTGAGCAAGAAAGTGGAACTAAACGCCGCATGGACGTACATGACCGGCAACCGCATAACCGTTTCGTTCGACAATTATTATGAACTGGGACGAGACCGCTATACAGGATGGGCAGGAACAGGCATCAGCCCGACCACACCGGGAGTCCAATTTCCCGGCAGCGAACTGGTTCCGCCCGATTATTATTTCGAAAACGGACTGGATTATTATACCAAACGAAACAACGTACGCCTGCCCGCTTACCACAGGCTGGACTTGGGCATCAATATTTATAAACCCCTGAAAAAAGGAAGAACAGGAATCTGGAATGTAAGCATCTACAACGCTTATTGCTACATGGCTCCTGCCAGCATCCAAAAGCGGTGGAAATGGGATGAAAACTATAATGTTACCAACGTATTCCAAACCTTGCGCCTCATACCTATTATTCCGTCTGTATCATATACACTTAAATTCTAACAAAGTATGAAGAAGAGAGATATATACATTTTGCCGGCTGCTCTGCTACTGCTAAGCGCATGTTACAAAGACATCGACATGGAGAAATATCGTCCCGACCCGGTTATCGTGGTCAACAGTGCCATTTCGTCCGACTCTACCATCATGGCGAGCGTTACACACACTTGGTTCTACGCCGATACCAAGCCTTACGAAGAGCATTACGCCAACCTGCCGCAAGCTCGCGTCGATTTGTATGTTAACGATGAGTTCCGGGAACAAATGGAAT
Organism: Bacteroides caecicola; assembly: GCF_023337095.1. Classification (NCBI taxonomy): domain Bacteria; kingdom Pseudomonadati; phylum Bacteroidota; class Bacteroidia; order Bacteroidales; family Bacteroidaceae; genus Bacteroides; species Bacteroides caecicola. Next base: position 29,378 of record NZ_JAMBLM010000006.1, read on the forward strand.
GGGGACAATACCTCCCGGTAGATTCGCTCAATAAAGTACCGGATTCGGTATTCAAATCGCACGTCGTGCCGAAAGCCGGAGATTGTATCCGACTCGTAGTCTCTGCCGATGGTTATCAGACCGTAACCGCCGAAACAACCGTTCCCGCCATTGTACCTATCCGGAAAGCCGAATGTGTGGATATTACGGAACGCATCAATTACGAAGGGAATGTAGGAGACGGATATGGAAATACGGTTAAGGAACGGTATTATGCCCTGACCTATAACCTAACGTTCAAAGACGAAGGTGGAAAAAGTAATTACTATGCCCTTACCTGCCTGAAGACGGATGAATATTACCAGACTTACTATCATCCACACATCGAATCATCCGACCCCATATTGTCTGAGAACTCAAACGCATTAGACGGCTCGATCGGATTCGACGGCATCAGTACCGGATACAGTTTCCTGTTTACCGACAAACAAATAGAAGGACAGGAATATACGCTGTCGTTCGAAGAATGGGTAAACAAGAGCGATGCCGAACAGTCTTCGCAACTATTAATCCGCTTATACAGCCTTTCCGAAGAATATTATCATTATCTATATTCCTTAAACCAAGTAGCTGGAAGCACGCTCGACGAAGCACTGGGAAATCTGGGCTTCGGCGAGCCGCTTCGAGTGTATAGTAATGTAGAAGGAGGTACGGGTATCTTGGGAGCATGTAACAGCTCAGAAACAGAAGTAACCGTACAAATCACCCCAGCATCTTGAACACCGGAGAGATAAACCACCGTTTATACATCAGCGTAGCCAACTGATAGACGAAGAATGCCGTCACCAATCCTACAATGGAATCAATCAGATAGTGTGCCTGAATATAGACGGTGGCACAACATAACAATACATAGAAAGGAGCGAGGATATACGCCAGTTTACGGTTTACGCGCCATGCCATAATCATTACGATGGTAGATATACCTACATGCGAGCTGGGAAAAGCTGCGGTAGGTCGCTCGCCCACCTCTTGCGATGCTTCTACCAGATTATAAAAGAAACCGTGTTCGTATCCCGGACCGGGAATAAGATAATCATTATTATTGAAATAGTCGCCGATGGCTGGAAAGATGCAGGCATTTACTTTATCCATACCGATTGCCGGGAAATAGAATTGAGGACCTGCCACCGGTACAAGGATATAGAAAAGGTAGTAGATAAAAAAAGAGGTTACCAGCACGAAGCATATCTTTTCAAACCACTCAAACCGATTAATAAAGTAATAAACCACCACTATCAGCATCATGGGGTAATAAAAGAAATATCCCATGTTAAAAGGCTCACTAAACCACATGGAAGGACATAACTCGCTGAACTCTACGGAAGGTTGGCAGTGAAATATTGCTTGTTCGGCAGAAGCAAACAGATGGTCAAGGTTAGGAAACAGGCGATTAAACTCAAAGGTATCGGGATACCAATAAGCTAACAGCGACATCTGGACGACCATACGGACAAACGCCGTAAGCCGACAAGGAAATGCCTGATACATGAATATCAAAGCAAATGTCAGAATCACAATACCCAAACGCTCAAGCAACATGATGCCCGGATGCTCCATACGGGTATATAACAAAAAAATCAATATCGTGGTAAGGGCATTATAAATCAAACTGATGCTTTCAACAGCAAACAGCCCCTTTCCACTTTCTACACGCTCAAATAAGTTTATTTTTACAGCCATCCTTCTTTCTTATACCAAGCTATGATTTCTTTAACTCCTTTCTCCAACGAATACCGAGGACGGTAATCCAACTCTTCAACCAAAGGGGTGATATCGCATCGCCAGTTACGTTGTTTCATTATCTTATATTTATCACCATTCAGCGTACTGGTCTTCCCGCTCAAACGAGAAACATTTTCGGCTACGAACGAAATGACTCTCAACAAAGCCAGCGGACAGATAAACCGTATGACCCACGGGTTACCTAACTCTTTCCGTACCAAATCTGAAAAGGTACGGCTGCTGTATACCTGACCATCGCTGACAAAATAGCTGCGACATACCACTCCCTTCGCAAGGGCGGAATAAACTGCCTGAACCAAATCGGCTACGTAAACAAACGTAAGGTCTTGCCGCTTAAATCCTGCCGCGATGTCAAAATGACGACTGATTGATTTAATCATCAGGAAATAATCACGCTCACGCGGTCCATACACTCCCGTAGGGCGGAATATAACGTAGGGAAATCCGGACAATGATTTCAAATAGTCCTCCGTATGAAGTTTACTGATTCCGTAGGCTGTATTCGGTTGAGGAGTATCCTGTTCACAAATAGGTGTATAATCTTTTTCGTGAATGGCCCCGAACACGCTCAGCGAACTGACAAAGACGAAACGTTCGGGTATCATCCCCTGACGTGTCAACGTTTCGATAAAATTACGTGTAGCCCAATAATTGCCCATCTCAAAGTCTGCTTTATGCAAACATTTCGTAACGCCGGCACAGTGGATTATATAATCCCACCCACCGTGTTCACGCTTATGAGCGGCAAGCTGACTCTCCAGCCTGTCTGTATCCGTAAAATCCAATTCGGCAAAACGGATACGAGCGTCTGACAGATATTTCCGACTGCTCGTACGACGCACGCCCGCCCATACGTTCATACCTCGCTCCAAACCTTCTTCTACCAGAAAGCTGCCGATGAATCCGCTTGCTCCGGTCACCAAGATTTTCTTTTCCATTTACTTCTCAGGTTCAACGTGGATGCCGATAAAAGTTCCGGCACCGTATGTTTCTTTTAATTTCTTTTCTATTAAAGTAGCCTTGTCGTGCGCTTGGCGTAAAGACATGTTCCCATCCATGCGCACATGCATATCAATCGCATACCGGTTTCCTATACGGCGCGTCCGCAGGTGATGAAGCTGAGACACTCCCTCAACCGATGACACAATCGAAATGATTTCTTGCTCTACCGCATCAGGAAGCGAACGTTCCATTAGTTCTCCTATACAAGTATTTAACTGCTGAACAGATACGCGGACAATGAAAAAGCTCACGATAACGGCAGCCAAAGGGTCGAGCACGCGCCAGTTCTCACCCAACAAGATAGCCCCGCCTATACCTACGGCTGTACCCACGGAAGAAAAAGCGTCGCTACGATGATGCCATGCATTGGCTATTACCGCAGGACTGTTTTGTTTTTTCCCTACGACACAGGTGTAACGGTAAAGTATTTCTTTCGACACAACGGAAATAACAGCAGCAACCAGAGCAACCCATCCCGGAGAATCTAATGCTTCCCCGTGAAAAAAGGCTATAATCTTACTGAGTCCGTCCCAGCAGATACCTACTGCCACGCCCAGCAATGCCAGCCCTATCAGCAAAGTGGCAAAAGTCTCATATTTTCCGTGACCGTAATCATGGCTCTTGTCTTCCGGCTTTCCCGAAAGTCGGACAAACACAATCACGATAACATCGGTAACCAGATCAGACAATGAATGCACAGCATCTGCTACCATCGCGGCGCTATGCCCCCAAATGCCGGCTGCAAACTTTCCTATCGTCAGCAACACGTTTACCACACTCCCTATCAGCGTTACCCGATAAAGTTCCCGTTCGCGGGAAGAAGTGTCTGCTCTATCCATATTCATTTTTTATTAAACAAGAATGGAGCAAAGATAATTATAACTTTCCATCTGCCCAAAGAAGCGCTGCTTCTTTCGTGGCAGAATGGATTTGTTATTGATATTATTTAATTTTTTTGGTTATCGGGCTGAGCAGAATCCGCCGTATCAGGATTTTCTTCCTCTTTACCCCAATGGGTTTCGGCTTCACGTTTCTCACGCTCGATTACCACCTTAGCCTTCCGGCCGTAAAGAATAAGTCGCAACGAATGGTCGTACGTCAGGTAGCTCCACATCCAGTTAAGCAAAACATTGATTTTATTGCGCACTCCCAATATCGAACGAAGGTGAACCACCAGCCACAACATCCAAGCTATCCAGCCTTGCGTTTTCAACTTGCTGAATTCTGCCACAGCCTTATTTCGTCCTACGGTAGCCATCGAACCTAAATTCCGATAACGGAAAGGCTTCAGAGCCTTGCCTTCCGCCAGATTGACGAGATTTGACGCCAGCAGGTTTCCTTGCTGAATGGCTACTTGGGCCAACTGCGGATGACCGTTAGGATATTGCTTGTCGCCATCAAGCATGATACACTGGTCGCCTATGCAGAAAATATTATCGCATCCTTCTACACGGTTAAAGGCATCGACCTTGATTCGTCCTCCGCGTCCGATAGACGTTTCCGGCAAATTACCGATGCTGTTGGCACGCACACCGCTCACCCAGATAAACGTACGGGTAGGTATTTCGCTTCCGTCTTCCAGTATCACCTTATTGTCTCGGTAATCCATAACCTTCTTGCCCAAGCAAACGTTGATACCCATCTTACGGAGAAACTCTGCCGCCTTTTCTGACGATTTGTTCGACATTCCCGCCAACAAACGGTCGCCTGCCTCCAGCAAATAAATTTGCAGTTCGTTGATATCCATATCCGGATAATCTTTCGGGAACACATAATGCTTCATTTCAGCCAGAGCACCGGCTATTTCCACACCCGTTGCTCCACCGCCTACCACGACAATGTTTAACAACTCATGGCGTTCTTGGTCGGTAGCACAGGTGATGCTCCGCTCAAAGTTACCCAGCAAAGCATTACGCAACCCGATGGCCTCTTCCAGCGTTTTCATCGGAATAGCCGATTCCTCGATGCGCTTGTTGCCAAAAAAATTAGAAGTAGTTCCTGCCGCCAATACCAGATAGTCGTATTCTATCTTACCGATAGAAGACTGAAGGATGTTACGTTCCGGCCAAATAAACCGAGCCTCTGCCATACGGAAATGAACATTCTTATTCTTCCCGAAAATTTTCCGGAAAGGAAACGAAATCGAACTGGGTTCCACTCCGGCAGAAGCCACTTGGTAGATGAGTGGAGGAAACTGATGGTAGTTATACTTGTCGATTAACACAACCTGAAAATTCGAATCAGACAGTTTGTTTGCCAATTTCAGTCCACCGAATCCTCCTCCTACGATAACAACTCTTTTTTTACCTTTTTCTCGTTCAATGTTAAAACTCATAATCAGCCTAATTTTGTGCGGTACAAAATTACGATGTTTTTTGCTTTTCTCACTTGCTTTTACCACAAAAAAGATGCTATGAAACACTGTTTTTAAACAAAATAATGCAGCTTTTTCTGAAACTGACAAACCGACATTACAAATCGCATTGTCATGCCTCTTCAAGGGCTCTTGAAGCCCCCGAAAATTCTACCGCAAGGACACCATGACGCTCCGAATAGAAAGCCTCAACGCAACCGCATGTTTTAACCAACGCAAGCGGTAGAATTTTCGGATACAATACGGCTTATTCCATTTATTTTATTTACTTTGTAAAATCAATCATTTAAAAGCAGAAACGACATGACTAAGAAGAAAGACAAAAAGGGCGGGAAACGCATGAAAAAGAAAGAGTTAACAGAGTTACTCGTTAGTTATTTCCGCAACAAGCCCGGTGAGGCATTCACTGTCAAACAGTTGTTTCAAGGATTAAAGCTAACCACCCATCCGCTGAAAATGCTCTGCCGCGACATTGTGGAAGAAATGACAGAAGACAATTTCCTTGTGGAAGTGGAAAAAGGACGCTTCCGCCTGAACGATAAGGGACAGGTAATGGTGGGAACATTCCAACGCAAAAGCAATGGAAAAAATTCATTCGTCCCCGACGATGGAGGAGAACCGATTTTTATTGCAGAACGCAATTCGGCTCATGCGATGAACAACGATAAGGTTAAAATCTCACTTTGCGCCAAACGCAAACGACAAAAAGTGGAAGGTCAGGTTATCGAAATTCTGGAACATGCTGCAACCACGTTTGTGGGCACACTGAAGGTTACCAAGAACTATGCTTTCTTACTGACCGAGACCAATACGCTTGCCAACGACATTTTCATCCCGAAAGACAAACTCAAGGGGGCTAAAGACGGCGACAAGGCTGTAGTCAGAATCACCGACTGGCCTGAAGAAGCAAAAAATCCGTTTGGCGAGGTGATTGATGTACTGGGTAAAGCGGGCGACAACACGACCGAGATGCACGCCATCTTAGCCGAGTATGGTTTGCCATACACTTATCCGCAGTCGGTAGAAGCGGCAGCCGAAAAGATTCCGGCAGAAATCACACCGGAGGACTACGCCGAGCGTGAAGACTTCCGCGACGTGGTGACATTTACCATCGACCCCAAAGATGCCAAAGACTTTGACGACGCGCTTTCCATCCGTCTGCTCAAACCGGGACTGTGGGAAGTAGGCGTACACATTGCCGATGTGTCGCATTACGTGAAAGAGGGAAGCGCCATCGACAAGGAGGCGGTAAAGCGTGCCACTTCGGTCTATCTGGTCGACCGTACCATCCCGATGCTCCCCGAACGGCTGTGTAACTTCATCTGTTCGCTCCGCCCCGACGAAGAAAAGCTGGCGTATTCCGTTATCTTCAACATGGATGAGAACGCCGTGGTGAAGGATTACCGCATCCGCCACACGGTTATCAAGTCGAACCGGCGGTTTACGTACGAAGAAGCCCAACAGATTATCGAAACGGGCGAAGGCGATTACAAGGAGGAGATTCTTGAACTGAACAAACTGGCACAAATCTTACGCCAACGCCGCTTGGAAAACGGTGCGATAAACTTCGACCGCTGTGAGGTGAAATTCGAAATCGATGAAAAAGGAAAACCGCTGAGCGTGTATTTCAAGGTATCGAAGGAAGCCAACAAACTGATTGAAGAGTTTATGTTGCTTGCCAACCGTACCGTGGCAGAACACATCGGCAAAGTGCCGAAGAACAAGAAACCGAAAGTATTCCCGTATCGTATCCACGACCTGCCCGACCCCGACAAGCTGGATAACCTGAGCCAGTTTATCGCACGCTTCGGCTATAAAATCCGTACGGGAGGCAGCAAGATGGAGGTATCGAAATCTATCAACCGCCTGCTGAACGACGTGGAAGGGAAGAAAGAACAGAACCTTGTGGAAACGGTTTCGCTGCGTGCCATGCAGAAAGCGAAGTATTCCATTTATAACATCGGACACTACGGACTGGCATTCGACTATTATACGCATTTCACTTCGCCCATCCGCCGTTATCCCGACTTGATGGTACACCGTTTGCTTACCCGCTATCTGGCAGGAGGTCGTACGGCTCAGGCAGACAAATACGAATCGCTGTGCGAACACAGCTCGGCTATGGAACAAACCGCAGCCAGCGCTGAACGGGCTTCGGTGAAATACAAACAAGTGGAATTTATGAGCGAACGCATCGGAAACGTATACGATGCTGTCATCTCCGGAGTCACGGAATGGGGACTGTATGCCGAAATCAACGAAAACAAATGTGAAGGCATGATTCCGATGCGCGACCTCGATGACGACTTCTATGAATTTGATGAGAAGAATTATTGCCTCATCGGACGCAGAAGCCACCGGAAATTCAGCCTCGGCGACCCGGTGAAAATTAAAGTAGCCCGTGCGAACTTAGAGAAGAAACAACTCGACTTTACACTGGCCGACAAGAACTAAACACGGTTATGGATACATCTCATCATTACACACAAGCAGTGACAAGAGCGGTAGAAGAACTATCCGACTGCCGCTCTTATCAAGGATTATTTCATCAGTACAAAGACGGAGAACCGCTCCCGTCAGGACGGTCGCTCTGTAAAATAGTAGATTTAGCGAGAGCCATTCTTTTTCCGGGATATTTCGGAAATCCTACCATTCACAGCCAGACCATGAAGTATCACATCGGAGTGAATGTAGAAGAACTGTTTGCCCTGTTAATTGAACAAATTCAGGCAGGGCTGTGCTTTGGAGTGGAAAACGGTAACAAGGAATGCGGGGATACTCCCTGCCGGAAGACAGCAACCGAACTGGCAGCCAAGTTCATCAGCCGGTTGCCGGAAATGCGCCGCATCCTTGCCACCGATGTCGAAGCCGCTTATTACGGTGACCCGGCAGCTACTTGCTTCGGAGAAATCATCTGCTGTTATCCCGTTATCCGCGCCATAACAAATTACCGTATCGCCCATGAGCTTTATATGCTAAATGTTCCGCTCATCCCACGAATCATTACGGAAATGGCACATTCGGAAACCGGAATAGACATTCATCCGGGCGCACAGATAGGTCATCACTTCACGATAGACCACGGAACAGGTGTGGTTATCGGGGCTACGTGTATCATTGGCAATCATGTAAAATTGTATCAGGGAGTAACGCTGGGAGCAAAAAGTTTCCCGCTTGACGAACAAGGTAACCCGATTAAAGGAATCCCGCGCCATCCCATACTGGAAGACGATGTGATAGTTTACTCCAATGCCACCATCTTGGGCAGGATAACCATCGGAAAAGGAGCTACAATAGGAGGCAACATCTGGGTAACAGAAAGTGTCCCGCCGGGAACACGTATAGTACAGCGTAAAAATAAAGATACTCTTTAAAAAACAAAGAAGCAGCTCATCCGGCAGCTGCTTCTTTTAATTCTTTCAATTCTTTCCGATAAGACGAGGGAGAAATACCTTCTTTCAACTTAAATTGTTTGCTAAAGTGGGCAAGGTCGGCAAACCCTACCTGCTCGGCAATCTCAGCCAGACTCGCTTCCGGCGACATGATAATGCGATGTTTTGCTTCATCAATTCGCAAGCCATTAATCCAAGTGTTAAAATTGGTGTGGTACGTTTCATTGATAAAATTAGACAGATAAGTACGGTTTATTCCGATTTCTTTACTCAAATCTTGAATGGTTACTCCGGCGTGGAGAAACTTTTTATCAGCCTTCCAACGTGCCAATTTCTCATCAATCTTTTCGTACTTCAACTTTTGGCTATCCATAGTATCTGAATCTATTGTTAATTGGATTATCGGTTTTTCTTCTGAGGAATAGATTTCTTTTGTCGGTTTAAGGGTTACATTTTCTTTGGGATATTGGAAATTAGATATAGCATAATTGTGATATTGCAAAGCCAGCATCACATAAAATGCCGTATAAATCGCCGTAAAGACAAATTGAAGAATTACGTCGGGATATAAACAGATCCCGACCCCAAGTCCGGCTAAAACGCAAATACCTGTCCACAGCGGATAAACATCTTTCCGCATAATGGATTCGCGGTCGGGATGACGTGTGAGCCATCGCTTTGAAACCCGCATGAATATCCGTATATAAACCGTTGCCAGAACAATATAACAGCCCAACAACACGTAAGCGGGCCACGTATAAGGCTTCCCGCCCAACGAAAAGTAGTAAATGAGATTAGCGATAAAAAGCAATAAAGTAAATGCAAATTGTTTTTGCATAAAGCGCCTTATCTGCTTACTGGCACTAATAGGATAAATAAACGCCCATGCGAACAGTAAGACCTGCAGAGGAGCTATCCCCTGAATAAAAAAGGTTTTCATGTATTCCATAGACGATATTTGCCCACTGTCAATACCTGCTACAATCAATGAAGCGATACCTAAAAAGACATAAGCCACTTCAATATAAACCCGTCCTCGCTTGTTGCGCTTGCACATTTCCCCTTCAGGAACTTTGGAGAAATGTAAAAATAAAGCCAAAACCAAGCAAACGACACCTGATACGACTTCCATCGTATAAAATAGTTTCTCCATAATTTACTTTGTGTTTTTCTTGTCCTAAAGTTAAGGCAGCTACCGATTACGATATTTGTCTATTCGTATATTTTTCAATTCGTACATTTATTATTTTTCAAACCGATTTACGAATATTCAACATCATAATCTATTACAAAAAAAAGGATTAAAAAGAAAAAATACAAAGTAGAGAGTACGAAAAAACGGATTATATGTAGCCCAACAAGGGCCAAGTGTTTAAAATTTGAGACTAAATGGATTATTTTTTTATCTATAGACAAGTGTAGACAAGTACGAATCGGAAAAAACCTGATTGGCTATTTCCAATAACTGAGAGGAGGTAAGACTGTCGATGCGATTAAAGACCTCTGTCTTGTCTTCGTATTTTTTATAGTGAAGGAAACATTTCCCCATGTCGAGGGCGTTGTTTTCGAAGTTATCGCTTGCCACACCGATTTGTCCGATGATTTGTTTCTTTGCCGCCGCAAGCTGTGCCGATGTCAGCGAGCAATCGCACAGTTTCTTCAGCTCTTTATGCACCAAGTCGATACAGCGGTCGGCATCTGCCGTATCGCAACCGAAATAAATGCAGAAAGTCCCCGTATCGGTATATGCCGTAAGATTCGACTCTACCGTATACACCAAGCCTCTACGCTCGCGCAAGGCTACATTCAGACGGCTATTCATTCCGGGGCCTCCCAAAATATTATTCAGCAGATAAAGTCCTGTGCGACGTTCGTCGTAGGCATCGTATCCGCGTCCGCCTATCATCACGTGTGCCTGATGGGTATCTTTTTCGAGGGTCAGCGAGCGGGGAGAATAAGGCAACGGGCGCTGACGGATGTAGTTTTCCACCTCGGCATAAGGAATATCCGATACGGCACGTTCCACGGTGCGGACTACCGTGCGGAAGTCGATGTCGCCCTGCACAAAGAACACCATGTTCGTAGGCTTATAGTAACGGTTTACGAAACGCAAGGCATCTTCGCTGCGGAAACGGCGCAACAGTTCGGGCTTGCCGAGGATGTTCCGCCCCAGCGCATGGTCAGGGTAGATGAGTTCTTCAAAATCGTCGAAGATAAGTTCCGCCGGACTGTCTTCGTAGCTCTGAATCTCGTCAATGATTACTTCTACTTCCTTGTCTATCTCCTGCTGCGGGAACGTGCTGTGGAACACGATGTCGGCAAGCAATTCCACGGCGCGGGCGAAATGTTCTTTCAGAAACGCACTGTACACTACCGTTTCTTCTTTATTGGTGTAAGCATTCAGGTCGCCGCCCACGTTTTCCATGCGGTTAAGGATATGCCACGCACGGCGTTTCTTCGTACCTTTAAAAATAAGATGCTCTACGAAGTGTGCCATTCCCTGCTCGCCCGACCACTCATCGCGCGTACCCGCATCTACGGCAAAGCCGCAATATGCCACGTTAGTCGGACTCGGAGCATGGATTAACCGCAACCCGTTAGAAAAGGTAAATGTATTATATGCCATCGTTTTTCTCTGAATTGTATTCGCGACGGCAAAATTACATAAATAAGTATTGTCTTTTTATTAAAAATGCAGATATTTGCAGCGTATACGAATTTGTTCGCAAAAACAAATAAACCCGAACGCTTATGAATAAAATAGGAATATTCTGCTCGGCTTCCGATGACATCGCCCCCCTATTCATGGAAAAGGCAAAAGAGCTGGGCGCATGGATGGGAGAACATCGGAAATGGCTGATTTACGGCGGCTCGAACTGCGGTTTGATGGAGGCTACGGCGCGTGCAGCAAAGGAAAAAGGCGGAATGATTATGGGTATCGTGCCCACCAAACTGGAAGAGAAAGGGGCTGTAAGCGAATTACTGGACGTAACGTTCCACACCGTAAACCTGAGCGACCGCAAAGACCTGATGTTGCAGGAATCGGAGATACTGGTTGCGCTGCCGGGCGGAGTAGGTACGCTGGACGAGGTATTCCATGTCATCGCTTCCGCTACCATCGGATATCACAGCAAGAAAGTAATATTTTATAATATCGGCGGCTTTTGGAACGGATTACTTGATTTCTTAAAAGGCTTGGAATCGCAACATTTTGCCCATCGGCCTTTATCGAATTTCTTCCAGACAGCAAACAGTTTCGAAGAGCTTACCGGTATGCTCGACAAATAAAAACTGCAAGACCAGACATGCCTTGAAAACCTTTAAAAAACGCTTCGGTTAGAATGATACAACCTAAGCGGATGCGTCAAGCAAAACATGCGGTAGAACCGGGTAACACTAACGGTTGCGTTTTACCTGTTTACCCTAAAAAGCTAACCATCTATAATTCAAAGCATTAAAAAGTAAGAGAAAATTCACTATATCAATTAACTGACCACTTTACTAAATAGAAAACGATATGATTTCATCCATTAAAGAATTGTTGCAGCGGGAAGCGCAGGCTGTATTAAACATTCCGGTAACGGAGGCTTACGAACAGGCCGTAGAGCTGATAGTGGAACAAGTACACCGTAAAAAGGGGAAACTGGTGACCAGCGGAATGGGTAAGGCAGGACAAATTGCCATGAACATTGCCACGACTTTCTGTTCGACGGGTATTCCTGCCGTTTTCCTGCATCCCAGCGAGGCGCAACACGGAGATTTGGGCATCTTGCAAGAGAATGACTTGCTGCTGCTTATTTCCAATTCGGGAAAAACGCGCGAAATCGTTGAACTGACCGAGCTTGCCCAACATCTGGACGCTACGCTGAAAAAGATAGTCATCACCGGAAATCCGGACAGTCCGCTGGCTCACGCTGCCGACATCTGTCTGGCTACGGGACATCCCGACGAGGTTTGCGCACTGGGTATGACGCCTACCACCTCGACTACGGTAATGACCGTTATCGGCGACATACTGGTGGTAGAGACCATGAAACGTACCGGATTTACCATCGAAGAGTACAGCAAACGTCACCACGGGGGGTATTTGGGCGAACGCTCGCGCGAACTCAGTAAATAAACTGTCAATTCAAAAAACAAATATTATGTCAACTGTTATTTATCCTTCTCCCATATTCGGCCCGATACACAGCCGGAGACTGGGGATTTCGTTAGGTATCAATCTTCTTCCGGCAGACGGAAAGTTTTGTACGTTCGATTGCATTTACTGCGAGTGTGGATATAACAAAGACCATCGCCCGAAGATGAAACTGCCCACCCGCGAAGAGGTGAGCGAAGCATTGGAACACCGGCTGGCGAGCATGAAGGCTGAAGGTGTGGCGCCCGACGTACTGACGTTTGCCGGCAACGGGGAGCCTACCGCGCATCCGCATTTCCCGGAGATTATCGACGACACGCTGGCACTGCGCGACAAGTATTTCCCGAATGCCAAAGTGAGTGTGTTAAGTAACTCTACCTTTATCCACAAGCCTGCGGTATTTGATGCGCTGAACAAGATAGACAATAACATCTTAAAGTTGGACACGGTAGACATCGACTATATCCGTAAAGTAGATCGTCCGACAGGTGGCTACGATGTAAGCAGCATCATAGAAGGGATGAAGGCTTTTAAAGGCAATCTCATCATCCAAACCATGTTCTTAAAGGGGACGACCGACGAAGGGGAAGACGTGGATAATACATCAGACAAGTATGTATTGCCGTGGCTGGAGGCGGTGAAAGAAATTGCGCCCCGTCAGGTAATGATTTACACCATCGACCGTGAAACGCCTGACTTGTCGCTCAAAAAGGCATCGCACGAGGAGCTTGACCGAATCGTGGGTTTGCTGAAAGAGGCAGGCATCAACGCGGGAGCGTCTTACTGACCGAAGCCGAGCCGGAGAACAGCGTACACTGCCACCATGAAGGCTATCATCATCCCTTCTGCCCGGCGGTTAATACGAATGGCAAGGCGCATATCGGCAGTAGTAAGCGTGCGTTCATGCTCACCTATGAAAGGCTTATATACCGTTTCGCCGAAATAGTCGTGAGGACCACCGAAACGGCAATCCAATATTCCTGCCAGTGCCGACTCCGGGAAACCGGAATTGGGACTGGCATGTTTATTTCCGTACTTCCGCACAAAGTTCACAAGAGAAAGCCTTCCTGAAGCCACAACCATCAGCAGTGCGGTAAGTCGTGCAGGCAAGTAATTCGCCACGTCATCCGCATGGGCGGCAAAACAACCGAAGTCGCGGTACCGCTCGTTCTTGTATCCGATCATCGAATCAAGCGTATTCACCATCTTATATGCCAACATCCCCGGAAGCCCCAATACCAAATACCAGAACAGCGGAGCGATAACGCCGTCGCTCAGGTTCTCCGACAAGGTTTCAAGAGCAGCCGTACGCACTTCCTGTCCTGTCAGGGTGGCTGTGTCGCGTCCCACGATGCGAGCCACCTGCTTCCGCCCGTCTTCCACCGAGCGGTCGGCTGCCACAAACACCATCCGCACTTCGTCTGCCAACGTCTTTCCCGCCAAGCAATAAAACACACCCACGGCAGAAACCAAGATTCCCGCCCACCGATTCCATGAGAAACAGGCATGAAGCAGCACCGCTACGGCAAAGAATGTACCGGCAATCAGCAGGCAAGCCGCAACCGTCCCTTTCGTTTTTCTCTGTTTTCCACGATTCCACCGCCGTTCAAACCATGAAATCAGCTTTCCGAAACCCACCACCGGATGAGGCAACCACGCTGGGTCACCCAAAAGTTTATCCAACACCCATCCGGCTATCAGCGGAAGCAACGTATTTAATAAGTATACATCCATTCCTTTATGCAATTAACAAGTCGGTCATTTTCTTCGGGAGTCTGTACGGCAATGCGGAAGAAACGCTCGTCCAGCCCTTCGAAATTAGAAGCGTCGCGAATCAGGATGCCGTGGTTTAACGCCAAAAACTCTTTCAAGGCGGCTGCCTTCCCGCTGCGCAAGCATATCAACATGTAGGGAGTATCCGATTCCCACACGTCCATGCCTCCAACGCTGAGCAAGGCTTCCGCCACCCGCTTCCGCTCACTTAACAATGCAGATACATCGAGTGCGTAATCTCCCTCGGCACGATGCAGCAAATAATGTCCGGCGGCAATGGCAAGCGCATTGACCGACCACGGCATCCGGTTACTGCGCAGCTTGTCAATCAGCAGCGGATGAGCCGTTACGTAGCCGATGCGCAGTCCCGGCACGGCGAAACGCTTCGTCAAGGAGTGAAGCAACAGTACGTTGGGATAATCTGCCGCTTCCTTTGCCGAGAAGAGCGGTTTATCGGTAAAGGCTTCGTAAGACTGGTCGATAACAAACAGATGACGGGGATGCGTCTCTATCCATTTCCGTAGCCGCCGGAGGTCGATAACCTCACCCGTCGGGTTGTTTGGGTTACAAAGCCAGACCAATGCAGCTTCGGCCGGAAGGGTGTCGGGCGAAAACAGGGAACGCACCGTATGGAGATGAAGCCTACATGCATCGGCATACTCGCTGAAAGTAGGCGCAAGAATCACCGACGTACTGTTACGGTAGGCTTGGGCTATCAGGTAGATTGCCTCCGTCGCCCCGTTAGTTGCACATACATTTTCCGGCATGACGCCGTGAAACGAAGCCAACTCCCGTTCCAGCGAGCGCGGTTCCGGTTCCGGATAAGAACGGATGCAAGAAAGATTCTCATAAAGATAACGATTCAGTCCGTCGTGGTTCACTCCGCCCGGTACGTTCGAACTGAAGTTAGAAGTTATGCCGGGATAAGCGTAAATATCGTCTCCGTGTCCGTTAATCATGGGTTGTCAGTATTTGGTATAAAAGAGACAGATTGAGATGGCTCCGCACGTGAGCCGCCAACTTGTCGTATTGTTCTTCTTTATAGGCAGAATAGTCTAAAACGGTCTTCTGAAGTTTATCGGCATACGGTTCCAACAGCCAGTCGATGACTGCCTGATTATCCAAGATGCCGTGAATATATGTTCCGAAACACTTCCGGTCTGCCATCCAGCCGTCTTTCCGTCCTTCCGATGTTTGTATAAAGGTTCTTTGCTCCTCTCCTTCTGCCGGAACGGTTCTTCCCTGATGGATTTCATAACCTGTACAGCGGTTATCCGCACCTGCCGGAAATGCGAAGTTCACCCGGCGCGTAACCTTTTCTCCTTCCATCACCGTTTCAACGGGCAGCAGGCCTAAGCCCGGCAACGAGCGGAGGCTTCCTTCTATTCCTTCAGGGTCGCTAACCACCTGCCCCATCATCTGGTATCCGCCGCAGATGCCCATCACGGTGGCTCCGTTACGGCGTGCTTCCAAAATGGCGTGGGCTACCCCGTTACGGCGCAGTTCGTACAAATCATCGAGGGTGCTTTTCGTACCGGGCAGCAGGATGATATCGGCTTTCGCCAGTTCGTCTGTATTGTTGGTGTAGTAAAGGTTTACACGTTCGTCACGCTCCAGCACGTTGAAATCGGTGAAGTTTGACAAATGACGCAACAGCACCACAGCCACGTTGACTTTCCCTTGTACGGCATTCAACTGTTTCGTTTGGAGGTCTAACGCATCTTCTTCCTCGATATAAATATCCTTGTAGTAGGGGATGACTCCCAAGACAGGGATGCCGCAAATGTCTTCCATCATCTTTACGCCTGACTCAAACAAGCGCAAATCTCCCCGAAATTTATTGACGATGATTCCTTTTATCCGCCGGCGGTCTTCGGGAGTTTGAAGAGCCACCGAACCGTATGCGCTGGCAAATACGCCGCCACGGTCGATGTCTGCCACCAATAATACATCCGCACCGGCGTAACGAGCCATCGGCATATTCACCAAATCCGTATCGCGCAGGTTGATTTCGGATATGCTTCCCGCCCCCTCCATCACGATGGGGTTATACCGGGTGTTAAGGCGGTCGAAAGCGGCATGAACCTCATGGCGTAACTGCTCCCTACCTTCTACACGGAAATAATCGTAAGCATCGCGGTTTCCGATGGGGCGTCCGTTCAGCACCACTTGCGCTGTTTTGTCCGAGGAAGGTTTCAACAAAATCGGATTCATATCCGTATGACAGGGAATACCCGCCGCCTCAGCCTGTACCGCCTGTGCCCTGCCTATCTCCAAGCCTTCGGGCGTAACGTATGAGTTCAACGCCATGTTTTGCGCCTTAAACGGTGCAGGACGGTATCCGTCTTGCCTGAATATACGACACAGAGCTGCCGCCAGCACACTCTTTCCCACATCGCTACCCGTTCCGGCAAGCATCAGCGGATGTAAAGTTCTTTTCTCCATAAATCAATCGACAACAAAGTTTCCGGCAAATAGCCGAGGTGCAAAGATAGCGCATTTCTTGTTACTAAAGAAAGCATTCCTGTAAAAGCCTGTAAAAGAGGAAGTTTGAAAAAACGAAAACGCTACCCATAGAGTGGCTGAGTCTTTCGAATAGAATTACCTGATTCTACCGCAAGAGTTGGTCAACACTAACGGTTGCGTTTTTAGGGGCAAACCGGAGGGGAATTTCCCCATATATTTCAGAGGCTGTATGTTAAAAAGTAATAAAACAAGCAAGCCTAAAGATTACAACTTATCGGTCGAAATTCTAACTTTGCAGTCGGAAATACAATACAAGAAACCATGAAAACGTATAACTACGACTATCAAATAGTGTACAAAAACAAAATCCATGACTTCCACGCATGGGGAGCATCGGCTCAAATTTAATCTCCACCGGTTTCTTTTTTCATACATTTGATTGGATGCAAAAAGCCTGCACAGGTCGGGCGTTTTGTATGATACGCACTTCGGAGAAATTTTTTCCGGAAGGGGGTTCATGTCCCAGCTTATCGGCATCCTGTCTGTACACACATCAAGTTATTTTTTCTGTAACACTTACTTTTTATTTTTATTTATGAGCAAGAAAAAGCGACTCATAATGCTATGTTACACAGCATTATGCAGTTTGTATTTGTATGCCCAGCCCCGTGTGATGGGCATTGAAGAGATGTTTCGTCTTGCCGACGAAAACAGTGAGAGTATCCGGATTTACAAAACGGGCAAAGAGGCCACCGACGAACAGTTGAAAGCTGCCAAAGCACAACGGTTGCCCGACATCAACCTGTCTGTTTCTGCCAGCTATTGGGGGAACGGCAGGCTGTGGGACAGGGACTTCGGCAATGCAACGAAAATTGAGATGCCTCACTTCGGCAATAATTTCGCACTCGAAGCCCAACAGGTTATTTACGCCGGAGGCGCCATTAACAGTGGCATCGAGTTGGCCGAACTAAACAAACTGATAGCCGAACTCGACCAACAAAAGAACCGGCAGGATATTCGTTTTCTGTTAGTAGGATATTATTTAGACCTCTACAAATTAAAGAATCAGGGCTATGTGTTGGAAAAGAATATCGAGCTGACCGACCAAGTTATCGCAAACATGGTGGCACGCCGCGAGCAGGGTACGGCGCTTAAAAACGACATTACCCGCTATGAACTGCAAAAAGAGACACTGAAGCAGCAGCTCACGCAAGTAAAAGACGCATGTAAGATTCTGAACCATCAGTTGGTTACAACCCTGCATCTGCCTCGTGAGACTAAAATCATACCAGACTCAACACTCGTCAACATTCCCATACAAACGCTGAGCGAACAGCAATGGCAGGACATGGCAGGCAAAAGCAATCTGACTTTGCAGCAGACACAAACGGGAGTCCAAATCAATGAACAGAAAGTTAAGCAGGAGCGGTCGGAACGATTACCGCAAATAGCACTCGTGGCAGCCGAACATTTAGACGGGCCGATAACCATTGAAGTGCCCGTATTGGATAATAACTTCAACTATTGGTATGTAGGCATAGGGGTGAAATACAATATTTCATCATTATTTAAGAACAACCGGAAGTTAAAGCAAGCCCGTTTGAACGTACGCAAAGCGCAAGAAACACACCGGCTCACCATAGAACAGGTAGAAAACGCGGTGCAGGCAAATTATACGAACCTGCAAACGGCGTATTCCGACCTGCGGACGCAGGAAAAGCGTGTGGAACTTGCCAACGAGAATTACAGCGTAACCAATAACCGGTATCAGAACGAACTTGCCCTGCTTACGGATATGCTTGATGCGAGCAACGCCAAACTAAGTGCCGACCTCGGATTGGTCAACGCACGCATCAATGTTATTTATCACTATTATAAAATGAAATACATTACCCATACGCTATAAACTAAAAAACAACAAACCATGACTACGAGAAAGATTCAAAAACTGACTTACAATAGCATCATCATCTGTTTGCTGGCAATCGGACTGATTTATGTATGTTCGCGTTTCATCCATCCGGGAGTAGAGTATACCGATAATGCTCAAGTAAAACAACACATCACTCCTATCAATACCCGGATAGCGGGTTTTATAAAGAAAATCTATTTTGACGAATACCGGCCGGTAAAGAAAGGAGATACTTTGCTCATCATTGAGGATACCGAATTTAAATTACGGTTGGCGCAAGCAGAAGCAGACTTGGCCAATGCGCTGTCGGGACGGCAAGCCACAACGGTAGGCATCGCTACCACGCAGAATAATTTAAGCGTAAGCGATGCAAGCATCGAGGAAGTCCGCGTAAGGATGGAGAATGCGCAGCGCGAGCTGTCACGTTACAAAAAGCTGTTGGAGGAAGATGCCGTAACCCGTCAGCAGTACGACAATGTGAAGACTGCGTACGAAGCCACCCAAGCACGCTACGAACAGCTTTCGCGCGCCAAACGGTCTACGTCGCTGATTAAAGATGAACAGGCTCACCGGTTGGAACAAAACGAAGCAGGCATACGGCTGGCTCAGGCGGCCGTCGAGTTGGCGCGGCTGAACCTTTCGTATACGGTCATCCTTGCTACGTGCGACGGCGTAACAGGACATAAAGACATCCACGAAGGTCAGTTGGTACAACCCGGACAAACCATGCTGGACATTGTGGACAGCAACGACCTTTGGGTTATTGCCAACTACCGGGAGACACAACTCTCGCATATCAAGGAGGGGGCTGAAGTAGAGCTGACTGCCGACGCCGTTCCGGGTGTGACTTACACAGGCACAGTAGAATCTATCTCGGACGCTACGGGAGCTGCCTTTTCGATGATTCCTCAAGATAACGCCACCGGCAATTTCGTAAAGGTAGAACAGCGCGTTCCGGTGCGCATCAGCCTGAAGAACAACGATGCCGCCTTGCTGAAACGCTTGCGTGCCGGATTTAATGTAGAATGTAAAGTTAAATATTAAGTACACGTATGGGAGCGCCTGTATTAAACGGCCCTTTTACGATGCCGATGTTCCGCTCATTCGTGCCTCGCAAGATTCAGCCGTGGATTTATGCCTTTTTTGCTATTACTTTCCAGCTTTCGGGGGGATTATATCTGGGCACACTGAACCAAATGATGGGAGAAACTGCCTTGATGCGTGAAGACCTGATGATGTGTCTTTATGCAAATTTGGCGGGAATGGCAATCTACTTTCCGTTATTGTTCCGCATGAAGTTCCGCTTTACGAACAAAACGTTACTGATAGCCGCGGCAACGGGAGTATTATGTTGCAACCTGATAGCTCCACACGTCAGGTTTCTGCCGCTTTTGTGGGCGATATGTTTCGTGGAGGGTATCTGCAAAATTCAGGGAACTTTCGAATGTATGTCGAATATCCAGCTTTGGATGACGCCGAAGCGAGACTTCACCGTATTCTTTCCCATGCTTCACATTATTATATTGGGCAGTATGCAAGCGTCCGACCTCTGTTCGGTATATCTGATGTATTATTTCCACTGGAGTTACATGCACTGGTTTATTGCCGGAATCATGGTAGTCGATTTGCTGGTACTGCATACCTGTATCCGCCATTTCCGTATTATCAAGAAGTTTCCGCTATTCGGCATCGACTGGTTGGGTGCAGTGCTTTGGTCTGCTTTTTTATTGGAAGTGGCGTATTTCTTCAACTACGCCGATTGGTACGACTGGTGGAACAGTCCGGTTATCTGCCGGCTTGCCGTAGTCATCGTGCTTACACTGACGGTTTGCGTGGGGCGGATGTGCTCCATCCGTCATCCTTTTTTCGAGCCAAAGATGTGGACATATCGGCATTTAATCCCTGTACTGCTCCTGATAACGGTGGTCGAAGGATTGCTCGCCACCGAACATGTATTGGAAGAAGTGTTTTACTCTGATGTAATGCGATACGAGGAAACCGTCAGCGTGCAGTTAGATTGGATGATGCTCATCGGCGTAATCGGCGGATGCCTGTTTGCCTACTGGTGGATGCACGTAAAACGGTTCAATTACCTGCGCCTTATTATTGTCGGGATAGCGGGTATAGGCTGTTACTTAATGGGGTATTATTTCACCGTGTCATCAGACATCCATTTGTCTCAACTTTACCTTCCTACCTTGTGCCGCGGCTTTGCATACGCCATTTTGAGCGCAACTTTCATGACGTGTCTGGAAGAAATCATGACTTTTCAGCATTTCTTCCAAGCCCTAAGCGTATTCAACATGCTGCACATGATAGTAGGCGGCGTAATGGGAGCTGCCCTGTACACCCGCGGACTGTCGTATTACGTATCCGACAACATTTCCCGTTACGGGGCGGCAATCAATCATACTTCGTTAGGGAAAAACGCTTTTATATCCGGCGATTACATAGAGAGATTCATCTCACAAATGATGGAAATCAGCGTCAAACAGATTTACGGTTGGGCTATCTACGGCTGCATCTTGCTGTTTCTTTTATTTTTGCTATACGATGCCCCCATACGCCGCGAATTAAAACAGATACCCGGTTGGCGCAGCCTGCGTAAAGAGATAGCCGAAACGTTTTCCAAGCCCAGACAGAGGTAGCGGAAGTGCTCGGATTACCCCCGGAAAACGCAACCGTTAGCGTTACTCATCCCATGCGGTAGCGTTAACCGGTTCTACCCATAGAATTACTCCGTTCTATGGGTAGCGTTTTTCACCTTATTTAGACCTCTCTTTTCTATACTCGTAAGGCGTTTTTCCGGTTATGCGGCGGAAAAACTTGCAAAAGAACGAAGCGTTCGGAAAATTCAAGTCGTCTGCTATCTGATAAACCAACTTATCGGTGTAACAAAGTTGCAACTTGGCTTCTTGGATAACAGCTTCATTCACCCAGTCCATCACGGTTTTTCCGCTGGTATCCCGAATCACCGTACTCAGATAGCGAGGTGTAAGATACAGATTATCTGCATAAAACGATACGTTCCGTTCAGAAACGGCATACTTATTAACAAGGTTGATAAACCTGTTGAAAAGTTTTTCCCGACGGGTATGTTCCTGACGCGACACCGTAGCATCGCGATGATAACACACTTCCATCTGACGAAACAAAGCGGAAATAAGACTCCGGACAGTATCGCGCGGGAAAGGCTCGTCGTGTAACACGTCCCAAATCAAATCCAAGAACATAACCAACCGCTTCCGCTCCTTTTCATTCAAATCGACAACAAAGAAAATTCCTCCTTGCAAGTAAGCGTGCAGCAAAGGCTCTTTCTGCCAACCTTCCATAAAATCATCGACAAAAGTCAGCATGGTAACATCTATGTTTTTAGGCATTTCCACAAACTCAAGCACAGCTCCCGGCGATGTGACCACTAACTGGTTTGATGAAACAATCACCTCACGCAGATTAATACGGACACGGATATGCCCCGACCGGATATAAACAATCCTTCCTTCGGTCAGCCGATAGGGTTTTCCCGGTATCAGTATAGATTCCGAAATCTCTTCCATCCCCTCTACCGAACGCACAAAACCCAGTTCGGGGGTAATGAAACGACTTTCATTACGCCGCGTAAAGGGGAAATCGTGTATCTGCTGCAAAGCAAGCAGAAAAAGGCCATTCTGTTCCATATTCTATATTTTAATATTACTTCCCGCAAAGATAATTATTCGCAACAAAAACAAGAGATGTCAGGTGCAAAATCAAACAAACAGAACATTCAAAGCAAACAATGGAACTTCTTAATATGGACAGAACAATCTATATTTGCAAAAAGAACCTCAAAATCGACTTATTTATGATACGAACCTGTTTATTGATGCTGTTTTGTGGCTTCTGCCTTTCTACTTTCGGACAGGTGACTTTGGACGAATGTCGGGCTGCCGCACAACAAAATTACCCGCTGGCAAGGCAATACGACCTGATTCGCTTATCGGAACAATACACCCTTTCGAATGCTACACGGGGAAACTTGCCTCAACTTTCGATAAGCGGAAAAGCCTCTTACCAAAGCGATGCGACCACTTTGCCGTTTTCGATTCCCGAAGTAGACTTTCACGGACTGCCCAAAGACCAGTACCAGATAGTGGCGGAAGTGCGCCAGAACATTTGGGACGGCGGAGAGATACGAAGCCGGAAACGTCAGGTAGAAGCCGAATCGGACGAAGCAACCCGCCAGTTGGACGTAAGCATGTATGCGCTCAACGAACAGGTGAATCAGATTTTCTTCGGCATCTTACTGATAGATGAGCAACTGAAACAAAACGCCTTATTCCACGAAGAACTCGAAAGAAATTTGCAAAACGTTTCGGCTTATCGCGACAACGGTACGGCAAACGATGCGGATGTGGATGCCGTAAATGTAGAGATACTCAACAATAAACAACAGCGAATCACTCTCGAAACCAACCGACGGTCTTACGTACGGATGCTTGCGCTGCTCACGGGAAAAGAGCTTTCGCCCGATATCCTTTTAGAACGTCCCGTTCTGCCAGCCGAAGAATCAGCTCTCGTTATCCGGCGTCCGGAATTATCGCTATACGACGCGCAAGAACATACGCTCGACATTCGCCGCCAACATTTGCGCACAGGATATTTGCCGCGACTCAGTCTGTTCGCACAAGGAGGTTACGGCAATCCGGGATTGAACATGCTGAAAGACAAATTCGAGGCTTACTACATCGTAGGGGCACGGATGAATTGGAATTTCGGAAGCCTGTATACCTTGAAGAATGACAGACGGAAACTCGATACCGAACAGCTACAAATAGCAAGCAAACGCGACGTGTTCTTACTGAATACCCACTTGCAGCTTGCCGAACAGGAGGGAGCCATCCATGCTTTACGCCAACAAATGGAAAAAGACGATGAAATTATTCGCCTGCGGTCCAACATACGCCGCTCAGCCGAAGCCAAAGTAGCCAACGGGACACTGACTGTAACTGAGATGCTTCGGGAACTGACTGCCGAAAATCTTGCCCGGCAAACAAAAGCGCAACACGAAATACAGTTACTGATGGAGATTTACGAACAAAAGCACTTAACCAATTAAAGATAACCTAAAAATATACATTTATGAGACGCTTACATTTACTCCTTGCCACTATCATAGCGACAGGCCTGTCGGCTTGCCGCTCCAATGAGGATTTTGATGCCACGGGGACATTCGAAGCGACTGAAATCATCGTATCGGCAGAAGCCAACGGAAGACTGTTTCAACTCAACGCGGAAGAAGGAACCGTACTGAAACAACATGAAGAGGTAGGACTGATAGATACCGTACAGCTTTACTTGAAGAAATTGCAATTAGAGGCAAACATGAAATCCGTAAAAAGCCAACGACCTGACATCCGCAAGCAAATTGCCTCTACGCAAGAACAAATAGCTAAAGCGGAACGCGAACGGGAACGTGTGGCAAATCTGTTGAAAGCCAACGCTGCCAACCGTAAGCAGTTAGACGACTGGGATTCGCAGCTCGCCGTCCTGCGCCGACAGTTGGACGCTCAACTTTCTACGCTGACCAACAGTACGACAAGCCTCAACGAGCAAAGTTCTTCGGTAGCCATCCAAGTAGCCCAAATCGAAGACCAATTGCGCAAATGCCATGTCCTTGCTCCTATCAGCGGAACGGTGCTTGCCAAATATGCCGAGCCGGGCGAAGTGGCATCCATCGGCAAGCCGTTGTTTAAAATAGCCGATATGGAGCATGTTTTCCTACGCGCTTACATAACATCCACCCAGTTGTCGCAAATAAAATTAGGAAGTAAAGTAAAAGTATTCGCCGATTTTGGTGACGACAACCGTATTCCATACGAAGGCACAGTAACATGGATTGCCGACGAAGCCGAATTTACACCTAAAACCATCCTTACCAACGATGAACGCTCTCACCAAGTATATGCCGTGAAAATAGCAGTACACAATGACGGATTCATCAAACTGGGCATGTACGGCGAAGTAAAGTTTAACAACGAAACGCAGCAATAAGCAAAAAACGAACGGATATGGAAAGTATCATCGAAGTAAATCATATTACCAAACACTACGGGGTGACCGAAGCACTGAGCGATGTGTCTTTCCACGTAAAGCGGGGAGAGATATTCGGATTGATAGGTCCGGACGGAGCCGGGAAAACGACTCTCTTCCGCATCATTGCCACGCTGGTTTCTGCCGAAAAGGGTACGGCGTATGTATGCGGATTTGATACAGAAAAAGAGTATAAGGCTATCCGTAGACGCACAGGATACATGCCCGGAAAGTTTTCGCTGTATCAAGATTTGACGGTAGAAGAAAACCTGAACTTTTTTGCCACACTGTTCGGTACCTCCGTGGCGGCACACCGCGAACTGATAAATGACATCTATCGGCAGATAGAACCGTTTCGCAAACGGCGGGCGGGAGCACTATCCGGCGGGATGAAACAGAAACTCGCACTTTGCTGCGCTTTGGTTCACAGCCCGGAAGTGTTGCTGCTCGACGAACCTACCACGGGAGTAGATCCGGTATCGCGCAGAGAGTTTTGGACAATACTGGAGAGATTAAGCAAACAGGGAATTACCATTGTGGTGTCTACGCCCTTTATGGACGAGGCAAGCATGTGTCACCGCATCGCATTTATTCATGAGGGACATATCCGAGGCATTGGAACACCTCCGGAAATACTGGAAAGATTCAAAGAAATTCTTTGTCCGCCTAAACTGGAGAGAAATCCTCCCGCAGCAGAAAACCAACTTGCCATTAGCGTGAAAGGGCTGGTAAAACGATTCGGTACGTTTACCGCCGTCGACGGAATTTCATTTGAGGTGGAACGCGGGGAAGTGTTCGGATTCCTCGGAGCCAATGGAGCCGGAAAAACAACCGCCATGCGTATCCTTTGTGGCTTGAGCATACCTTCCGGAGGAGAAGCGAAGGTTTTGGGGTTCGACGTACGTACTCAAAGCGAAGAGATAAAAAAGAACATCGGATACATGAGCCAGAAATTTTCACTGTACGAAGATTTGAAAGTATGGGAAAACATGCGTTTGTTTGCCGGTATTTACGGTGTTCCTTCCAACGAAATTGCTTCCCGAATCGAAACGATGTTACACAGCATCGGGCTGTATGAAGAGCGTGACACCTTAGTGCGCAAACTTCCGCCGGGATGGAAACAGCGGCTGGCATTCGGCGTAGCAGTTATTCATAACCCGCACCTTGTGTTCCTCGACGAACCTACGGGTGGTGTCGATCCTGCCACGCGCCGACAATTCTGGGAGTTGATTTACCAAGCATCCGCCCGAGGTATTACCTTTTTCGTTACCACGCACTGCATGGACGAAGCTGAATACTGCGACCGTATATCGATGATGGTAGACGGACGAATACGAGCCATCGGAACTCCCGATGAACTGAAAAAGCAGTTTGAAGCCAAAGACATGGACGAAGTGTTCAGGAAACTGGCACGGGGATTTTGAGTGTCATTAGTATAAATAAGTATATAACAGATAAAGATACTGAGAGCCATGAAACAATTCTTTGCATTCGTCTGGAAAGAATTTCATCACATCTTGCGAGACCGCCGCACGATGCTGATACTTATCGGTATGCCCATCGTACAAATTATTCTATTCGGTTTTGCCATCTCTACCGAAGTGAAAGACATAAAGACGGCGGTAGTAGCACCGAATCTCAATGCAGACGCGCATTATCTTATCGACCGGCTCGATGCCGGAGAGTATTTTTCCGTAAAATACGTAACCGGCTCTGTAAAAGAAGTAGAGCGATTATTCAGACAAAACCGAATAGAACTGGCTGTGGTCTTGCCTGATGACTTGCAACGGGGGCGTTTTGACAGCGAGAGCGTTCAACTGATAGTGGATGCCACCGACCCCAATCTGGCACTGACGCGAACTGCATACGCCCAAAACGTATTGTCGGCCATACGTCAATCTCTTACTGCCAACCTGTCTGCCGAAGCGGGTGAACCGCATCTGAAGGTCACGACCAAATTGCTTTACAACCCGCAAATGAAGAGCGCGTACAACTTTGTACCGGGAGTAATGGGACTGATACTGATGCTGATTTGTGCCATGATGACTTCAATCTCCATTGTCCGCGAGAAAGAAACAGGCACGATGGAGGTGCTGCTTGTTTCTCCTGCCGGAGCGCTGTTCATTATCCTCTCCAAATCTGTCCCCTACCTTGTGTTGTCGCTCGTCAACCTGACCACCATCCTGCTGTTGGCTGTGCTGGTGTTAGACGTTCCCATAGCAGGAAGCCTCGCTGCGCTGATAGGGGTATCGCTGCTGTTTATTTTCGTTTCACTGGCGCTGGGCCTGCTCATTTCGTGCGTGGTACGTACGCAAGTGGCGGCGTTGCTGGCGTCGGCGTTGTTGCTGCTGTTGCCCACGGTATTGTTGTCGGGTCTGATATTCCCGGTAGAAAGTATGCCACCCGTACTGCAAGCGGTGGCTTGCGCCATACCTGCGCGGTGGTACATAGGAGCGGTACGCCGGCTCATGATAGAGGGTGTGCCGCCTGCATACGTGGCAACAGAGGTGGCAGTGCTTACCGTCATGGCGCTGGCACTGGTGGCACTGACAGCGCGCCTGTTTAAAAAACGATTGGATTAACACGAAAGGAGGCATGTTATGATATTACGTTACCTTATCGAAAAAGAGTTCCGGCAACTGCGCCGAAACAGTTTCTTGCCGAGGCTGATTCTGCTGTTTCCGTGTATGGTGATGCTCGTCATGCCGTGGGCTGCCACAATGGAAATCGAAAACCTGCGTGTGGCTGTCATCGACAATGACCACAGCGAGATGTCGACACGGTTGGTACACCGCATCGGGGCATCGCGCTACTTCAAGCTGGCAGAGCTGCCGTCTTCGTATCGTGCGGGGCTGGAAGCCATTGAGAAAGACCGCGCAGACCTGATATTGGAGATTCCGCGCGGATTTGAGAAGGAGCAAATAAACGGAAGGACTGCCGAAGTGATGGTGGCGGTAAACACTGTAAACGGCACGAAAGGAGCATTAGGCAGCTCGTATCTCACGCAAATTTTGATGGATACGTCCTCCCCTGTCCCGTCAGTGCGCTACCGTTTCAACCCACACTCAGACTACAAGGTGTTCATGGTTCCGGCACTGATGGCACTTGTGCTGGTAATGCTGTGCGGATTTCTGCCGGCGCTGAACGTGGTGAGCGAGAAGGAGGCGGGCACCATGGAGCAGATGAACGTTACGCCCGTGGGACGCACGGCGTTCACCCTTGCCAAGCTGCTGCCTTACTGGGCGATGGGCGCGGTGGTGCTGACGCTGTGCATGGGGCTGGCGCGAGCGATGTACGGCATCAGCCCGGCGGGAAGCCCTGCCACGGTGTTTCTCGCGGCAGGGGTGTTCGTGCTGGTGATGTCGGGGCTGGGGCTGGTCATCTCGAACCATTCTGCCACCATGCAGCAGGCGATGTTCGTCATGTGGTTCTGCATGTTGGTGTTCATCCTCATGAGCGGGCTGTTTACGCCCATTGCCAGTATGCCGCCGTGGGCGCAGGCCGTTACCTACCTGAACCCGCTGCGTTACTTCATGGAGGTGATGCGCACAGTGTATCTCAAGGGCGGAGGGGTGACCGATGTGGCGGCGAACCTTGCTGTGATGGCGGGATTTGCCGCGGTGCTGGGCACGTGGGCGGTGGCGAGTTACCGCAAGAGGGGGTAGGACTACAGCCCTGCCTGCAAGCGGCGCATGGCTTCGGCGCAGTCGTCGCGTTTACCGAAGGCAGTGAGCCGCAGGTAGCCCTCGCCCGACGGACCGAAGCCGGAGCCGGGGGTGGTGACGATGCCGGCACAGCGCAGCAGGTGGTCGAAGAACTGCCATGAGGTTTGCCCGCCGGGGGCTTTGAGCCAGAGGTAGGGGGCATCCGTGCCGCCGTACACCTCAAGGCCGGCGGAGCGCAGGGCGGCGAGCATGAGGCGGGCGTTTTCCATGTAGTAGCCCACAGCTTGGCACACCTGCTGACGGCCTTCGGGGGTGTAGACGGCTTCGGCACCGCGCTGGGCGATGTAGCTCGCGCCGTTGAACTTGGTAGTCTGGCGGCGGTTCCACAAGGGGTTGAGTGACACGCGGCCGCCGCCGGGGGCAGAGAGTGTCACGCCGTGGGGCACCACGGTGTAACCGCAGCGCACGCCCGTAAAGCCGGCGGTCTTCGAGAAGCTGCGTATTTCTACCGCCACGCGCTCGGCGCCCGGTATCTCGTAGATGGTGTGGGGAATGTCGGGATGAGTGATGTATGCCTCGTAAGCAGCGTCGAACACGATGAGCGAATCGTTCTCAAGCGCATAGTCAACCCACCGTTTCAGTTCGGCGCGGGTGAGCGTGGTACCGGTGGGGTTGTTGGGGTAGCAGAGATAAATGAGGTCGGGACGGCGGCGGGGCAGATCGGGCACGAAGCCGTTTTCAGCCGTGGAGGACAGGTAAGTGATGCGACTCCAGCGGCCGTCGGGACAGGGTTCACCGGCACGGCCCGCCATCACGTTGGTATCGACGTAGACGGGGTAGACGGGGTCAGTCACGGCGATGGTGGCGGGGGTGTCGAGCAGCTCGCCGATGTTGGCAGTGTCGCTCTTGGCACCGTCGCTCACAAACACTTCGTCGGGCGAGAGGTTCACGCCCAGCGGGGCGAAGTCATGGCGGACGATGGCCTCACGCAGGAAGCCGTAGCCCTGTTCGGGACCGTAGCCGTGGAAGGTGTCGGCAGATGCCAGCTCGTCGACGGCGCGGTGCATCGCCTCAATGGAGGCGGCGGGCAAGGGGCGGGTCACGTCGCCGATGCCCAAACGGATGAGCCTGCTGCCGGGGTTCTGCGCAAGGTATTGGTCTACGCGGTGTGCTATTTCAGAAAAAAGGTAACTCGCTGAGAGTTTCAGGTAATGGGGGTTTACTGTTGACATAGGTGTATTTCTTTTGCAGGCCAGCGGCTGACATGCCGCCGTCTTGCCGGTTTTACTGATATGATCTTGCTGTTTTTTATTTGTGACGGTATGTCCCGGCGGGAGTGCCGGAACGCTACCCGAAGCGCATCGTTACGCTACCCGTAGTGCAGGCCTGCGCTATGGGTAGCGCAAGGCATCGCTTGCGGTAGCGTAACGGTACGCTGCGAAGGGCTTATCCGGGGAGGGAGATTTCGCCGTCGAACACGCTCACGGCAGGCCCGGTCATGCGCACGGTACCGTCGGCCTCGCTCCAGTGAATCAGCAGCGTGCCGCCGTCCATCCGCACTGCCGAACGGCGAGGCGAACGGTGGGTGAAGGCTGCCGCCACAGCGGTGGCACAGGCGCCCGTGCCGCAGGCTTGGGTGATGCCCGAACCGCGCTCCCACACGCGCATCCGGATTTCGGCATCGCCGGTTATTTGGGCGAACTCCACGTTCACGCGGTGGGGGAACAGGGGATGGTGCTCCAGCAGCGGACCCACTCCGGGCAGGTCGACGCTTTCGGCATCGTCAACGAATATCACCAAGTGGGGATTGCCCATTGACAGGGCGATACCTTCGCCGAAGGGGTAGCCCGCGCCCAGCTCCACGCGGCGGATGAGCGTGGGAACGCCCATGTCGACCGTCACGGCGTCTACCTGCCTTTGGGGGGAGACGTGGAGGTGGAGCGTTTTCACGCCCGAAAGCGTTTCAAGCCTGATTTCGGTCTTATCCGTCAGCCCGCGCTCGTAGAGGTACTTGCCAATACAGCGGCTGGCGTTTCCGCACATCATCGCCTCGGAGCCGTCGGCATTGAAAATGCGCATACTGAAGTCGGCAACCGATGAAGCGCCTATCAGCACCAGCCCGTCGCTGCCGATGCCCGTATGGGGGCGGCTCCACTCGATGGCGGCGCGGCGGGGGTCAGCGATGGGATAGCGCAGGGTGTCGACGTAGATGTAGTCGTTTCCCGCCCCGTGCATTTTAGTAAACTTAACTTTCATGGGCAGCAGGGGTTTGGGTATAAGCGTCGGCGTGTACGCCCGTCACGGCGCGTCCGCTCGGCTCGTTCATGTTCTTAAATGACGCATCCCATGCGAGGGCTTCCGCCGTGGAGCACGCCACGCTGGGCACACTGGGCACACTGAGGGCGGCGCTGCGCGAGGGGAAGTATTCCTCGAAGATGCTGCGGTAGTAGTATTCTTCTTTGTTGCGAGGCGGATTGATGGGGAAGCGGAGGGCGGCGTGTGCCATCTCGTCGTCGGTCACGGCGCGCGCGGTCACTTCCTTGAGGGTGTCTATCCAGCTGTATCCCACCCCGTCGCTGAACTGTTCTTTCTGCCGCCACGCCACGCCGGGAGGAAGCATGTCGGCAAACGCCTCGCGCACGATTTTCTTTTCTATCACGCTGCCCGGACACATCTTGAGGCGGGGGTCGGTGTGCATCGCCACGTCAAGGAACTCCTTGTCGAGGAAGGGAACGCGCCCTTCGACGCCCCATGCGGCAAGCGACTTGTTGGCGCGCAGGCAGTCGTACTGGTAGAGTTTGGAGAGCTTGCGCACGGTTTCTTCGTGGAAGGCGCGGGCATCGGGCGCCTTGTGGAAGTAGAGGTATCCGCCGAACACCTCGTCGGCTCCCTCGCCGCTCAGCACCATTTTGATGCCCATGCTGCGGATGACACGCGCCAGCAGGTACATCGGGGTAGACGCACGCACGGTGGTGACATCGTAAGTCTCAATATAATAGATGACATCGCGCAGGGCGTCGAGTCCCTCGTCGATGGTGTAATGGATTTCGTGGTGGACGGTGCCGATGAAGTCGGCCACCTCGCGCGCCTTCTCCAAGTCGGGGGCACCTTTCAGCCCGATGGCAAACGAGTGCAGGCGGGGCCACCATGCTTCTTTCCGCCCGTCGGTCTCTACCCTGCGCGACGCATATTTCTTGGCGATGGCGGAGATGACGGAGCTATCGAGCCCGCCCGAAAGCAGTACGCCGTAGGGCACGTCGCTCATGAGCTGGCGGCGCACGGCGTCTTCGAGGGCTTCCCTGATGCGGAAGGAGGCAGCGCGGGGCTCGTCTGCACCGCCGGTATCCACTCCGTCGTATTCAAACCAGTCGCGCCGATACCAGCGCACCATCTTCCCCTCGCGGCTCGAATAGTAATGTCCGGGCAGGAAAGGTTCGTAACGCTCGCAGAAGCCTTCCAGTGCTTTCAGCTCGCTGGCGCAGTACACCGTACCATCGGCATCGTAGCCGATATAAAAGGGAATGACGCCTATCGGGTCGCGTGCGATGAGAAACTCGTCGCGCTCCTCGTCGTAAAGGGCGAAGGCGAATATACCGTTCAGTTCTTCCAGAAAGCGTATCCCTTTGTCGCGGTAAAGCGCCAAGATGACCTCACAATCGCTCCCAGTACGGAAGTCGTACCGTCCTTCGTAGCGGCGACGGATGTCGCGGTGGTTGTATATCTCACCGTTCACGGCAAGAATCTGCCGGCGGTCGGGTGAATAAAGGGGCTGTCCGCCGCTCTGCGGGTCGACTATCGAAAGCCGCTCGTGAGCAAGTATGGCGGAGCCGCCACAATAGATTCCGCTCCAGTCGGGACCGCGGTGACGTATCTTCTTAGCCATCGCCAGCGCCTTGTTCCGGAGTGCGGGTGTCTGTTCCTTAATGTTGAATATTGCTGCTATCCCACACATGATTTTAATCGTTGTATTTGTATGTTGTATATCTTCGTATCGTGTATCTTATTCTCTCAAATAGCGGTCGATGTCTCCGGCTGCCTTGCGTCCGGATGCGATGCACCTTACCACCAAACTGGCTCCCGTGGCTGCGTCGCCCGCCACAAAAGCGTTTTCGGGCAGCGGCGGGAGTTCGGGTTTCAGAAATCCCATTGCCAGCAGTACGAGGTCGGCTTTAAGGGTTTCCTTCCGTCCCGTGGGAGTCATCATCGGACGTCCGCCGGCGGGATCGGGAATCCATTCCACCTCCTCCACTTCCACACCCGAAACGTGTCCACCTTTTCCCAAGAAACGGACGGACGACAAGCTCCAGCGGCGCGCACATCCCTCTTCGTGGCTGCTGCTTGTTTTCAGTACCCGCGGATACTGTGGCCATGGCGTATCGGGATTCTCGCCCACGGGAGGCTTGGGCATGATTTCAATCTGGGTTACGCTCAGTGCTCCCTGACGGTTGCTCGTACCGATACAGTCACTGCCCGTATCGCCGCCGCCGATTACCAGCACGTGTTTTCCCCGTGCCGAGATGCGTTCGTCTTTCGTGAAAGTCTGTCCGGCAAGCACGCGGTTCTGCTGGGCAAGCATCTCCATCGCAAAGTGAATTCCTTTCAGTTCCCGTCCCGGAATGGAGAGGTCGCGTGCCTGCGGCGTTCCGGTACATACGCAGTAAGCGTCGAAACCTTCGGGCAGGCAATTCAGGTCGATTTCCGAATTAACCTTGAATGTGATGCCTTCCTGTTCCATCAGGTGCAGACGCCGGTCGATTATCGGTTTATGGAGCTTGAAGTTCGGGATGCCGAAACGCAGCAGCCCGCCAATGTACTCCAGCTTCTCGAACACAGTCACCTCATAGCCCCTCCGGTTTAGCTGGTTGGCAGCCGCAAGTCCCGCCGGTCCCGATCCGATAACCGCCACCCGCTTCCCGTTGCGCGGATAACTGCCGGGACGGATGAATCCCTCGCGAAAGGCAGCCTCGATAATCGCCGCCTCGTCTTCGCGGATGGTGACCGGCTCTCCCATGCTGAGCTGAAGCACACAACTCTTCTCGCACAGTGCCGGACAGATGCGTCCCGTAAACTCCGGGAAATCGTTCGTAAGGCTCAGTATCTCATACGCCTCGCGCCATTTCCCCCGCCAGAGTGCATCCTGAAATTCAGGAGGACGGTTGCCCAGCGGACATGCCCAATGGCAAAACGGCACTCCGCAATCCATGCAGCGCGAGGCTTGCAGGCGGCGTTCCCCGCTGTTTAATGTTTGCTCTACCTCGCCAAAGTCGGCGATACGGTCGTGGACAGGGCGGTAACCCGCTTCCTGCCGCGGTATAGTTAAGAATGCTTTTGGGTTTCCCATATCTTGATTTGATTTTTAAGTCTTTCAC
Source organism: Bacteroides caecicola (assembly GCF_023337095.1). NCBI lineage: Bacteria > Pseudomonadati > Bacteroidota > Bacteroidia > Bacteroidales > Bacteroidaceae > Bacteroides > Bacteroides caecicola. Next base: position 63,326 of record NZ_JAMBLM010000006.1, read on the forward strand.
ACGGTTAATAATCGCGCTGCACTTCGGCAATCTTTTCCTGCAACTTGCGCATCTGCTCTTCTGCCAGCACCTTCTTATATTCGATGGGCGTAACCTGAATGAACTCGTCGATGTAGCGATTCCAGTTGTCGAGCATCGTGCGTGCAAGCTGCGAGCCCGTGTACAGGTAATGCTGACGCACCAGCTCGTGAAGTTCCTTGCGTGAGGAAGCATCTTCAAGGAGCGACAATTCCACCATTTCCATGTTGCAGAAATAATCGAAGTTGCGGTTCTTGTCCCAAACGTAAGCCACTCCGCCACTCATTCCCGCCGCGAAATTGCGTCCCGTTCCGCCCAGAACGACTACCCTTCCGCCCGTCATGTACTCGCAGCAGTGGTCTCCCACGCCTTCTACCACGGCGATGGCTCCCGAGTTACGGACGGCAAAACGTTCGCCCGCACGGCCGTTGATGTAAACCTCCCCGCCGGTGGCACCATACAGCAGCGTGTTTCCTACTATCGTATTTTCCTCCGCCACGAATCCGCTGCGCACGGGAGGCTGTACCGAGATGCGTCCGCCGCTCAGTCCCTTGCCTAAATAATCATTCGCCTCGCCTTCCAGCCTGAAACTGATGCCATGAGCCAGAAACGCCCCGAAGCTCTGTCCTGCCGAGCCCTTGAACTTCACGCTGATGGTCTGGTCGGGCAGTCCCGCGTTGCCATACCTTGCAGCTACCTCCCCCGACAGCATGGCTCCCACCGAGCGGTCGGTATTGGCTATCGCATACTCCAGCGAAACCTCCTTGCCGTGTTCCAGAGCCTCCTTAGCGGCGGCAATCATGCCCACGTCCATCACATGGTCGATGTCGTGATGCTGGTTCGTCACGTGGTGGAGCGCCGAACCGTTATCCACCTTGTGCAGCAAGCGGCTGAAATCAAGCAGCGCAGCCTTCCCGCCCTTCGCCGGCGCAATGTCGATCAGGTCGGTACGGCCCACGATGTCTTCCAGCCTCGTAAAGCCCATCTCCGCCAGATACTCGCGCACCTCTTGGGCAAGGAAACGGAAATAGTTCACCACATACTCGTAATGTCCCCTGAAACGGCGGCGCAGGCGTTCGTCCTGCGTGGCCACCCCCACCGGGCATGTGTTGGCATGACACTTGCGCATCATCACACAGCCCAGCACGATGAGCGCCGCCGTGCCGAAAGCAAACTCGTCCGCCCCCAGCAGCGCCATGCAAATCACATCGCGCCCCGTCTTCAGCTGCCCGTCGGTCTGCAGACGCACCTGTCCGCGCAGCCCGTTCATCACCAGCGTCTGCTGCGTCTCGCTTAGTCCTATTTCGGGCGGGATGCCGGCATAACGCACCGAAGAAGCCGGAGAAGCCCCCGTGCCTCCCTCTGCACCCGAAATCACGATCAGGTCTGCCTTCGCCTTTGCCACGCCCGCGGCAATCGTTCCCACGCCGCTTTCCGCCACCAACTTCACGCTGATGTACGCCTTCGGGTTCACGTTCTTCAGGTCGAAGACAAGCTGTGCGAGGTCCTCTATCGAATAAATGTCATGATGGGGCGGGGGCGAAATCAGCGAGATGCCCGGGATGGAGTGGCGCGTGCGGGCTATCACCTCATCCACCTTGAAGCCCGGCAACTGCCCGCCCTCACCCGGCTTGGCACCCTGCGCCACCTTGATCTGTATCTCCTCGGCGTTGACAAGATATTCCGCCGTCACACCGAAGCGTCCCGAAGCCACCTGCTTGGTTTTGCTCGACAGTGGTATGCCGTCGTATGTGGCATGGAAACGCGCGGAGTCCTCTCCTCCCTCGCCCGTATTGCTGCGCGCCCCCAATTTGTTCATCGCCAGCGCCAGCGCTTCGTGAGCCTCCTTGCTGATTGCCCCGAACGAGATGGCACCCGTCACGAAATGGCGCACGATCTCCTCCACCGGCTCCACCTTGCTAATATCGATGGGATTCTTCCTGAAACGGAAAAAGTCGCGCAGGAAAACCGGATTCCCTTCCGTGTCCGCCTTCGCCGTAAACTCCTTGAAGCGCGCGTAACTACCCGTGCGTGTGGCAAGCTGTAGCGTGGCGATGGTCTCCGGATTCCAAGCGTGCCGCTCCCCGTCCTTGCGGTAAACCGACAGCCCGGCGTGAGGTAACAGCCCCTCCACCTCGCCGGCAGCATACCCCCGGCGGTGGAAAGTCTCGTAATCGCGGGCAATCTCCTTCAGCCCGATGCCTCCCACAGTGGAACACGGCGTGCCGAAATACGTCTTCAGCAGCCCCTCGCCCAAGCCTACCGCCTCGAAAATCTTCGCCCCGCGATACGAACGGATGGTGCTGATACCCATTTTGCTCATCACCTTGTAAAGCCCTTTGCATAGCGCCTGTATGTAGTTGCGTTCCGCCGTCTCGTAGTTCAACTGGATGTCGCCCCCCTTCACCAAACCGTCTATCACCGCAAAAGCCATGTACGGGTTAAGTGCGCTTGCCCCGTAGCCCAAGAGCAGCGCCGCGTGCATCACCTCTCGAATTTCACCACTCTCTACTACCAGCGCCGTCTGCACCCGCTTCTGCACCGATATCAGATGATGGTGCACGGCGCTTACCGCCAGCAACGACGGAACCGCCACATGTCCCGCATCCACGCCACGGTCGGACAGGATAATGTAGTTAGCACCCGCGTCCACAGCCGCTTCCGCCCCCTTACATAAGTCCGCCACCGCCTCACGCAGCCCCTCCTCGCCGCTTCCCGCTTCGAAGAGCATGGGCAGCTTCACCGTCTTGAATCCCTTGTAACGGATGTTGCACAAGATGTCAAGCTGCGTGTTCGTCAGTATCGGATGGGGCAGACGCACCATCTTGCAGTGGCTCTCGTCGGGCAGCAGGATGTTGTTTCCCACCGCCCCGATATACTCGGTGAGCGACATCACAAGCGCCTCGCGGATGGGGTCGACCGGCGGATTGGTGACCTGCGCAAACTGCTGTCTGAAATAACCAAACAAAAGCTGCGGTAAGTCCGACAGCACCGCCAGCGGCGTGTCGTTACCCATTGACGCCACAGGCTCGGCACCCGTCGTACACATGGGCGCCACGGTGCGCTCCACGTCCTCGCGCGTAAAGCCGAACGCACGCAACCTGCGGGCACAATCGTCCACCCCGTTTTCCACCTTCCGCCCGCTTTTCAGCGTGTCCAGCTCAATGCGGTTCGCCGCCAGCCACCGACGGTAAGGCTTTGCCGAGGCAAGAGCCTCCTTTATCTGTTCGTCATAATAAATACATCCCTGCTGTGTATCCACCAGCAACATCTTCCCCGGCTGCAGGCGTCCCTTCGCGCTGATGGCCTCCGGGTCGAAGTTTATCACCCCTGCCTCGCTCGCCACCACCATCATACCGTCTTTCGTAATCAGGTAACGCGCCGGACGCAGGCCATTACGGTCCAACATTCCCCCCGCGTAACGCCCGTCGCTGAAGAGCAGCGCCGCCGGCCCGTCCCACGGCTCCATCAAGATGGAATGATACTCGTAAAACGCCTTCAGGTCTTCGCTGATGGGATTCTTATCGTTGAACGATTCCGGCACAAGCATCGCCATGGCGTGCGGCAGGTCTAGCCCCGACATCACCAGAAACTCCAACACGTTATCAAGCGACGCGCTGTCGCTCATCCCCGGTTGCACAATGGGGCGTATATCCCTCACATCGCCCAGCAGCGGCGTGGAAAGCACCCCCTCACGCGCCTCTATCCACCCCCGGTTGCCCCGTATCGTGTTTATTTCACCGTTATGCGCCAACAGGCGGAAAGGCTGCGCAAGGCTCCACGTGGGAAACGTGTTCGTACTGAAACGCGAGTGCACGATGGCAAGGCCGCTTGTCAGATAAGGATGTGTCAGGTCAGAAAAATACGTCCGCAGCTGAACCGATGAGAGCATCCCCTTATACACCAGCGTACGGCTTGACAGCGACACGATATAAAAATCCTTGTGCGTAACCCTCCGCTCTATCCGTTTGCGCACCCGATAGAGCGTACGCTCAAGGTTCTCCGTAGCCGATGCACCCGTAATAAACACTTGCTTGATGTCCGGTTCCGTCTCGGCGGCACTCGCACCCAATACCGAACTATTAACCGGAACTGAGCGAAGATGCATCAACACCAAACCCTCACGCTCGATCTCCTCTATCAGCACACGCAAAATGGAAGACTGTTCGGAGGACGATTTGGGAAGAAATACCAGCCCCGTTCCGTATTTCCCCTTTTCGGGGACAGGGATACCTTGCAGCAAAATAAATTCATGCGGTATTTGTAACATGATGCCCGCACCGTCGCCCGTCTTGTTATCTGCACCTTCAGCGCCACGGTGCTTCAGGTTTTCCAATACTTTCAGTGCCGAATCTACCAATTCGTGTGACTTATTTCCGTGGATGTCCACTATCATGCCCACACCACAGGCATCGTGTTCGTTCGCAGCATCATACAATCCTAATGTACGTTGCGAACCCGTAGCCTTGTCTTTACTTTCCTCTCTAATAAAATTACTACTTTTCATTGGTGTTTGCTTTCTTTTATCTTCTTATTACTACTAATCAATAACAGTTTGATTGCAAAAATAGAATATAACTTTCTAAAGACAAAAGAGAAAAGCAAAAAGGCGATACACAAAATATCTTACATGGAACGATTGGTTAACATTTGCATCTATACATACGCTACAAATAACAATTTATCACAATAATCAAGTAAAATGATTACATTTTATCAAAAGGAGTTCTGAAAAAGCATTTCTTTTTCTGCCGCTATCTTCTTTATTCCTTGCTGGGAGGCTATAAATCCTCCACCTAACACGCGATTACCTTCATAGAATACAGCCGACTGTCCGGGTGCTATGGCAGAGGCTTCTTCAGCAAACTTTACTAACAGTCTGCCGTCTTCAAGCCAAAGAACACGACAGGATATAGGGCGACTACGATAGCGGATGCGTACAGACAGGTCGGGACATGCTGTCAACTCTTCACGATCGGCTACGTTGACATCTTCCACCAACATGTAGCGGGTTCTCAACTGTTCGGCATCGCCTAACATAACCGTATTCTTTTCCGGATTGATTTTCAGCACATACGCAGGTTTACCCAAAGCGATTTCAAGTCCCTTGCGCTGACCGATGGTATAATAGGCAAAACCTTTGTGCTTGCCCAGTTTGATTCCTTTGCTGTCGACGAACCATCCTTCACCGATACGCTCATCAATATCGGGACAATGTTCGCGTAGAAATTCACGATAATCTTTATCTATAAAGCAAATTTCCATGCTCTCCCCTCCCCTTGCTTTGGCCTCAAATCCTTTCGAAGCGAGGTAATCGCGCACGGATGCTTTGGTCATTCCACCCAGCGGGAACATCATGCGGCGCAAAATTTCTTGAGGAAGTTTCCACAGAAAATAAGACTGGTCTTTTGTCGAATCATCGCCGGTAACAATGTAACGATAGCCGTTGCGGTCTTCCAAACGGCAGTAATGCCCCGTAGCGATATATGCACAGTTTGTACGGTCGGCCCATTCACAAAGAATCCGCTCTTTGAACAAAGGATTACACATTACGCAGGGATTAGGCGTGCGCCCTCTCATATATTCATCTATAAAATACTGTACAATTACTTGGCGGAACTCCTTCCGCACGTCTGCTACATGGTGTTCGATACCGAGGCGGGCAGCCAACCGTTGCGCCTCCAATACATCATCCGGTTGTTCCTGACCGGGTGTAGAGAAATGAGAAGGAACATCCCACGTACGCATGGTAACTCCTACTACTTCATAGCCTTGTTCTTGCAGCAGGATGCAAACGGCGGAACTGTCTATTCCGCCGCTCATCCCCACCAATACTCTTTTTTCTTTTTCTTTCATACTTTATAAAAATAATTCCGGCTCGCGACGTACATTAAACCGTTCATGCAAAATAGCGGCGAAAGGATTATCAAATATCCGGGCTTCGTTCGGACATACCTTTACACACGCACAGCATTTAATGCAGCGGTTCACATCGGTTTCAATACGGCTTCCATCTTCACTCACCCGAATGGCATGAGTTGGACATACCTCAACGCACTCTCCGCATACGAAACAATTTTCCGTACAGACGGGACATGCAGGCTGTCCGGCTTTGAGTTCTTTGTATGGAGTATTTCCTTTTACGAACAGTTCCGGCAAAGAGGAAACCTCACAGAGTTTTTTCCAACTGTCTTGACCAAAGCATTCGGCCTTTTGCAAATCGGAAGCGTCGGGACGTCCGGCTGCAATCGGGCGGGCAGGTGTGCTGTAACTGTGCTCGCCAATGAAAGCAGCAGCCGAGAGGGGCATGAAACCAAGTTCTACCGCCGTGTCACGCAGTTCTAACAGCGCGTCTTCATAGTCGCGATTACCGTAAACAGTTATCAATATAGCGGGAGCATTGATTCCCCGCAAACGTTTCAAGCGTTGCAGCGCCACGGGTGCTACCCGTCCGCCGTAAACCGGGACAGCTATCACCGTCAGGGCATCTCTTATTTCGATGGGTGTCAGGTCTTCATCCAGCGTGAGATCGGTTTCGATGCGCCGCCCCATTCCAATGCCTTCGCCCACGGCACGCGCTATCTTGGCAGAGGTATGAGTGGGCGAGAAAAAAACAAGCTGCGTAGTAGTATATGTATTCATGTTAAAAAGAAGTTGGTTATTATGAAAACAAAGATAACCTTTTCCGGCGAAAATTCACTTCACAGGCGGTCTGAATAGAATTTAAAACACTTTAAACTCATATCCTTGCGAAAGCAACCACTCGATGGCGCGGGGCAAGGCGTACTTCAGATTCTGTTCCGACTTCAACGAATCATGAAAAGTGATTATCGAACCGTTACGCGCATATTTCTTTACATTCTCAAGCACTTGCATCCCGTTCATCCGCTTGCTGTAATCGCGGGTTACCAAATCCCACATCACGATACGGTATTTTTTGCGGAGCGTGCGGTACTGCCCCCAGCCCAAATGTCCGTGAGGCGGACGGAACAAATCAGTATGTAAATAGTCGTTTGCCTTATCGGTATTCGCCAAATAATTGTCACTTGAATACTCAAAGCCCCGGATGTGGTTAAACGTATGGTTGCCCACACGATGTCCACGCTCTACCACCATCCGGTACTCTTCGGGATGCTTGCGCACGTTATCGCCCACCATGAAAAAAGTGGCCCGGATGCCATATTTGTCTAACACATCCAGCACCCACGGCGTAACACGAGGAATCGGTCCGTCATCGAAAGTCAAATAAACAGCTTTTACCGTTTTATCCATTCGCCACAAAGCTCGCGGATAAAGAAACCGCAACAACGCGGGCGGTTGTTCAATAAGCATAATTCTGTTATAATTGTAAATTTATCCGTTAAAACAATTGCAGGGGCGAGATTTCCGCCCGAACACACCGATTAAGACGAATGTTTCGGACGGAAAACTCCCGCCCCTGCAATTTTATGATTTCATTATTTGCTGCACAGACTTCCCGTAAGGAAAGTATATAGCATCCGGTTATTTGCCTACGCGCTGTTCGAGCTGCTTGTACAGATTCTCGAACGTCTTCGTATAACGCAATGACGAAGGATGGTTTTCTTCTCCTCCCTTGTCTGATTTCACATTAGCCATGCTCTTACATACATCATCCAGAATGTAAAAATGACGCATACAATTCTCGTATGAGGCAGCGAAACGCACATCATCCAAGCTCAAATACCACCGGATATATTCAGTAGAATTTTTAGCCAGATGTTCCAAGATAGTCATTGCCTTCTCCGGATGTCCCAGCTTAATATAGTCATCAGCCATTTCTTTCGAACTGCTCATGATATAATCGTGAGGAACGGTAGTGCCGGGGATTACTTTTTCGCAGTAATCAAGCACTTCGAGCGCTTTGTCGTTCTTGCCCTCGCGGATAAGCTGGCTTGCCAATACCACGAACATGCGGCGATGGGTATCGCACATGCGGAGTGTGGTTTCATCCAAATAAATGTCCGGGTTATCGATGCCGCCGAACTTGAACTTCTTCATCAGGTTCTCATACATTTTTTCCGAATCAACACGTCGTCCTGTCTTCGTGTTATCGAACGGCGTAATGCGATAAGCCAATCCTTCTTGCAAGAAGTTGTTTGTCAGGTTCAGATGATTATCCGAGCCTACGGTTATCGCCATGTACAGCGGACGCTCCCAGTTGGTGTTGGCAAGCATTTCAAGCATCATGAGTTCGCTCTTATAAAGCACACGTTTGCCTTTCAGTGAGATGTGCATGTAATCGGGAATGGAATCAGGAGTCATCATGCCCGAACGCTTGATGGCTTCCTTATCCAGCTTAATCACGAGGCTGTCGGTAGGAATCATCTGCAATTCGCTGTCCTTCGGATTACGTACCCAATACTTCAGGATATTCTTCAGTTCGTAGGGATTGTCACCGAATTCTTTCTTTGCCTCTTCCGGATTCTGCTTGTAATAGTTATTGATGGTTTCCATTGCTTCGGGACGCACATAGACTGCCTCGTTGTGTCCGGACACGTAATCGATACGTTCCCAGTCGATAGGTACAGAAGGCGAGTCGTATGCCGGACGGCGCATCTGGTCGATATACCAGTCGGTTTGCAGGTAGCTCAGGTTACAAACCCGTACATCCGTACGCACACCTTCGGTTTCCTGATTATACCACAAGGGGAAAGTATCGTTATCGCCGTTGGTAAACAAGATGGGGTTTCCTTTATCGGGCACGGAATTCAGATAGTTCTGTCCGAAGTCACGGCAAGTATAACGCCCGCTGCGGTCGTGGTCGTCCCATGTCTGGCTTACCATCTGTATCGGAACGCACAAGCAAACCACACTTGCCAATACAGCTGCCGGCTTCTCGCCCATCTTCTTCCGGAGGAATTCGGCAATGGCAGCAACGCCCAGACCTATCCAGATAGCGAACCCGTAGAACGAACCGGCATAAGCGTAGTCACGCTCACGTACCTGCTGAGGAGCCTGATTCAAATACAGCACAATGGCCAATCCGGTCATGAAGAACAAGAAGAATACAATCCAGAATTGCTGGATGCCCCGTTCGCCGCGATAGGCCTGCCAGAACAGTCCGATGAGTCCCAATATCAGCGGCAGGCAGAAGAACACGTTGTGTCCTTTGTTATTTTTCAGCTCGTCGGGCAGTAAGGATTGGTCGCCGATCAAGGCATTGTCGATAAACGGAATACCGGTAATCCAGTTTCCGTGTTCGATTTCGCCTTGCCCCTGTATGTCATTCTGACGTCCTGCAAAGTTCCACATAAAGTAACGCCAGTACATGTAATTCAACTGGTAGATAAAGAAGAAGCGGATATTATCCCACTGGGTAGGCACTTTTACCGTCATCATGGTTCCGCACTGGTCGTAGGGCACTTCTTTTCCGTCGATGCCTCCCAGCCAGTCCTCGTATGCCTGCGGATGTCCGGGCGCATCGCTCCACATACGCGGGAATAACATATTCTGCGCATATCTGTATTCCGTCTTGTTACGTACCACTTCGTAGCTGTCTTTTTCATCGGGCGATTCTTTTTCCTTACGCTGGTAAACGGGAGCGCCTTCTACGACATCGTACATACATCCCCCGTCCACTTCTTTCAGAGCAGGTTTGGAAGCATACGTCTGCCCGTAGAACAGCGGGCGGGTTCCGTATTGCTCACGTCCTAAATATTCGCCCAGCGTGAAGATGTCTTCGGGAGAATTCTGGTCCATCGGCGTATTGGCAGACGAACGAATCACGATAACCGCATACGAAGAATAACCTACCACAATCATCATCAGCGCGAGCAAGCTGGTATTCATGGTACGGGCACTGACGCGGTATTTCTCATTCAGGTTGGCGAACAGGTAAATGGCAAGAACAGCCAATACGATGACACCGATAAGCACGCTTCCCCATCCATGACCATAAAAAGGAATGCCCAACAGTCCTACCGTGGTGAGGAAAGAGATATTCATACGTTTACGGCTGCGCACGGTGTAGCTCTCGTAAACTCCCCATATAATGCTTGCCGCAAGGATAATGATGTAAATAATCAGTCCGGTATTAAACGGCAGCCCGAAATCGTTGACAAACAGCAGCTCGAACCATCCGCCTACCTTCACGATTCCCGGAACAATGCCATACAGCACCACAGCCACCAGCACCATTGAACCTACAAGTGCCGCAAGACTGCCTTTCAGCGTGGCATGGGGATGCTTCTTATAATAATAAACCAATACGATGGCAGGGATACACAACAAGTTCAACAGATGGACACCGATAGAAAGCCCCGTAAGGTAAGCTATCAGAATCAGCCAGCGGTCGCTGTGAGGTTCGTCTGCACGGTTATCCCACTTCAGGATGAGCCAGAATACCAATGCCGTAAACAAACTGGAGTAGGCATATACTTCACCCTCTACGGCACTGAACCAGAACGTATCGCTCCACGTATAAGCCAATGCTCCTACCAAGCCCGACCCCATAATGGCTATAACTTTTCCTGTGGTCAGGTCGGCATCGTTCGGACAAATCAGTTTCTTTGCCAAGTACGTGATGCTCCAAAAGAGGAAAAGAATACACGCCGCACTCATGAGTGCGCTCATTATGTTAACCATCATCGCCACGTGCGAAGGGTCGGATGCAAACTGGCTAAACAGATTAGCCGTCAACATAAAAAACGGTGCGCCGGGCGGATGTCCGACTTCCAGCTTATAGCCTGTAGTGATAAACTCCGGGCAATCCCAGAAACTGGCAGTAGGCTCGATGGTCATGCAGTACGTCACCGCCGCTATGACAAAGGCTAACCAACCTACCAGATTGTTAATCTTGTTGTACTGTTTCATTATTAAATGCTTGTTTTTTGTTCAATAGCCGCAAAGATAGTAAAGATATTACTACTGAAAAGCGTTCATTGTCTTAAAGTTTATCAAGGAAGAAAAGATAAACGTGTACGGCGCAGCGAATATTCCCCCGTTTCCTCTGCACAAGCCTTTCCGAAAGAAGCACGGAAGGAAAAATTTTTTTCATCTTTTTTACCGGAATAACCTGCTGTTTTTCTGCAAAAGTGAGATTGAGGTAACTAACACACACTTTTGTAACCTCTTGTTTATTAGATAAATGAAGCATACCTTTGTGGTATCGAAAAGAGAGTAAGAATACAATACAAAGCGAATAACCAACCTATAAAAACAAGAAGATTATGAAACAGATTGAACCAATCGCAACAGCTGCGAATTTTAGCGCCATCAACATCGGCAAATTAAACGAACTGAACAATTATGTATTGGAATTAGGACCAGATGTAAAAATCCCCGGAAAAGTATTCGGCGGCACGGCACTGCAAGCCACAGGCGGAGAGTTTTCATTCCAAATGTTTCAACCCGGCACAGAAACCGGTTTCCTCCACACACACAAAACACACGAAGAATTGTATTTCTTCTTGAGCGGTACGGGAGAATTTCAGGTAGACGGACAGGTATTCCCGATACAGGAGGGCAGCGTAGTACGTGTGGCACCGGACGGAAAACGCTCCGTACGCAACAACGGAACATCGCCGCTCATCATGCTCTGCGTACAATATAAAGGCAATACGTTTACGCCCGAAGATGCGGCCGACGGATGCATCTTAAACGAACCGGTAAAATGGTAATACCGCTTTTCGCCGCAAACCAATACCGGTGCATTCCATAAGGAAACCGCACTTTCCGAAATGGATTTATAAAAACATAAGCACAAATTTTATAACCCGGCATGGAGAGTTATACAACTCACCTTGCCGGGTTATATAACTCACTAAGGCGGGTCGTACAACCCAGCCTGCCGGGTTATAAATTTCATACCAGAAACTTAGCAAACCAATGCCGTCCGCCACCCGTCTCTGGCGGGCAATACCCTCCTTTCAGTCGCCTATTTCATCACTGTTTGCCCGCTTTTCAACCTTTAACTCTTAAAAACGTTTAAAGAAAATCGTGCCATCCCTGATTTATTTGTTATTTTGCACCAAATTAGGGTTTAAAGTGAACGTATTTAAGATAAATAAATGTCCGCTCTGCGGAAAAGACCAGTTTGAGTCGGTAATGACCTGTAAGGATCATTATGCAACGGGAGAACCGTTCGAGATATGCCGCTGCCGGACATGTGGTTTCTTATTCACCCAATCGGTTCCGGCGGAAAACGAAATCGGACGTTATTACGAAAGCCCGGACTACATTTCGCATACTGATACCCACAAAGGGCTGATGAACCGCGTTTACCATTACGTTCGTCGCTACATGTTGGGCAGGAAAAGCCGCCTTATCAAACATAGCTGCGGATTGAGCCGCGGATATTTATTGGATATCGGTACGGGTACAGGATATTTCCCCCACTTCATGCAGAAAAAAGGCTGGCGGGTATCTGCCATTGAAAAAAGCCCGCAGGCACGCGCTTTCGCAAAGGAACATTTCGGCTTAGACATTGATACGCCCGAAACGCTCGGCACATATCCCGACAAGTCGTTTGATGCCATTACGCTTTGGCACGTGATGGAACATTTGGAGCATCTGAACGAAACGTGGGAAACACTGGGGCGCATTTTGAAAGACCGTGGCGTTTTGATTATAGCCGTACCCAATGCAGATTCGTTTGACGCACAAAAATATAAGGAAATGTGGGCAGCATACGATGTTCCACGCCACTTATGGCATTTTACGCCTTCCACCATGCAGCAGTTCGGGGCCAAACATGGGTTTATCTTAACCCAGCGGCGCCCCATGCCTTTCGATGCGTTCTACGTATCGATGCTTACGGAAAAGTATAAAAAGACGCCATGCTACGTGCTGAAAGGAATGATAACCGGAGCAAAAGCATGGGCTGCCTCTCTTGCGAAAAAAGACCGGAGCAGCTCGATGATTTATGTCTTCAGAAAAAAACAATGATTACGATGGGAAAAAAAACGGGTTCGTTCTTCGATATGCAGTTTATCACCTCTGCCATCAGCACCATGTTGGTGTTGCTCTTATTGGGGATGGTGGTGTTTTTCGTACTGGCTGCCGGAAACCTTTCGGCGTACGTACGCGAAAACATTACGTTTTCCATCGTGTTCGATGACCAGATAAAAGAACAGGAGATTATCGGGTTTCAAGAAAAATTAAACTCCGAACCTTTTGTAAAACAGACTTTCTACATTTCCAAGAAACAGGCATTGCAGGAGCAGACGCGCGCCATGGGTACAGACCCTGCCGAATTTCTGGGGTATAATCCTTTCGAGGCTTCCATCGAAGTAAAGCTCAAAGCAGAATACATCAACTCTGACAGCCTGAGCTGGATTCAGGAGAAACTGATGGACAATAAAAATATTATTGAGGTAAACTACCCGCAAGACTTGATTGACTCGGTGAACCGCAACTTACAGAAAATAAGTGTGGTATTACTGGGGCTGGCGGCGCTGTTGACACTCATTTCGTTTGCCTTAATCAACAATACCATCCGCCTGACCATTTACTCAAAGCGTTTCCTCATCCATACCATGAAGCTGGTAGGCGCAGGATGGGGATTCATCCGGCGACCTTTCCTTGTGCGTAATATCTGGGTGGGCATCTTGGCTGCTGCACTGGCAGACGCCCTGCTCATGGGAATGGCGTACTTCCTTGTCAGATACGAGCCCGACTTGGTAGAAATCATCACACCTACTGTCATGGCGGTGGTCATGGGTGCCGTCTTCATATTCGGAGTTACCATCACCGGACTTTGTGCCCTGATTTCCATCAACAGATATCTGAGGATGAAAGTCAACGAATTATATTGTATGTAACGGATATTCACTAAACTTTTTTATTACCATTATGGATAAAAAACACTTTGCTTTTGATAAGACCAACTTTCTATTGCTTGCCATCGGCATGGTAGTTATCATCATCGGCTTCTTGCTGATGAGTGGTTCCGGTTCGTCGGAAACGGCGTTCAACCCGGACATATTCAGCGTACGGCGGGTCAAAGTAGCCCCCATCGTATGTTTTGCCGGATTTATCTTCATGATTTACGGCATCCTGCGCAAACCGGCCGATGACTCAACTTCTAAAAACGAACACTAATGGCGGGAGATTTAAACTTATTTCAAACGATTGTCATCGCGATAGTAGAAGGTCTTACCGAATTCCTTCCGGTTTCTTCTACCGGACACATGATTATCGCACAACACGTCTTGGGAGTAGAAAGTACGGAATTTGTCAAGGCTTTCACCTTCATCATACAGTTCGGAGCCATTCTTTCGGTGGTATGCCTGTATTGGAAACGCTTTTTCCGTCTGAATCACAAACCGGCTCCCGAAGGTGCTTCTGCCGTAAAACGGTTTATACATAAGTTTGATTTCTACTGGAAGTTGCTGGTAGCATTCATTCCGGCAGCCGTTTTGGGCCTGCTGTTCAGCGATGCCATCGATGCCATGCTGGAAAGCGTAACCGTAGTGGCTGTGATGCTGATTGTAGGAGGTATATTCATGTTGTTCTGCGACCGCATTTTCGGTACAGGACGCGAGGATACGCCAATGACGGAAAAACGGGCATTCGTTATCGGACTGTTTCAATGTATTTCCATGATTCCCGGAGTATCGCGCTCAATGGCAACCATCGTAGGAGGTATGGCACAGAAGCTCACCCGCAAGGCAGCAGCCGAATTTTCGTTCTTTCTTGCCGTGCCCACCATGTTTGCCGCTACCGTATATAAAATGGCAAAGCTGTTCATGGAAGGCGGAACGGAAATCATAACAAACAATCTTACCCCGCTGATTGTTGGAAACATCGTAGCCTTTATCGTGGCACTGCTTGCCATCAAATTCTTTATCAATTTCGTTACGAAATACGGATTCAAGGCTTTCGGATGGTATCGGATTATCGTTGGGGCTATTATTTTGATAATGTCGTTTTTAGGTTATAATTTGGAATTGGCTTGATGAACTTTAAAGAAGGAGAAGTTTTATATTTCGACAAACCGTTGCGATGGACATCGTTCGCGGTAGTCAACAAAATAAGATATCACATCAGTCGCAAGCTGGGAGTTAAGAAAATAAAGGTGGGACACGCCGGAACACTCGACCCGTTGGCTACGGGGGTTATGATTATCTGCACCGGAAAGGCAACGAAACGTATAGAGGAGTTCCAATATCATACCAAGGAGTACATCGCCACACTGCAGTTGGGAGCCACTACGCCATCGTTCGACCTTGAAAAAGAAATCGATGCAACTTACCCTACCGAACACATCACTCCTGAAATGGTAGAGGACGTTTTAAAGAAATTTGTCGGTACAATCGAACAAATACCTCCGGCTTTTTCGGCTTGCAAAGTAGACGGCAAACGCGCTTACGACCTTGCACGGCGAGGCGGAGAGGTGGAACTGAAACCGAAAACACTCGTCATCGACGAAATAGAGCTGCTGGAGTGTAACCTGCCGGAAATTAAAATACGGGTGGTTTGCAGCAAAGGTACGTACATCCGGGCATTGGCACGCGACATCGGCGAAGCACTCCACAGCGGAGCACACCTTACCGGACTTATCCGCACCCGTGTGGGCGATGTGAAACTGGCAGACTGTATGCAGGTTGACGGCTTTGAAGCATGGCTTGAGAAACAAGATATTGATGTTATAAACGATTAAGGAAAGAAAGGAAGAAGATGAAACTGTCACAATTCAAATTCAAATTGCCGGAAGAGAAAATTGCACTCTATCCGGCCAAGTACAGAGATGAGTCTCGCCTGATGGTGGTACACAAAGCTACCGGGGAGATAGAGCACGTTATGTTCAAAGATATATTGAACTACTTCGATGATCAAGATGCGTTTATCTTTAATGACACCAAAGTATTTCCGGCACGTTTATACGGAAACAAGGAAAAAACCGGTGCGCGCATCGAGGTATTCCTCTTGCGCGAACTGAACGAAGAGCTTCGCCTTTGGGATGTTTTGGTAGATCCGGCACGTAAAATCCGTATAGGAAACAAACTTTATTTCGGTGAAGACGACTCGATGGTGGCAGAGGTCATTGACAATACCACTTCGAGGGGACGTACGCTCCGCTTCCTTTATGACGGACCGCACGACGAGTTCAAGAAAGCACTTTATGCGCTGGGCGAACCGCCTCTTCCTCCGTTTATCCACCGTCCGGCAGAACCGATAGACGAAGAGCGTTTCCAAACCATCTATGCGAAAAACGAAGGTGCTGTAACCGTTCCTGCCGCCGGACTGCATTTCAGCCGCGAACTAATGAAACGTATGGAAATAAAAGGAATCAACTTTGCTTTTATCACCATGCACTGCGGGTTAGGTAATTTCCGCGACATCGACGTGGAAGACCTGACTAAACATAAAATGGACTCTGAACAAATGTTTGTGGATGCTGAAGCCTGCCGCATCGTAAACGAAGCAAAAGACCGTGGAAACAAGGTCTGCGCCGTAGGTACCAGCGTAATGCGTACCATCGAAACAGCCGTAGGTACAGACGGACACCTGAAAGAATTCGAAGGATGGACGAACAAATTCATTTTCCCGCCTTACGACTTCTCGGTAGCAAACGCCATGATAAGCAATTTCCACATGCCGCTTTCTACCATGCTCATGTTGGTATGTTCTTACGGTGGTTATGAACTGATTATGGACGCTTATCAGACGGCGCTGAAAGAAGATTACCGTTTCGGTACTTACGGCGACGCCATGCTGATTCTGGAAAAGTAAATTTTCGGGAGCAACCATCTACTAAGAGCCTGTTTAAATTTTGCTCTGCCTGCGGTTTGAGAATTGTTTTCGAGGATGTTTTTCGGCTTTTACGAGGAGGATAGCGGGCTATCTGACGAGTAAAAACGGGGAAACAGACCGGAAACAAACTCAAAAAGGGGCGGATGAAAATACTTAATCGGAAAATTTAAACAGGCTCTAAGCATCATTATATGTGGGGCGGGATTGACCCGCCCTTGTTTTTACGTAATAACGTATGCCGAAAGTATATTTAGGATTAGGAACAAATTTAGGAAACAAACCGGACAACCTGACACAGGCTATCAAACTGATAAACGAAAAAATAGGGAAAGTTATATCGCAATCATCTTTCTATGAAACGGCTCCGTGGGGATTTACGTCTGATAACGATTTCCTTAATGCTGCGGCGGAGGTGGAAACCTCATACTCGCCGCTTGAAGTATTACGGCTTACCCAAGAAATAGAACGGACATTGGGACGTACTACTAAATCGGTAAACGGAACATACTGCGACCGATTGATAGACATCGACCTACTGATGTACGACAACTGCATAGTCAAGACGCCTGAGCTGACGTTGCCTCATCCTCTCATGACGGAACGAGACTTCGTAATGCTTCCTCTTATAGAAATAGCCGGAAACGAAATCCACCCGCTGTTCGGCAAACCACTGAAAGAACTTTCTCCCAAATCCAATGAATAATAAAACAGGAATCACGATGAACAAACAACAACTCCGTGAGGCGTTATACGATTTATCCAATCGTATCCGCCGTGCCGCCGATTCGATATAACCCTCTCCGATCAGGATATTTGAATATTTTCCTGAAACAATCCCCCTTCTCCATGCCTAAACATCGGGAAGGGGGATTGTTATGTTTACCACGCTACGATAGGCCATCCGTCGGGTGTCCATGTCATTTCGCGGATAATCAGTTTAGGAGCACCGTCTTCTTTCGCAGAGTAAGCGTGACAGATAAAATAATCCTTTCCATCAAAATGGTAGGCTGCATTATGTCCCACTCCTACGTAATCAGCATTTCCTTGAATCACTAATGAACCGCCTCCCTGAGCCATTGACTTCCCATCTTTATCCAGATAGGGACCCGTAACAGTTTTCGAACGTCCTACTACTACTTTGTAGTTGCTCTTCATCCCCCTACAACAGTAATCGAACGAAACAAAAAGGTAGTAATAATCGCCATGCTTCATGATGAAAGGAGCTTCCACCGCTCCGTCGCCCGGATCTTTATCGTCTAACTCAAACGAACGCTCGCGACGACTCAGCGAATACCATTCCTCCGGTTGTGCAACTCGTGCCAAATCGTCTGTCAGCCTCACCATTTTGATACCATCCCAAAACGAGCCGAAACTCATCCACGGTGTGCCAGCCTCGTCTATAATGATATTAGGGTCGATGGCATTCCACATATCCCGGTTAGGTACAGACTGGATGATTTTTCCTTGATCCGTCCATTTAAACCGTGCATCAGAAGGGTCGAGCGTAGGATTAGTGGCATGGCCGATAGCCGAAGTATTCTTGGCAAAAGCCGAACAAGAATAAAAAAGGTGATACAAGCCGTTGTGATAAATAATATCCGGTGCCCACGTATGTCCGTGATACCCCTTGATGGCATCTACCGCCCATTGAGGAGCTTCCTCAAAAACCGGCTTCTCAAACTTCCAAGTCTTCAAATCAGACGATGACATGACCGAAACACCCTCGCCCGTGGCGAAAAGATAAAATCGATCTCCCTGCCGTGCAAGTACCGGGTCGTGTGTCATGACCTGCTCTATCGGAATCTCTCGCGAAGGAACTGCCGTTTTTACCGGAGTATCAGCGTACGCAGCGTTTACTGCAACCAGCAAGCACGCAGATAGTAGTAAGTTATGCTTCATAATGGTAAAATATTAAGAATGAATTAATTTCTAATCGGTTATCGATTCTTTGTCTACAAATTTAAAAGTTTTCACCCCTCGCGAAGTAGATAAAAAGAACGAAAAGGGTGGACAAACGTATTCCCGCCGGAAAATACTACCCATAGAACCGGTCAGTCTTACCGCATAAGTTACTTAACCTTCCGAATAGAAATATTCCTTGCTTCCGCAAGCGTTTTCAGCATACATAAACTACTCTTCCAGCAGGCTGCTGGGCGTAACGTTGAAGTGCTTGGTAAAGCACCGCGTGAAATATTTCGGGTCATTGAATCCCACTTCGTATGCAATCTCAGAAATGTTCATCGTACGGTTCACCTTATTTTTCAGCAAAAGTTCACGTGCAAGATTCAGCCGGTAATTTCGCATAAACTGACCTGCCGACTGCCCCGTAAGACTCTGCATCTTCTTATTCAGCAGGCTCTTGCTGATACCCATCTCACGGATGAAATCGCCTACCTCGAACTCCGGATTCTTATAGTTCTCTTTTACCACTTTCATTGCTTTATCAAGGAACTTCTTATCACCCGACCCTTCTTCAATCCCCAACCGGTCGGCATCCATTTCGATTGAGAACCGCTGCTGCAACCGCTTACGGTTTTCAAGGATATTCGAGATACGCGCCAGCAACATATTCTCGTCGAAAGGCTTCAGCAGATAAGCGTCAACCCCCATCTTGTAACTCTCCAAGCGCGCTTCATCTGATGTTTTCGCCGTCAGCATCAGGAAAGGAATATGCGAGATGGCAAAATCACCTTTTACACGGCGCGAAAGTTCCATACCGTCCATGACAGGCATCATCAAGTCGCTGATAATGAAATCGACATCATACGATTTCAATACCTGCAACGCCTCTTCCCCTTGCGAAGCCTCTAATACATTATAATATTCCGTCAGAATCGAACGGATATAACCGCGCATATCCTTATTATCTTCTACAACCAACATGGTGAGTTTACTGTTGCGCGGAATATCGAAACGAGGTTCGCCACTTTCCTCATCTTCTTCCTTAAATGATTCGTCGGTAGTGCGTGTAATCGGTAGCATCACTCTAAATGTAGCTCCATGCCTCCGGTTGTTTTTCACTGAAATACTGCCATCCAGCAATTCCACCAACCGCTTACAGAGATACAGCCCGATACCTGTGCCGCTCTGTCCGCTTATCGAGTCAAGACTTTGGTTGTCCGCTTGGTAAAAACGGTCGAAGACTAAATGGATGTCGGCAGGAGGAATCCCCTTACCTGTATCGCGCACGCTGATAAACAGTCGCCCTGCATCTCCCGAACCGCTCAGTTCCGCCACGTAGACTCCGATACGCCCTCCTTTGGGAGTAAACTTCAGTGCATTACTGATAAGATTGGTCAGCACCTTGCGCATGACATCTTCGGCAAACATCATATACGGATTATGCAAACGTACATAAAACTGCAAATCGATTTCCCGATTCAAGGCATAATCGGTAAACGAGGGCATCAATTCCTGCAAGAAACGGTTCAGATTGCCGTGGTTTACGGCTATTTTCATCCGTCCCTCCTCCAGTTTGCGGAAGTCCATCAACTGGTTTATCAGCGACAAAAGATATTTCGAGTTACGTTCTACCAACTGCAACTGTTCGATAACCTGCGGATTATAACTCAACTTCAGCGCACGCTCAATAGGTCCCACTATCAGCGTAAGCGGAGTACGAAACTCATGAGTGATATTCGTAAAAAAGGCCAATTTGTCTACCGTCATCGCTTCCAGCTTACGAGACATCTCCAATATTTTGTTTTTCTGAGTCGTTATCTTTGCATTCGAGTCGCGCAGCAAATCGTTCTGCCGAGACAAAGCCAAAGTCTGGTCGGAAAGTAACTTTTTCTGTTCTTCCAATTCATGTGTACGCTCTTCAACCATCGTATGGAGCAACTTCTGCTGATTCTTTAATGCGCGATAACGCCAATACAAGAAAAACAGCAAGATGAATGCTACAATCAGATTGAACCAGATTGTCTTATAAAAATAAGGCTGCACCACGATGGAGAGTTCGCGAACGGGAGAAACAAAGTTTTTCCCATCCGAAGAGTAACGCAACTGGAAAGTGTATTTACCCGGACGCAGATTCGTATATGTGACCGCGTGCTGACCGGCAGGCATAGTAATCCAGTTATCATTAAATCCCTCTAAACGATAGGTGTAACATGCTAACGTGGAAGGGTTATAATCCAACGATGCGAAACTGATGGAAATCGACTTGTCACGTTCATGGAGGCATAGCTTACCCTCATCCAAAGAGAGTTTCCGATCGAAGCTATGCAGATTTGTAAATACCAAAGGAGAAGCCACAGCCTCTTCTACCCTCGGCATCAAACGAATTTCCGACAGCCCTTCAATGCTTCCCGCATAAACAGCCCCGTTACACGAGCCCCCGGTAGCATTCCAATAAAACTGGTTACAAAGAAGTCCGTCATGTTTCGTATAATTCTGGAACGAAACTTCTTTGGGAGAAAAACAAGACAATCCGTTGTTAGTCGCCAGCCAAAGATGGTTTTCATTATCTTCCCAAATGCCACGCACGCTATTGTTTATCAGCCCATCGCTAACACGATATGCCTTAAACCGACAAGTGTTCTTGTCTTCGGTAACCTGATAAAAACCATTTCCGTTTGTCCCTACCCATACGTTACCGTCTTTACTCTGAAAAACAGACGTAATACGCTCGACAACCGCCACCGAAGGTTCATCCAGTTTATGGTCGTACAGCACATAATCAAGCGTACCTTTCTTATAAGAATGTAAATCGATTTTATAAAGCCCGGCCGATGTTCCCATCCATAACACTCCCTCCCGAGTGATACATCCGCCTAACGCACCAAAAATATTTTCCTTGCGTTTTCCGTCAAACGGATCGCTTACTTTTTCTGTTTGAGGATCGTAAACCAAAATTTCATTACTCGTCCCTATCCATAATAAACGATTGATAGAATCGAAAAGCAAGACACCGATAAATGACTGTTCTAACCCGGGAGTTTCGGGCACGGTTATATGATGAAAACTTTTATCTGCCAGATTCTTACTATTCACCCATCCAAATCCTCCTCCCCATGTTCCGATATAAAGACGCGCTTGCCCGTCAGAAGCCAATGCACTTACCGAATTATGACTCAAATGCGCAGGCGATGCCGTAGTATAGTGCTCGAAGCCCTTTGCATCCGGACGGCGTACATTCAACCCCCTTTCTACCGTTCCGACCCAAAGAGTACCGTCTTTTTCTTCAAGAACTGCATTTATCAGATTCCCTGACAGGCTGCTCTTATCCAGTTGCGAATGGCGATAATTACGTATTTGCAAGCGTGAAGGAATCATTTTATTCAAACCTCCGATTTCCGTACCTACCCATACCATGTTGTCGTCAACCAACAGGCAGTTGATGAAATTACAATTCAATCCGGATACATCATTCCCTGCCTCCGACTGTTGGATTCTAATAAAATCATCTGTTACAGCATTATATAAATTAAGACCTTTCAGTGTGGCTACAACCAACATGCCGTCCGGAGTAAGATTTATATCTGTAATATAATTCTGCGACAAAGAATAAGGATTATTCTCCTCGTACTGATACGTTTTCATAACTCCCGAATTGACACTATACCGATACAAACCGGTATTCGTACCTATCCACATATCATTCTGCCAATAAAACATACAAAGCATTACTGTATTGACCGGCAAAGACAATGATTCCGGACAGGGTAAAGGCTGCTGAGGCATGGAAGAAGACTCTTTTACCAAGCAAAGACGCCCTAAATAGTCGAACCAGATATATCCGTTTGTTTCACAAAAAGCGAGACTGCGGTTATATAAATAAAGGTCGCAAATCTTTACGATGGCATCAACCTTTCCGTCAGGCTGGAAAGATATTTTATACAATCCATTGTCTGCCCCCATCCAAATATTCCCTGCTTCCGAACAATAAACAAAAGTGGAATATCTGATATGGAATGCCGCGAATTTCTCTCCTAAATTTTGCGGCTCCACTTTACGAAGACTCTTCACATCCAAAATATCCAGCCCCCGTTCACCCACCATCCAAATGCGTCCGTAACGGTCTTCACAGAATTTCCTGACAAAATTATTCTTTAACCTCGTCTCTCCCGAAAAGGTATTAAAAGTAACAAACTCGTAACCATCGTAGCGCGTAACCCCATCGCCGCCGGTTGAAACCCAAAGAAAGCCCTGACTATCTTTCATCAGATCTTCCACATAATTCTGGGGCAAGCCATCGTCCATTGTCAAATGCATAAAAAGATAACGCCCGTCTCCATTCTGAGAAGAAACCGGCATTTTCATTCCAAAAGAAAATACAATCAATAACAACAACGACAAGATGTGGGTTTTCATATTACAACTTTATTCATTCCGTCAACAAATATAATTCTTCCCAATCATCAGAACAAATCCAATCTAAGGAAAATACAGACAATGAGCTAAAAGTCCACCAAAGAAAATTAAATGTCCACCTCCCAACACCAGTTGCCCTCTATTTTTGCATCCGTAATAAGCCACTCATACCGGTTTATAGAAAGAGGTTAGTTAATTGTATAGACACAGACAAGTATCATGATGCTTGTCTGTGTTACATACAGAAATCAAAAAAAGAATGAAAAACATGTTTAACACACTGAAAAAACTTTTATGCTTCTTGGCTTTGACAGCCGTTACTTCCGCCATTTCTGCTGCGGAGAAAGACACCACCTTTGTTGCCACCGGCAATCCGATTGTAAGTTACAAATATTTAGGCGACCCTGCTGCTATGGTATACGACGGTACAGTATATATTTATGCCGGACATGATGAGTGCCCTGCACCCGAACAGTATTACCTGATGAACGAATGGTGCATCCTGTCTACCAAAGACATGAAGACCTTTACCGAACATGCCTATACGTTTAAAGCCAAAGAATTTAAATGGGCAAAAGGCGAAGCATGGGCAAGTCAGGTCATCGAACGCAACGGCAAATTCTATTGGTATGTTACCGTAGAACATGCCACCATCCCCGGAAAATCCATCGGTGTGGCTGTGGCCGACTCGCCAACAGGACCGTTTAAGGATGCACGCGGTTCAGCTTTGATTACAAACGACATGACTACCCAATACACTTCCATCCCGTGGGACGACATCGACCCCACAGTGTTTATCGATGATGACGGACAAGCCTATCTTTTCTGGGGCAATACACAATGTTATTATGCCAAGCTGAAAGAAAACATGATTGAGTTAGACGGTCCCATCATGCCGATTAACCTTCCGCGCTATACAGAAGCCCCATGGATACACAAGCACGGTGAATGGTATTATCTGTCTTTTGCTTCCGAGTTTCCGGAAAAACTCTGTTACGCCATGAGCAAA
Organism: Bacteroides caecicola; assembly: GCF_023337095.1. NCBI lineage: Bacteria > Pseudomonadati > Bacteroidota > Bacteroidia > Bacteroidales > Bacteroidaceae > Bacteroides > Bacteroides caecicola. The sequence continues at coordinate 87,384 of NZ_JAMBLM010000006.1, forward strand.
AACATCAACGGCCCGTGGGAATATAAGGGAATATTGAACGAACTGGCAGGAAACTCGAATACCAATCATCAAGCAATTATCGAGTTCAAAGGAAAGACTTATTTCATCTATCACAACGGAAGCATCAACCCTCACGGATGCGGATTCCGCCGTGCCGTTTGTGCCGACCTGTTAGAATATAATCCGGATGGCACAATCAAGCGCATTCAGATGACAACAGAAGGAGTTTTTAAATAATTTTTTTATTATATTTGTCACGCACTATAATCAATAATTACTAACCATGAACAAACACTTAGCATTTTTATCGGCGTTAGCGTTATCAGCCGGCATGAACCTGAATGCGCAAAACGCAAATAACATGGTCATTCAAGCCAACAAAATCGGGGCAGAAATCCAACCGACCATGTATGGACACTTTTTTGAAGACATTAATTACGGCGCAGACGGAGGTTTGTATGCCGAACTGGTAAAAAACCGTTCGTTCGACTTTCCGCAGAACTTCATGGGATGGGACATCTTCGGAAAAGTAACTCTTCAAAACGACGGACCGTTTGAACGTAATCCGCACTATGTACGTCTTTCCGACCCGGGACATGCTCACAAACGTACGGGTATCGAAAACGAAGGCTTCTTCGGAATCGGTATCAAAGCAAACGAAAAATACCGTTTTACGGTGTGGGCACGCGGCGAGAATCAAAAAATCAAGGTAGAGCTGATTAACAATGCTTCGATGGGAGAAACTCAGGTGATCACTTCGCAAGACGTTGCCATCAACTCGAAAGAGTGGAAAAAATACGAAGTAATCCTTACTCCGGGCGAAACACAAGCAAAGGCTCACCTGCGCATATTCCTTGCATCGCCGGGCAGCGTAGATTTGGAACATGTTTCTTTATTCCCGGTAGATACTTGGAAAGGACGCGAAAATGGCTTGCGCAAAGATCTTGTACAGGCTTTGGCTGATACCAAACCGGGAGTATTCCGTTTCCCCGGCGGATGTATCGTTGAAGGTACAGACTTGGCTACACGATATAACTGGAAAAACTCGGTAGGACCGGTAGAAAACCGACCGATTAACGAAAACCGCTGGCATTATACGTTCCCACACCGCTTTTACCCGGATTATTTCCAGACTTACGGCATGGGATTCTATGAGCTGTTCTTGCTTGCCGAAGACATGGGCGCCGAACCGCTTCCGGTACTGAACTGCGGCTTGTCTTGCCAATATCAGAACGACGATCCGAAAGCGCACGTGCCCGTAGACCAATTAGACAGTTATATCCAAGATGCACTCGACCTCATCGAATTTGCAAACGGCGACACCAATACGAAATGGGGTAAACTGCGTGCCGACATGGGACACCCGGCTCCATTTAACCTGAAATTCATCGGAATAGGTAACGAACAATGGGGACCTGAATATCCGGAACGCTTGAAGCTGTTTGTCGAAGCCATCCGCAAGGCTTATCCTGATATGAAAATTATCGGTTCATCCGGTCCACAGTCTGAAGGCGAAGATTTCGATTACTTATGGCCGGAAATGAAGAAACTCAAAGTAGACCTTGTAGACGAACACTTCTACCGTCCGGAAAGCTGGTTCTTGAAATCAGGAAACCGCTATGATAATTACGACCGCAAAGGGCCGAAAGTATTTGCCGGTGAATATGCTTGCCACGGCGACGGAAAGAAATGGAATCATTTCCATGCCTCACTGCTCGAAGCTGCTTTCCTTACAGGGGTTGAACGCAATGCCGATGTAGTTCACATGGCTACTTACGCTCCGCTGCTGGCTCATGTAGAAGGATGGCAATGGCGTCCGGACTTGATTTGGTTCGACAACCTGCGTTCTGTACGCTCTTGCAGTTGGTACGTACAGTCATTATACGGACACAACAAGGGAACTAACGTTGTTCCGCTCACCATGAACAAACAGGCAGTAAGCGGTCAGGAAGGTCAGAACGGACTGTTTGCAAGCGCCGTGTGGGATGAACCTACCCAGACTTACATTGTCAAAATAGCCAATACCTCCGACAAAGCTCAAGCCATCAATCTGGAATTTAAAGGTTTGAAAAAGTCAGAGAAATTAGGCGAAGGCAAACTGATTACGCTTCACTCAGACAACCTTGATGCTGAAAACACGTTAGACAATCCGAATGCTATCGTGCCGAAAGAATCTGCCGTAAACATCGAAGGAAATACTTTGAATACCGAAATCGGCGCAATGACTTTTGCTGTCTACAAATTTAAGAAGTTATAATAAACATTTTTCTCTTGCTATTAATAGCTCATTTAAACGCGGGCTTTCACAGGTCGACAAACCGTCAATCGTGGAAGTCCGCGTTACTTTTAACAGCCTGTCAAGTGCAATCGTCAGAAATTATCTCAAAAGTCTTAGAGCGTGTCGTACAAATAGACAAAAGGCTCTAAACGACAACGAGCCAACTCTTAAACTATGTTATAAAACACACTTTCTTGAACAAAACGTTTGCCTATTACCCAAAAGTCCGTATCTTTGCATCGTGTTTTTCATAGTATTAGATTTTAAGGTTAACAAAGGTTGGAGTACAGCGGTACTCCTTTTTTTATGTCCGTAAATCAAATAAAATCAAATTCACATAAACAAAGAAAGTCAGCAGCAGAAAATAGTGCTACTGACTCTCCGACTAAAAAACAAACCGTAGAAACAGAAGTATGCCTGTCAAAACCGGGGTTTTACGAACTTATCATCAGGAGATGTAAACGACAGCCCCGGAACCGAACGACGTATGTCTTTATAAGCATATTCTTTTATCAGCGAATAGTCGGTGGCATCTAAGGCATAGTAGTAATCATCTTTGTCTGTCGAACGTTTCACAGTCCAATCAAACATGTTTCCGAAAATGGTCAATTCATCTTTTGTGGGGTCAAAAGCGGGAATGGCAGATTTGATGACACTCCCGTCGCTCTGAATCACATAGAAATGATGTCGGCTGTCTACCATGTATCCTAACGTCTGACGGCTGCGGAATTCGGTGATGAAGACGTATTCCGGACGCACATTGTCGAGCAGCCGAATGGCTTTTACATACGGACGGCCTTTCGTACATTTCAAGTGAAACAGTTGGTGGTTAGCGTCCAGCACCAAGTATCCTTCGTCGTAATCTTTACGGGTGGTAGGATTGCCCGAAGCATAGCTGGCGGGAAAAACAAAACCTTTTTGGAGCAACATGTCGGTAAACAGCTTGCTTTTCGGTTCGTCTATCCGGTTTGTCTCCATGCGGATAAACTCAATGCCTTTACTGGTAAAACGGAAAGCGTCATCGGGCATCTTCAGCTCCACCCGCTTGGACATCGATTCCATCAGGAAATAAATTCCCGTTTGGGGAGCGTTGATTGCCGACGGCACACTTTTAAAGGTAAAGTTCGTCATTTGAATGTCTTTCGGGCTGACTGCTTTGCCGCAAATGGTATCGGGAAAACGCTCGTCTGCCGTAAGCTGACGCACATAAAACGAAGGAAGCAGGCTGTCTACCTGTTGCTGCGTATAGGTGTTTCCCTTTGTATCGCTGCGTCGGATTTGCTTGTTCGCGTCCGTCTGAATGAATATGAAGTCGCCCAAAACCGAGCTGTACATCGTAAACGGGGTTTTCACCGGTTTGGCTGTAAAGAATGCGTAACACCACGGCAACTGCCATACCAGCAGAACCGCCACGGTGAGATAAAGAAATATTTTACTGAATCGAATCATCTTTGTTTCATTTTTTAATCATTAATCAGTCTTGTTTACCGGCTTTAAACCGCACCACGGAAATCCATGAAAGCGAAGCGATGAGCAGCGTGTACAGGGTCAGCACGGGCAGGAAGCTGTTATAGGCCTCGGGTGCCGGAGCCAAGAAGTAGATGCGGCAAATCAATGCGGCAATAATCAGATTCAGCACCCGGCGTTTCCATGTGGGTTCCAGACAAATCCACGCCACAAACAAATAGCCTGCACCACCTGCCAGAAACCACGGAACTGCCGACAGCAGAATATGCCGAACCAACTCGCCCGTAAAGTGCTGGGGCAGGTAAATGCCCATGATGATGAAACTCGTGGCGAAACATGCAGCCAGCGCAAGCAGCCCGAAAGCCAGAATAGCCAGAATCATCTTCTTCTGCGAGTAAGGCAGATGCAAAGTCAGCTTCAAGCACTTGCGTTGCATTTCGGGAAAAAACTGTACGGCTGCCAGCAGGATACCGGTAAGCAGCGGAACATATTGCAACAAATCAACAAATATGGCATCTTTCTGAACCATAACCACCCACAGATGGTCGATTCCCTGCATGGCTATCACGCGACTGACGCGAAGCATGGAGTATCCCGTGATTCCTATCATGAACAGGGTGGCCAACAGCAAATACCAGCGTGTTTTTATCCACTCTTTATAAAATATGGCTTGTATCATACGTTTCTCTTTTTCTGTTTAATGTTAATACTTTCCGGTAAGCCCGATGAAGGCGTCCTCCAGACTTACGTGTTCGTACCGCAAATCGGTATAGGGGACTTGCGACTGTTTCAAAAGTCCCTCCATTTCGGCAGGCGGAAGGAAAGAATGGGTTTCCAGTGTCTGCCGAATCACCGCCGGATGATAACAGCTCTCCGGCAAGTGAGGCTGATAGCCTTCGGGTACGGTACAAGTATATCGTCGGAGGTTCTTCATCAATGTTTCAACAGGCTGCTGGATAAGGATAGAACCGTAGTCCATAATGATACAGTCATCAATCAGCCGCTCCATATCCTGAATAATATGAGAAGTCAGGAAAACGGTTTTATTTTCAGAGCGAGCATAATCGCGCAGATAGTCGACAAAAAGCCGACGATAGCCGGGGTCAAGCCCTAAAGAGAAATCGTCTAAAATCAAAAGTTCGGGGTCTTGGGCAAGAATCAGCCCCAACGCCACTTGCGAACGCTGCCCGTTCGACATGCGCGAGATGCGCTGCCCCGGAGCCACTTTCAGCTTATTCATCAAGTCGTAATATGCCTCCTTTTTCCATTGCCCCGGATAGAAAGAAGCATAAAACTTCTCTATCTGTGTAATGTTCATAAACTGATACTGAACATGCCCTTCCAGCAGCAAACCGATGTTCCGGCGCAGGGCGGGATTCATGGTTTGAATATTCTCTCCGAATATGCGGCACACCCCTGAACGCGGTTGAAGATAACCGCTCAAAATATTGATAGTTGTTGTTTTCCCTGTACCATTCTTACCCAGCAGTCCTAAAATACGTCCCTGAGGTACATCGAAGCTCAGGTTCTCATAAATTTTACGTTTGCCGTAATAATGAGTCAGGTTTTTACATTCTATTATTGCACTCATTCTTTATATCTTTTTCCGTTTTTTGATACCTTGAAAAATTCTACCCATAGGACGAACCAACTCTACCCATAGAACTGATGAATTCTACCCATAGAACCGACCAATTCTACCGCATGAATTTTACAGGACTAACCATCACAGCTGGCGCCCTGATTATCAACAAGTTTTAAAAACACGCAAGGAAGATGACCGGTATCAGGATACCGATGACCAGTTCTATACCTCCCCTGCCCCATAATCCCTTCGGCCCTTTAATCATCACAATGCCGCTAAGGGTGATTAAAATCAGGCAGACAGCAAAAGCATCGGCAAACCAGGTCCACCATTTGCCGGGATTAAAATGAAGCTGCACCATCGGGGAGATGAGCGGACGGCGCTTCAATCCTTCATACACCGCATCGTTCGTCCGGGTGTCAATCACCAAGCTGGAGCCTCCTTTCAGGAAAACTTTTATCCTATCCGGTTTCGGGTAATAATATTTGGTGAAATTCTCCGCTTCGTCCAACGGTTCCAGCAATGCCAGAATCACCTTGTCATTCACCTTGTTTTTGTCAGACAAGTCCGCTGTTACCTTATACTCTTTCCGCGTAACCGTATAATGAGGATTTATGCTATCCCGATGGTTCATTACGAGACCTGAGACAGCATAAATCAGAATCATTCCGGCAAAGAAGAATGACAGTTCGCGATGAACCGTCCTACTCCATTTGCGAAACGCCGCTCCTTTACTCTTGAATTTCATAAGAACTTGCTTCCAAGTAATAGAACGAGAGGTAATCTTTTCCGGTAGCTATTTTTCTTTCAGCTATCTTCGCACGGAAATCGGCAATGCGTGCTTCGGGAGTATTCGCTGTTTCGCCGCGTGCTTTCTTCTCCGAATCACATCCGGCAGCCGTTTCGCCATGAGATTTTTCGGTCTGCGCTTTCAGCCGGCTTTCCCAGTTTTGCAGATAAGCCTCATCAACGCGCTGCTCTTTCAATGTTCCGGTAACCGTGACAATGGCATTGACGCAACGGGTATCAAACGAGCCTAACGGACCGGCTTCTACTCGGATCGTCTTGGTATCGTCGCTGCCCATCAAAAACATTTTCGTAGCGCCATGCTTGCAAGTGTGTGTACAAATCCCCTCAATCGTTACCTCCTTGTTTACCAGCGAATCGGCATCCGAGAGCAAATCATCAATGCTTAACGCCGACGGAGCAGCCTGTTCCGTTTGTTCAGACTGACTTTGCTTATTACTGTTTCCACAAGAGGTAATCATTACCATAGCTGCCATAAAAGCGGCAGCAACCATCAATTTAGTTTTCATACATTATCATTTTTAGTTTTAGAAAAAGACGCCCAGTGAACAAGCGGCATACCGGGCCGTTCCGCATTTTTTATAATAAGTGCCCTGCCATTGGAATGACAACGACAAACTGTATTTCTTTATCGGATAGTTTCCCTGCAAGCGGACTCCTGTCCAGCCGTAACTGTCGGACAAGTAAGTGATATTCGCCAACAAGGTTTGTGCCGATGATTTCGAAGTATCCAATCCCGGCAAAGCATATTCAGCCGAGAGGTTGGCGTAATAACCGCCGTTGGCTTCTGCCGCCAACTGCAAACGGTTTATCTGATAGTGCAAACGGGCACGCAACGAACCGGACAATGCCGACAGATGGACGAAACGAGACACCGTGTTGTAATCGGCCCTCCACCGATGACAAGTAACGTTAGGGATGATTGCTCCGCCCCATGTCCGTTCACCATACGGAAGTTTCTCCCACAGTCCCTCTGCCGAAATCCTGCTGTCGGCAATCTTTATCCCCGGCGAGGTACTAATCAGTGTTCCGTACGAACTCCCGCCAGCCTCACCGTAGAGATTTTCCGTTCCCTTACGGACTGTATATTTCGCTTTCAGCTTTACACCGAAAGTATTTCCCTTCCAAGAAGTCCGCAGCCAACTCACATTCCCATCCAAGTTTGTAGTACCCAGCTCCAGCAATGTGAGATTATTGGCACTGCTCAGTTTCTTATCCAGAGCCATGTGTCCCATTGAAACCACGGCAGATATTCCCTGTTCCGCATCTGCCGGCAGGATGCCCACACTTCCTTTCCACTGCATACCTTGATATTTTGTTCCGGTCTGATTCCCTGCAAAACGCGCATAATCCATCCCCAGCCCCAATACATGGTATACTGAAGTAGAACCTTTGTCGGCAAGAAACGAAATCTCACTGTTCTGCTGGTAGTACCGGAAATCGGCGGATACTCCTATACGATACGTACCCAAACGATAGCCTCCTCCTGCGGAGAAAGAAAGATCGGAAGCCGTATTGCGCGGACGTGGGTCTTTATCCCGATAATTATGAGAAGCTCTGTAACCTCCGGTCAGTCCCCATGTCCAACGCCCCGATTCATCGGCATATCCACCATTGAAATAATAAGTCTCTCCCTTCAGGAAACCACCTATTGAATCGCCTGTTACATAAGGAGCCACCAACTCCCAGTCGATGTTCTCGTTCCACAATACATTGTCTTGTTTCCGGCTTCGGTATCCGGCAGACCCAAACACCCGATTATGCTCCGACAGAATAACAAACGAATGTACATCTACTCCGACGTGAGCATCGTTATCGCCTTCTTGCTTCAAAGCTGCCCTGCCCTTATCATGACGGACGGCGTTTACATCCACACTTGTCCACGTATACGGAGTGTAATAATAATACAGTGCCGGATTCTGCCATACTTCACCGCGAAATCCGGTTGCGAACGAGCCCATACGGATTACCTTATCAGGCAATGAAAGCGTATCGGCAACCGTTTGTCCGACGGTTTTCTGCACATTCGTCCCAATGAAAGCAACCAATAACGTTATAACTATTCGCATCCGGATTCGTATCATAAAACAAACAACAAAGATTTATTATGTCAACAAAAACGTTTCTGATTATTCGGCAAACAAACTCGGAGTGGCAGCCGGCGTGAAATCAACGGTAGAGTTGTTCGTGTCTTGCAGTACCTCGCGGTCATTATCCGTATAAGCCACCTTACGCATTACGCACTTGCCGATGTTTTCTGCCACGGTGTTATTTACGCCGATATAGGTATGCCCCATATCCAGTTCGGTAGCTGTAACATTCCACTGCCATTCATTGGTAGCACCGATATTCACAGCGTCTATCACCCATTCGTTAGGGAATTTATATTTGCTCTGAGGCTTGCTTACCGTTCCGCTTTGCAATACATACGTGTAGTCGTAAGTATAATCTGCGATATACTGTTCTTTCGTCATTCCTTCGGGCAGTCTGCCGATGGCATAAGCACGGTTACCCTGCTTGTTCAGTATCCAGATGGTCTTGGTATAGCAATAATAGATATCCATATTGGGAACAGCCGGATTGTCTACGTCTTGTTTCGATTCGATGTACCATTCAAAGTTGGCATTGCTCAGGTCGATGGAGTTCGGGTTAGCCTCTTTGTGGTTGATGGCGTTATCGCAGATAATAAAAGACTCTCCCGGTTGTACCGGATAATCTGTTCCGTTGCCCGGTACTACTACCACAGAACCTACCGCAATCGCTTCGTTCATGATATCCGGGTCTACCGACTGATATTTCTGTGTGGTGGTGAATTGCGATTCCATGAATACCAGTCCGTCTGCATACAGAACCGTATCCGAGTTGTTGTAGATGCGCACGTATTGGTCTCCGTTATACTGCTTTCCGGCCTCGTTATAAGTTCCGGGGAGGAATATTTCGGCAATCACGAAGTCGGCATCGCCTGTATTCACCACGTGTGCCGTCAAGTCCAGCTTGCACGAACCGCCCGAAACTGTCACGTTCTGCTGTACTCCCTGCACGTTTACCTCTACCGAAGTTCCGTTCTGCGAATACGTCCCCTTCCCGATGAAAGTAACGTTATATAATCCATCCGCTAACTGAATAAGGCTGGTAGGATAACTTACATCGGTCTTAGCAGATGTATTCACGTTCTCGAATGTATAAGTACCGGAGGTTATCTGCAACCCCTCGATTGTTGTATTTACAGTGGCAGAAATACTTACGTCGGACATGCTTACTCCTTCGTCGTCACTACATGCGCTGAATCCCAATGCTGCCGCAAAGAGAACAGCCAGAGCTAATTGATTTTTTTTCATATTCATTACTTTTTTATTTTAGATTATTAAAAAGTCAAGTTCATTTCCATGCCGAAATAAGGCGATTCCGGTGTCCGGCGTTGCAATACTCCCCTCAAGGTGTAATCGGGATAAATGCCCAAAATGCGGTTTACGTAAAACGACAGATTCAGGTATTTACCGATTCGCTTGCTTGCCTTTAAGTTGACATCCATGTAGAAAGGCACGGTGGTACGCTCGAAATAGGTAGCCGAATACTTTTCTACCAGATGCTGCAACTGGATGTTTTCTGCGTCTTCGGCACGGAAAGGATAGGTTTCGCCCGACTGGTCGATGTAACTTACCGGCATACCGTCGTTCCACAGATTACGGCGATTAGTGTACCATGTACATTGCAGTGAAGTTGAAAAGGTCAAGCCCAAACGCTGGAGATAGGTGTCAAACATAAAGTTGGTATTAAACGCCTGACTTTCTGTTCCTTCTTCGCCCTCGTATAATCCAACGTATTCCAACTGCTTATTATCCAGCAAAATGGAGGAAGCCTTATATTTCGGAACGTCTGAGCTATAAATGTTTTTTATCCACGCCCCATACACCGTAACGCGGGTTTTCAGCAGTTCGATTCGTTTGGATGAGAATTGAAACTCCACGCCTTCTTTCTCCATTTTCATCACGTTGCCCACGGTAGAATATACGTCAAGATTATATTCGTCGGTATAAGCCAGTTCCGACAGTTCAGGAGGAGCAGTCAGCGTAGAGCCGTCAATACTCGACGGGTCATAGAGTTTATAAGCCAGCGATTTGTAATATGTCAGGTCGCCGAAACCGTTGTTCATCCGCTCGCGGAAGTAAGTAACAGACAAGCGATTCCCTTTATAGCCTATATCGGCGCGAACCTCCCACTTCCGGTTACGTGCCGGCTCTAACTGATAATTGGTATTGTCCCACTTATACGTCATCATGTTGATGCGACGGTAATCGGGATTGGTATGATAATAATTCAACTGAATCAAATCGACATACTTCAGGTCGGGGTAAAGCTGCGAAATGGTAGGCATACGGCTTATCCATCCCAAACCGCCGGAAAAAGTGATATTCCATCCATTGAATGCAGGCAAACGCCATTGCAAATCCAGACGGAGGTCGGGATATACCTTGCCTTTCATCTCGTATTGGCTGTCAAGCCCCAACAGCGACTGCAAGCGGACACCCGCCGTAAGAGACAGTTTATGGCTTTGTACGGGAAGATGTAAAACCTCTTCGGCATAGAAGGCAAAAGGTTGCAGCCCCGGCACGTCTTTAAAACGACGCGGACGGGTACTCATGCTTTCACTGATGGGGCGCGTGACGTCGAACACTTGTCCTTCGCCCAAATTCTTCTGATAATTCCACTCCACGCCCATGTTCGTCTCGTTACGCAACATGCCGACAGGAAAAGCCAAGCGGGTGCGTGCCGCAGCCGTAACGTATAAGGGCTTACCGTCGATTTCCATTTGTGCCACGTAATTGTATGGTAAATAGATACCGTCAGATTCTCCTTCTTCTTTCTGAATGGATATGGCTGCCGGACGGTTGAGGGAGACCGATTTCGTTTCACGCATTTTCTCCCATTGCTGGCTGACGGAGGTGGTCAGGTTTATCTCCCGAATCCATGAACGGTCGGGAAACTTCATATTCCATTTGCCTGCCACCTTCAGGCTGTTGAAATCCGACTTGTAAGCGTCTTCTTTTACGGTAGCATCCTTGTCACGTTTTGCATCGTCGAACGAACCGGTATAATCGGTACTGATATTCCAGTGGATGTTACGCTCGTTCCACAGCCACTTGCTATCCAAACGGGCAGACGCCGTGAAGCGCGTATAGTTTTTCACACTGTTGCGCGGGTCAATCTTTGCATCCAGATAATTGACATCGGCATTTAAAATATAACGTCCGTTGCCGTCCAGCCTGATTCCTTTACCTACCGAAAACAGTTTACTGGTTTTATCGGCTTTGAAGCGTGCAGACAAGGGACTTTCGCTGGTTTTGCGCTGGATAATCACTGCGCCGTTCGACACGTTTCCGTACGCCACAGAAGGAATACCTCGGATAATCTCCACCTTCTCGATATTGTCGGTGGAAAGGGTACGCATATCCACTCCTTTCGCCATCGTGCTGGTGGCGTTTACGCTGGAGGTGCTGCCCGGCATGTATTGCAGGTTGGCATCTGTATTCAGGGATACACCGTCGACGAAAAACCCCACGCCCAACGAAGAAAGCGCCGATGTCTGACCGGTTTCGCGGATACGAATCAGGTTTGCCTGCCCCATCTGGGGGTCGGCCGACTTACCTCCGGGTACCAATTCCATCAAGTCGCTGAAACTGCTGGGCTGAAGGTGTTTCATCGCCGTGCGGTCGATTATGGATGCACTGGCGGCGTACTTCGACTCGGAAGCGGTTACGACAACCTCGTTCAGCGCCGTTGCCGAAGACTTTAAATAAAACGTTTCTGAAATATCCTGAACAACCTTTACTTCTTTTTCTACGGTATCATATCCTAAATACGAAACAACCACCCGATAAGTTTCGGGCCGGATGTGGGGGAGCTCAAAACGCCCGTTCGCATCTGTAATGCCTCCATAAGCAATTTGTTTCCCAACAAATAACTGAACCGTTGCATAATCTAACGTTTGATGGGTCTGTTTATCTAACACAACACCTCTAAACGCAAATGTCTGCCCCCATAAAAAAGATACATTACCCAATGTTATGAACCAAAGAAGTACGTATATACTTTTGCAAACCATCTCATCCTTTATTTGGTTTACAAAAGTACGAATCGCCCACAGCTGCGGCAATACCCACTTTTAGGTATTAAAAGGTGATTTCGGGCAGGCGCAATACCTAAACATGAGTATTTTGCTTTTGATTCATTTCCAAAGGGATATCGTCTACGCTCATCCCCCTCAAAACGCTACCGCAAGCGTTGGTCATCTCATGCGGTAGCGTTGACCGGTTCTACCCATAGCGTTGGCCGGTTCTATGGGTAGAATTTTTCACCGCCAAACAGACCGTTACAAACCAAACCGGGAGGTGTCTACATCTTTTGATTCTTTCTTGGTGTATCCGCCGAACTTGTAGCTGAACGACAGGGTAATACCGTGCTGATAGTTTGCCACACCCATGTCGAGATGCTGCGCCCCGTTGCGCACTTTCATATTGAAATGGTTATATCCATTAAAAATATCGGTTCCTTTCAGTTGAATCATGGCTTTGTCTCCGGCAAAGGTATAGCGCAGGGTTGCATTGACAGAACCTATCGGCTGAATACGGTAACTGCCTTGCAAGGCTTTGGTTTGACCAAAAGCGGTGACTTCGAACTTAATGTTCGGCTTTTGGCTGAGGATGAATGTATTCGTCCACGAACCGATGCCGGTCCACTGCCGGTTATCGAAGGGTGCATCGTAGTAATGACTCGCTTTGGCATGTCCGAACAGGGCATTCAGCGTCAATCGGCTGTCCCACCACCCGCCTACCTTGAACGGAATAACGGCTGTCAGAATCAACTGGTTGTTGTAATCCCAGTTCTGGTAGTTATACACAGACCGCAGGCGTTCGGAATCGAGGTACACCATCTGCATAAAATAATCGGGCTGATAATCGTAACTCACCTGAAAGATATACTTACTCTTGAGGATGTATGTCAGCGCAGCACTGTAATCGGTATAGGGTTTCAGATAGGCGTTTCCCACCGACTGCTGATAACCGTTGAGGTAGCCCACCGTTCCGCTCAGCGTCCAATAGTCGGGGTAAGTTTTATCCGAGCTGAAAGAAAGCTGAAGGATATGCGACGGAGACGGCACGTAACTCAACTGCATCGTGGGATAAACCGCCCACTTTTCGTAATCTTCCATCTTGTAATACTCTACGGCGGCAGACGCGCTAAGACTCCACCGTGGATTGAAACTCTTGTCGAAACCCACATACGCATTATAGGTATATTCATCGATGCGGCTGTCGGTGTTATCGCTGCTCATTTCGGGCAGGTTGTAACGCTGCATGTTCCGGTCGTTGACGTAGGTAAACGATGTCCCGTAATTCAGTGTCCAGTCTTTCGGAAGCGTCAGGCTGTGGTCGGCATACACTTTCCATCGGTCGATACGCTGTTCGGAGTTACTGATAAAAGCAGACTCCTGCCCGTCTGTTCCTGTATCGGAGAAATCTTGCGTATCTTTATTCTTATAAAACGTATAGTCGGCACCCGCTTTCAGCCCGAAATCGGATGTATAGCTCAACGCGGCATTGTGCATCTGTTCGTCGCTTTCGTGGTAGTTCCGCGAGTTGGAAATATTTCCCCATGCCCGTAAATCGTTAGTACCGTTGGGCGTAAAGTTTGTGGTGTAATTCAAATCAAGCTGATTTCCTTCACTGAACTTATAGGCGCCTCCCAAGCGGAACAAGTGGCTGATGTCCCTACCTTCGCCGTTGTCCGACAGGTGAATCTCATGCGTTTCGCCAGCTACCGTATGCAGTGCGTCAAACTCCATCGACTGACGGCTGTAACGGTCGTTAAGATTATACATAAAGTCGACATCAAACTTAGGCGAGGTATAGGCCAACGTTACACCGCCGTTTCCACCCGCCTCATCCAACTGCACGTAGCTGCCGTTCACTTCGCCCTGCAAACCTCCTTCGCCTTCCTTATAACCTTTCAGCACGAGATTGATAACCGCGCCGCGCACGTGGTACTGCGGAGGAGCGCTATACATCACTTCCGCCCGCTCCACGCGCGAAGCCGGCATCGCCTTTAAGAGAGTTGTCAGTTGTTCGTAAGTCATCGACGACGGTTTCCCGTTTAATATGATACTCAGCGAAGAAGTTCCGGCAAGTGTCAGTACGTCGTTCTGTTCCATCACGCCCGGAAGTTCCTTTATCGCTTCATAAGCATTCGTTACGAGCTTATTGGCAGTAAGTTGCGGCATGTCGTAAGTCAGCCGGCTGCCCTCCACCTTTACCAGCGGGCGGTCTGCCTTCACCACCACTTCGCCCAGCGCATAATCTTTTTCCTTCAGCACCGTTACGCCGGCATCGCTTCCCGTACCTTCTTTTTCCACCGTGTCGTACAGAATATGCTGGAAAATCAAACGATAATGCTCCGGCACCTGATTCAAAGAAAAGAATCCGGCAGTGTCTGTCACGGCAGCATCAACAAACGTTGAATCAATACGCTGGAGCACCACCGTAGCACCGTCAATCGGTCGTTCCCGGCTGTCTGTCACTTTCCCCGACAACGTTTGTGCCATGCTCAGGCTCGTCAACACACCAGCCAATAACAAGATGCTCATCAAAAAATATCTTTTCATATCAATTCGTTTTTAATATTTTCTTTATCTTTGACTTCGCAAAGATAGAAAGCAGCTTTTGCTTTCATGGTTAACGCGAGGTTAATGTTAGGTTAATATGGGAAAGATAAAACACATCCGCTGGATTGCCGTTATCGGACTACTGGCAATAATCGAGTTACAATATGTCTGGCTGACCAATACCTATAAACTGACGGAAGAAAGCCTGCTGATGAAAAGCGACGCGCTGTTTAAAGATGCAGCTTTGCAGGAAGTGTTCTGCCGCATGGAGAAATACAAAAAGATGATGTCTTCCAAAGATACCACGTTTACCATATATCTTGAAGAAGACCCCGATACGCTTTCAGCGGATATGATGAAAAACCGCGCAAACCAATGGCTCATGTCAAGCCTGCATATCGCTTTCCAGAAAGCCGTGTTAAAGGAACTGAAGATGGAAGTATCTCTAACCGATTTGGATTCCATCTATACCCATATACTCGACTCGATTGATATTCATGCAAAGGTATTCTCGTGCGTCATAGATTCTTCGGGAAATGTTATCCGCAGCTCCGGCAAAACGGACATCAATGCCCACGGAACATTAAAGACCAGTCCCGTACCCATCAACTTCGAAAAGAGCCGATTCCTGCAAGGCATCATCACCAATCCCTACTGGCTGATCGTACAGCGGATGACCATGCTGCTGATAGCCACGGCACTGATAATGGTACTCGTCATCAGTTGTATCGTTTACCAGATACGCATCATCATCCGGCAAGACAAGATAGCCAAGTTACGCGAAGACTTCTCATACGCCATGATTCACGATATGAAAACCCCGCTCAGCTCCATCTTAATGGGAACGCAGATACTCGAAACCGGACGATTAGACAACCAGCCGGAGAAGAAAGCCCGGTACTTCCGCATCCTGAGGGAAGAAAGCGAACACTTGCTGGCGCTGACTAACAAGGTGCTGACGCTCTCGAAGCTGGAAAACCATCGGCTGAAGCTGACTAAGACCGACTGCCCGCTACGTCCTCTATTGGAGGATTTGGCAGAGAAATACAAAGCCAATGCTTCGAAGAAAGTAACCTATGTATGGAATCTGACAACAGAAACCGTATACGCAGACCATGAGTTCTTAAAAGAGGCACTGAGCAACCTGATAGACAATGCCGTGAAATATTCGGGCGAGGAGGTGGAAATCATTCTCTCATCGGGGACACGTGCAGACGGAACAGACTACATCAGCATCCGCGACAATGGTTTCGGCATCCCGCTGAAAGAGCAGTCGAAGATATTCGAGAAGTATGAACGTGCCTCGGCTACCGAACGTAACCGCAAAGGAGGCGCAACGGGCTTCGGACTGGGACTGAACTACGTATTCCGAGTAGCCGAAGCACACGACGGACAAATAACGGTAGAAAGCATCGAAGGCGAATACAGCGTTTTTACGCTGCTGTTGCCATCTAAAGAAAAAGCAGAAAAAGAAAAGATATGATAAAGTTATTGTTAGTGGAAGACGATGCCAATTTGTGTTACATCATCCGGGGAGGCTTGGAAGACATGATAGGCGGTTATGAAGTAAAAACGGCAACCGACGGCAAAGAGGGATTACGCTTATGGCAGGAGTGGAATCCGGATGTCATCGTGTCTGATATCGAAATGCCGGTAATGGACGGTTATGAAATGGTGC
This sequence comes from Bacteroides caecicola, assembly GCF_023337095.1. Taxonomy (NCBI): domain Bacteria; kingdom Pseudomonadati; phylum Bacteroidota; class Bacteroidia; order Bacteroidales; family Bacteroidaceae; genus Bacteroides; species Bacteroides caecicola. The sequence goes on from NZ_JAMBLM010000006.1 coordinate 103,858, forward strand.
GCCGCATCCGTGAAACCGACGGTACGACACCGATTCTGTTCACCTCCGGACGTGTATCGCCGAAAGACGTGGTAGAAGGTTATGAACTGGGTGTTAATAACTACATCAAAAAGCCTTTTCTGGCAGAAGAGCTGAATGCGCATATCACGGCATTGATTCGCTTGACGAAAGGCATAAAAGCACGCGATACCCATACACTGTATCCCATCGGCAAGCTATTCTCATTCGATGCGGCTCATGCTTTGTTACATCACCGGAACGAACCCGACAAAACTTTAACCGAACGCGAAGCCCGCCTCTTGCAACTGCTTTATGAAAATAAAGGAGAGGTAGTAAAGCGCGAAGCAATCCTCGCCCAACTATGGGATACGGAAGAAGATTATTTTGCTTCGCGCAGCCTTGATGTTTTCATATCACGGCTCCGCAAACTATTGGCTGCCGATGAGACTGTGCAAATCAAAACAGTAAAAGGTATAGGACTGATGCTGACCGACTGATGCTTTCAAGGATTATCAATTAATAAAAGACCAACCATCTTTATGAATCTGACGGATTTATTAATCAGGGCACCTCTCTTTAAAGGTTGTAGTAAATTACAGATAGAAACATTTTTATCAACGACTTATTACCGCCTGCGCAGACGGACTGCGGATTATTACGTAGCCCACATGGGAGATACGTGTAACGATATTATCATTCTTATCGAGGGTTGTGTATATACCAACATGATAAATAATGACAAGGAGGTAATAATCGAAACCATCACAGCTCCACTGGTATTGGCACCGGCTTTTGTTTATGGAGAAGTTAATTCATTTCCTGTCAATATCGTGACAAAAACGGACTGCACGTTTCTCTTTATTGATAAATCAGCGTTCTTAAACCTATTGCATAACGACAAGATGTTAATGACGAACTTTATCAAGATATTGTCAGACCGTTGTTATCGCCTGTCGGAAAGGATTCGCGAAGAAAACCTGCAATCATTAAAAGAGCGCGTTATCGAATACCTTCATAAACACGGGAAAATAGATAATGTACAATGGGTGGCACGCATATTGGGGGTAGCCAGACCTTCTTTATCAAGAGTGTTATCCGAACTAAGAAACGAAGGAACCGTCATCAACCAGTCGAACAAGATTATCCTTAAAAAAGATTAACGTCTGCTTCCTTATATTTAGCGCGTAACATTTGTTACGGCATTCCAATTTTTACAGGCATATTTTTGCATCCGATTCTAATTAAAACAACAGTTTACGAATATGGAAAAAAATATGTTTTGTTATCAGTGTCAGGAAACAGCCAATGGTATCGGATGCAAACTCATCGGCGTATGTGGCAAGAAGCCGGAAGTAGCTAAAGCTCAAGACCTTTTGATATATCTTTTAAAAGGAATCGGAGTAGCCGTTAGTCTCTGTAAATCAAAACCATGTTGCTGCTCAAAGAGAGCTGATGTATATAATTTTGTAAACGACTCGCTATTCTGTACCATAACGAATGCGAATTTCGACAAGGAGAGCATTTACAAAAGAATAGATGAAGCCATAGTACTGCGCAACCAGTTAATCAGTCGGATAAAAGAAAAGGGGGTGGCTATCCCCGACATAGATGTGCTTACTTGGAATGGAAACCGGACTGAATACGATGAGAAAGCCCAAACGGTAGGGGTGTTAAGCTGCAAAAACGAAGATATCCGCTCGCTTAAAGAACTTACCATGTATGGTCTTAAAGGGATGGCGGCGTATTTGGAACATGCCGCACGGTTAGGACTGGTTGAAACAGAAATCAATGATTTCATTCTTTATGCTTTAAGCGAATTGGTTCTTAACGAAGATGCAACTTCGCTTACTGCACTTGCGCTTACAACCGGCGAATGGGGTGTAAAAGCGATGGCGCTTTTGGATAAGGCGAATACGACGGCTTACGGAAACCCGGAAATTACAGAAGTTAATATTTCCGTAGGTAACCGGCCGGGCATCTTGGTAAGCGGACATGATTTAAACGACATCGAACAGTTGCTTGAACAGAGTAAAGACAGTGGCATTGATATTTATACTCACGGCGAAATGCTTCCTGCTCATTATTATCCGCGTCTTAAAAAATATGCTCATCTGAGGGGGAATTACGGCAACGCATGGTGGAAGCAACGCGAAGAATTTGAAACATTCAACGGGCCTATTCTTTTTACCACAAACTGTATCGTACCTCCCACAGGGAAGGCTACTTATTCCGGACGGGTTTATACGACCAACAGTACCGGATATCCGGGCTGGAAACACATCGTTTCTGACATGAACGGGAAAAAGGATTTCAGTGAAATCATCGCACTTGCCAAAACCTGTAAAGCACCTAAAGAAATAGAAAAAGGAAGCATCGTAGGAGGATTTGCACACGAACAGGTTTTTGCCCTTGCCGATAAGGTAGTAGAAGCTGTAAAAAACGGCGATATCCGTAAGTTTATCGTTATGGCGGGCTGCGACGGAAGAATGAAGAGCAGAGACTACTATACGGAATTTGCCAAATCTTTGCCCCAAGATTGTGTCATTCTTACAGCCGGTTGTGCTAAATACAGATATAACAAACTGCCTCTCGGAGATATCAACGGCATACCCAGAGTGCTTGATGCCGGTCAGTGTAACGACAGCTATTCACTGGCGCTTATCGCTTTGAAATTAAAGGAGGTATTCGGATTGAACGACATTAACGAACTGCCCATTGCTTATAACATTGCATGGTATGAACAGAAAGCCGTTATCGTACTGCTGGCACTGCTGAGTTTAGGAGTGAAGAATATCCATTTAGGTCCTACTTTACCCGCATTCTTATCTCCGAACGTAGCCAAAGTGTTGGTTGATAACTTTGGAATATCCGGCATAAACACGGTAGACGAGGATTTGAAAAGATTAGGAATCCTATAACAGGAGTTGTCGCAGAACCTTGTCTCTGCTTCAGATTAAAAATCGTTTTCGGGGATGTTTTTCCGCATTGATAAGGGCGATGGCAGTTATCGGATGGAAACGGAAAAACATCCTCGAATACAAACTCAAAGTACGGACTGAGCAAAATCCAAACCGCCTCTTAAATGGTTTTCAGATATTGCTCAACTTTTTCAAAGAATAACGAAATGTGGGCTCCGTCTGCAAAAGCATGGCTGGCGGTCAGGGCGATGGGCATATACAGCCGCCCGTCACGTCTGATCGCTTTTCCGGCATTCATCAGCGGATAGTCCAGTGGATGGCCCACAGATTGCTGGGTATAAGTTACCGAAGTAAAATAGAGTTTCGGTGTGGCGCTGAGCAAGAATACATCAAAATCGCCTTGGTCGGCTATCTGTTTGTCCGTTCCATACGGGTCGCCGTCGGCAGGAATGGAGGTTACGATACGGCGGGCCTCAGCATAGAACGCATTGAAATCTTCCTGATACGGAATGCGTACCGTATAGAAAGTTTTTCCGGGAACGGCTATGGGAGAGATAACATCTACGGTATCGTGATAAACCACCTGTCCGTTTTTATCCCAGCGGTAACGCAATTCCTTGATTTCGTTTACGGCACGCAGTATGGCGTATAAGTAGTACAAGAAAAACGAACGCTCCGAAGCCTTAGCCGAAGCATAAGCGTCTGTACAGTCTACTTCGCCGGTGATGGAAATCCATGAGTTGGCAAACCCTCGGAAGAAGTTATAATTATCTTTCCGTTCCCATGTATTGATGTCTACGGTATGTTTCATTATCTGCTGAATTTTTGTGCCACTTTATGATAGGTGGGCATGTCTACGCCCAACCGTTCGCCAAGTTCAATCATATCGAAAAGCAAGCCTTGTATTTCCGATTCATGCCCGCGGGCAATGTCTTTCTGCATTGAAGCCGTACTGTGAGGGTCGAGTTTGTCGATAACCTTCAGATTATAAGCCACGGGGTCTTCGGGAAATACCACACCGGAGCGGCGTCCTATCTCCGCACTTTCGGTAGAAAGTCCGATAAACGTGTTTCTTACCTCCCCCTCGTGTTGCACTTCTCCCATCGGAACGTCGTGATAAGCACCCGTGCAGGCCATTGCCGAAATAAACGCCCACTTGATGAATGTATCGCGGTTGATGTCATCGGAAACGTCTACTTTGATGCCGCAACTGCGCAGTTCTTCCGCAATGCCCTCCAAGCGCGCGGGTGAGACACCCTGCTCCGGACGTGCGCCAAACACCATGCGGAAAATGGTTCCCATCTGGGTTATCTCGCCTTCACCCGAAACAAAGCCTACGATATAAATACACCCGTCGAGCACGGTGACCGAGGGAACCAAACGTCCGATGCGCGGCCCTGTGCCGTAAACGTTCAGGATGGGGATAACCAGCGTATCGGGAGTAGAAGCACGCTCTAACACTTCTTTGATGGAATCAATGGAATATCCCTTCACACATACAAATATCACATCGGCTTTCCCGCTGAATTCTTCGGCGGTACACGCCTTTACGGGGAGGTAATGCTCACCCTTGAGGTCGGACTTCAGGTGAAGTCCGTTGCGGCGTATGGCTTCCAAGTGTTTGCCACGGGCAATGCACGCCACCTCTTTGCCTGCCAATGCGAGGAATCCGGCAATAGAGCCGCCCACGCCTCCTGTTCCTACGACTAAATATTTCATTTTACACTGTTTTTTTGAGTTGATAAAAAAAGCCCGTAGTGAGCTTTTGTTTATTTGGAAATAAGCAGACTTATCGGAAGAATCGGTCTGACTGAAAACCGTGGCAAGTTATAAAAAGATTGACGAACCTACAAGGAATGGAGCGAAAACCTGTGTCCGGAAAAGGGATGTGACAGGGGTGAAAAATTCTACCCATAGTGCAGGTTAACATTATGGGTAGAACCGGTCAACACTACCGCATGAAATGACCAACGCTTGCGGTAGCGTTTTCAGGGTAAAAAAGAAAGAAGTAAGTTCCGGAAAACCAACGTTTTACACAAAACTTACTTCTTATTCTTTCTTTTGCGGCGCCACGCTTCACGTGTTTGCCTTGCCGCGAATGCACAAATCTATCCGCGCGGATGCTTTCGGGGCGTATTCGATACGCCCCTACACCAACGAATAGCAGGATTTATTTAACCTTTTTACCCCAATAAGTCTTATAGTTGTCACCATATCCGGCGTAAACAATGGTATGGGTTCGCGGAGAGGCTTCCCAGTCGGTTTCACGCTGCAAGTAAAGTTCAACACCGTTATCGAACGTAAGAACGCGATTGCTGCTGTCATACGACCATGTAGCTCCCTCCCAGCTTCCTGCACTCACCGTATGGTCGGCAGAAAGAGTCATTGTAGAAGATGTTTTCTGGTTTCCGTACGAATAAGAAAGGTCGATGTGTTCCCAGTCGCCTACCAGTTCGCTTTCCGTAATATCTACCTGCGGCACTGCACCGTAACGTTCAGGCATCACCACGGGCCATCCGTCCTCTGTCCAGCGGATGCTGCGTACATGTCCCATCATAAGGGCATTTGAAGCATTGATACCCGCTACGTTTTCAGGGAATCTGCCCTGCGATGCGAAATACCAGTTGCCGTTTCCGTCATCGAACACACAGCAGTGTGAAATTCCTACCCATCCGTCGCTGCCGTTGAATTTATAAGGATGAGTAACAACAGGCAGAATATCACCTCCCACGTTGGTTATATCCGTACCGTCCATGCCCACATACGGGCCTGCAATGTTGGTAGCACGCGCCACGCGGGTGTTGTAAGGAACTTCCAGCGCGTCGTAAGCCAAGAACAGGTAGTAATATCCGTCGTGGTAAATGAGTTCCGGACCTTCCGATGCCTGCCAGCGGTTACCCATCTGGCGGGTAGCTATCAACTGACCGTAAGCGGCAATGTCTGAATCCGTTCCCCACGGGTTAGGCAGTTCGGCTTTCACCTTGCCCGTAGCCTCATCAAGTTCTACCAGCGCAATACCGCTGTGCCAAGAGCCGTAAGCCAGATAGTGGCGTCCGTCACCATCAATAATGTAGCTGGGGTCGATGGCATTCCACTTGTAGTAACAGTTAGCCCAATCGTTTGCCGGAACATTGAAGTCCAGCCCCTTGTCGGAAGCATTGGTAATAACGTAACCTTTATCCACCCATCCGCTGTTGTTGGCTGGGTCTGAGTTCTCCATCAAGCCAATGAATGCGCGTTCGCTCCATGTGCCGTCGCCGCTCAGCGTGCCGGGGCATACGATGGAATAATACATACGATACAGTCCGCTGTTTACCTTACGCACACACGGTGCCCAATAACCGAAATCGTCGACGCTGGGATTGACTTCTTCCAAGCCCATTGCTGTACGGATTTCGTTCAGCTTCGGAATCACCCAATCGGGCAGCGTCTGCATGGTTCCGCCCAAGTATTCCCAATCTACCAAGTTCTTCGAACGGCGTCCGTGGAAATGTCCGCCCTCAATATGGGCATTGCCATACGAAGCATCCGTTTGATACATATAATAGTATCCGTCATCGGCAAGAACCACTGTGGGGTCATGAACGTTGCTCAAGTTCCATTGAGAGCGGTTCGTCCAGTCGGCGATGCTTGAGTAATCGTCCGGATAAGCGGGAGCTACGTAATTGGCGAGCTGTTCGTCAAGGCTCATGGCTCCCGTAGTAGCTTCAACAGGGTCGGAATATGTATAACGACTGTTACCGTAAACAAAGGCACGTACATAGTATGTAGTGCTTCCCATCAGTCCGGAGATACTGGCAGAAAAATTTTCGTCGGCATCAACCACGTTATCGCTGATGGTCGGAGTTTGTGCATTGGCACTGTAACAGAATCCTCTCCGCACGATGTCTCCCACATTACCGGTAGCCGATGCAGTAAGAGTGAGCGAAGTACCTGTTGTTTCCGTTACTTCGGGAGCAGCTACGGTTATGCCGCTGTCGCTGTTATATTCGATGTTATCCAAGCCGTCGGAGCAAGCCGCCAAGACGAGCAGTAGAGACATCCAGATAAATGATAATTGTTTTTTCATCTGATGATTAGGTTTAGAAATTCCCCCGTTTCCCTCACGCGGAAGGAAACGGCAGGAATGATAAAATAACTATTTATTCATTGAAAACAAGATGGCACCCTTCCATAGTCAGTGCAAAATTCAGATCAGAAAGATCAACCGTATTGATACCTAAATAATATTGAGTATAGGTTGTTCCTGCTGCTCCTTGCATAACAGCCTGCACATCGGCAGTACCGTTACCGCAGTTGGTTACATAAACCGTAACTTTCGCACCGTTCATTTCGGCAAGCCAAGCAGCCCAATCAGACTGACCGCCGCTGGTTTGAAGGTTTACATTATCTTCATATCCTGCACCCCAACCATAATTATCGGCGCGGACTACCGCATATTCTGTAAGATCTGCTTTGCGAAGAACCACAGAATAGTTATTCCAATTGTTTACCCCGTTGGTATAATTGGTAAATGAGATAAATTTTGTTTCTCCCGCAGGTACATTAAAATCATCAGAGAACACAGTCCACCATGCAGTGCTGTTATCTTCAGCCCCTACCATGTTGGTACTGTTGTGTACTTCCGAATCAACCGACTCTGAAACGTTGACGCTTACCGTTGCGGTTACTCCCTCAGCGGCAGTAATGGTAACAGTGTGGTCGCCTACCGTTGCAGGAATGGTAGAGAAAGTAAGTTTTGAGTTATCCATAACCCTTTCTGTACCCGTCACGCTGGTTGCAGTAACCTCCATACCCGTCGGGTCGAAAGCCAATGTACGGTCAGTCATGCCTTCGGTAGCAGGCGAAGTATAATAGTAGTAATTCTTGCGTGAAGGCTGTGTAGTAACTTCGATGGAAGCAATCTTTTCTACCACATTAAACGTTGCGCTTGCCACAATCGGCTGTTCGCAGTTCTCGCCCTTAAAGGTCTTGTTATAGATGGCTACAAGTGTCTTTTCGCCTTCGGTATCCATGTCGGGGATTGAAGAGAAGCTCAGTTCTTCAGCCGTAACGGTCTTTGTTACCCCCTCCTCGAACGTGACAACGGCTGTAACATCCGCCATAGCCGAATCAAGAGGCACACCTAAATCCACCTCATCGGGTACTCCCTGCAACGTCATGGATAACGGGTTCTTATCCTCGGCAGAGGTCAATCCGCCGATAGGTTCGATGTTGGTCTGTTGGAAATTGATGTACGAACCTTCGGGTGCCAAGAAGCAACGGATGTTGGTATTGCTTTCATCGGCATTCAGATTAACCAAAGGACTTGGCTGATTGTAAGTTTTGGTAACCGTTCCGTTGGTTATTGTGACTCTGAACGATTCGGGGTCGGACCTGTCGACGGTAAGCGTTACCTTTCCTCCTAATTGTGAGATCCCCTCATCGGTATCAGTCTCGAAAGTAAGTGTACTCTGAACATAAGAGCGGTCGATATAATCTCCCCACTCAGAGTTACCTGAAGGTTGGTTATCGTAACGTATTGCTCCATATTCCAAATATCCTTCGCCTTCACGTTCATTATCATTGCAAATGATTAATGCAAAATTCTTATAAGTATTAGATGCAGCCGGGTTAATGCTAAGATTAAACACCGCATTCCACTTCTTCCCTTCGGGAATCACGTAATACTTCGAAAAAACAGTCCACCATCCGGAAGAATAATCCGTATTTCCAATGGTGTACACATCTTCCATCATACCTTCCAACACTTCATCGTCTCCTTTCTGCGCATTGGCAATGGAGTCTACCTTTTCAGAAAGCCAGTCGGGTGCATTTATGTTAGAGAAATGTTCGTCTTCGCAACCGGTCAATGCCAACATTCCCAAAGCAATGGAACAGCAAACGGATGCTATTTTCTTGAAATGTCTCATAGTCTTAAATGTAAAATGATTGATTTTAAATCGTCCGCTCTCCTGAGCAAAACTGCCAGGAGAGGAAGACTGTTTCTTTTTTAGTTTTAGTAATGATTAATCGTCCAAATCTACAACCGGACGTACCGTCCAACCGTTGTCACGGAAGTAAGAAGAATTGTCCGTACCATAGTTAGCCGAGTTACCTTGCAGATTCGGGTTATTGTTTGTCAGCTGCTGCTGGATAGGCAGGAACTCATGTCCGGCTACATAAGTATCAAATCCACTTTTCAGTTCCGAGTCAGAGTCGATGTCGCTGTAGCTGACAGGAAGCAGCACTTTACTTTTATCGGCAGTGATACGAACTACAGAGTGTTCTTTCATCTGTTGCAGACGATCGGCATCGTAGAAGAATCCCCAACGGATAAGGTCGAAGCCACGGCCAAACTCACAACCGAATTCTTTCGGACGTTCCACATTGGCAATCTGCTCGAAGAGCTTGTCGGCATTTCCGGCAAAGTCAGAAAGTTGCAAGTCGGGCAGGTCAGCACGGTTACGCACTTGGTTAATCCAGTCAATGGCACGTTGAGTCGGTCCGTTCACTTCATTTTCACATTCTGCCGCACGAAGCAATACATCCGAATAACGCATCAAACGAACATTGATACCATCGTGCAAACCGGTAACCACCGTGCTATACAGACCGGTACGGAGGTTGGTATATTTAGCGATAGGAATACCACCGTAGTTGTTGTTGGTCCGAATGGTATCGGAAGCCGTAAGAGTCTCCGTGTAAGCAACGTTTCCGTATTCGAAACCTTCCCAGTCGGCTTCATAAGTACCCAATGTCCAATAGAGACGCGGGTCAAGAGTACCGCTTGTCGTACGTTCGCTCTTAAAGAGATCATATAACCAGTTAGTAGCAGAAAGGTCGGCCCATCCGCCAAAATCGCCCGGAGCAAAATTACTTTCGATAGCCGATCCTTGCGTAGCATTGGGGCTGGTATTCACCGGTGTCCATTCATCATCGGTACCTTGTGAAGCATAATCCAAGAACTGTACTTCAAACAAGCTTTCATCGTTGTTCTCGTATGCTGTACCTTCACGGAAGTTATCACCATAGTTGTCCATCAAGCGGTAGGTGCCATAGCGTCCGCTAATGATGTCTTCCAACACCGTAAGCGCTTCGCTAAACTTATGGCGCACCATCAGTGTACGTGCATAAAAGCCTGCCGCAGAACCACAGGTAGCACGACCGCCAGCCCATTCGCTGCCTTCATCACGCGAAGGCAATAACTCCATTGCCTGCTGGAAATCGGCTTCCACTTGGTCAAGCACTTCATCATACGTACTGTTAGCGCCATAAAGTCCATCCAGTGAAGAATAGGTTTCATAACTCGTAATCAGAGGCGGATTCTGATAATAGCCTGCCAAATTGTAATAAGCCAGTCCACGGATAAAGAGCGCCTGCCCTTTGATGCGTCTCATATTTTCCGAAAGCTGGGAATCATCATCACCGGTGCGCGATAGAATAAAGTTACATACATTGATGGTATAATACCATTCACGCCACGGCCACCATGCGATATCACCCGTAACCAATACGGTAAAGTCATCAAATTCCAAGTACCATACTTGCGAAGAGTTCCACACCTCATCGCCACGGCATACATCAATGGTATAGCCTACACGGGCATACGACCCTTCCATACGAATATGGTTATAGGCAGCAATCACACACTCCTCCAAATCATCGACTGTATTGCCAAAAGTAGCTGTGGTTTGCTGGTTAGGATTCACCACATCCAGATTGTCCATGCAAGAAGTCAGCGTTCCGACTCCGAACAGAAAAGCAAGTGAATATTTTAGTAGTTTCATACAATAATTTTTTTAACAGTTAGAATTAGAATGAGAAATGAAGACCACACATAAAGGTACGTGCCGTCGGGAACGAACAGAAGTTATAGCCCGGAGTAAAGGTGCCTCCTGCATAGTCTACGTTATATCCATGATAACCGGTAAACGTGTAGAGGTTTTGTGCAGATACGTAGAAGCGGACATCCGATACATATTTGCCGAACCATTTGTCGGGGAAGTTGTAGCCCAACTCAACATTGGCAATCTTCCAATAAGCCGCATTCTGAATCTTACGTTGGCTGAACAAGTCGTTCCATGCGTATGTCGCGCTGTTTGTAATGTAAGTACGCGGTACGTTAGAGATATAAGTGCTTCCGTCTTCGCTCCAGCGGTTGGCATCCAATATTGCTACATCCTTGTTGGAATAGCCATAACAAGAGTTCAATGAATTGTAGATATCATCGGTTACATGATAGTTCAAAGCACCAAAGGTAGCAATGCTCAAGTCGAATCCTTTGTATTCGAAACGGGCATTCAAACCGAAGTTGACTTTAGGCAGACCGCTGCCCAATACCGTCTGGTCATTTTCGTCAATCACACCGTCACCGTTTATATCTTTGTAGAGGCAGTCGCCTACGTTGGCACCTTGCTGCGTAGCATGGTTATCCAAGTCTTCCTGCGTGCGTGCGATTCCTTCGTATACCCAGCCGTAGAACTTACCGATTTCCTGACCTACTTCTGTGATATAAGCACCGGTGATATATGCTTCATCCGTAAAACCTAACGAGGTTACTTTGTTTTTCAGCGTACTGAGGTTAGCCGATACTTCATATTTGAACGCATGGTCGCGGTTACGATAGGTAGCAGCAAACTCGAAACCGGAGTTGTCCATCGAAGCGGCATTCATCGTAACGGTCGTGTTTGATACACCTGCCTGTTCGGGGACAGGGACATCATACAGCAAGTCGTTGTTTGTATTCTTATACCATTCAGCCGTAAATTCCAAGCGGTTATCCAAGAAAGCAAGGTCAACACCTACGTTATAAGTCTTCTTCTTTTCCCAAGACAGGTTGTTATCAACAAACGTTGAAACGGCAGAACCGGTCACGGCAGAATTGTTGAAACTGTACGTCATGTTATTACGTGACATTACGGCTTGATATACATACTCACCAATGTTCTCATTACCTAATTCACCGTAGCTGGCACGAACCTTGAACATGTTTACCACGCTGGGGTTGAAGGGGAAGAAACTTTCTTTATCGAAGCGCCAACCGATAGAAACTGAAGGGAATGTTCCCCAACGGATGTCTTTCGACAAACGTGAGCTGGCATCCCGACGAACTGTTGCCGAGAATAAGTAGCGGTCGTCATAGTTATAATTGATACGGCCGATATAAGAGAAAATGGCATGTTTGTAGTCGTAGCTGGAAGAATAAGTATTCGCACCGTTTTGGAGTTGCAGGAAATACGGCTCGGTGTAGTTAAGTCCCCATCCGTTCAGCAATTCGGTATGTTCTTCTTCGTAAGTCTGACCGACTACTACATTGATGTGATGCTTGTCGATGGTGCCATCATACGTAAGGATGTTTTCAATCAACGCATCCGAATAGTCGCGTGAAGCCTTTTCCAAGCGTTCGTTGCTCTTTGCCAGATAGACACGGTTACTCTGTATCCATGCGGGAATCCACGTAAAATCTTTGCAATGGGTCTTGCTGTACGAAAGGTTAAGACGGTAATTCAGCTTGTGGTTCTTGTTTTCGATGCCTAACATCTTGAGCAGGTCTACATCGGCAGAACCTGTACCCACGAAGCGGTCTACACGTGTGTTACGCTGCAACAGGTTATTGATCAGCAGCGGGTTGGAAGCCGAAATATCGCCATGAATATTATCATAATAAACGCCATAGCCGTATGCATCGTAATTATAATCGCTTGCGGCTCCCACCACGTCATCGAGCACCCATGTAGAAGAGTCGTAAGCCTTGATGGTAGGCTGCATCAACAAGGTAGAACGCAATACGTTGCTCACATCGCCATACAATCCCTGTACGTATTCGTTCGCATTAGACAATGCCATGTTATCTTGGTCGGAGTGCGAATAAACTACGCTGGTCTGGAACTTTATGAATTTGGTTTCCATGGTATTGTTGACACGTGCAGTGAAACGTTCGAAATTAGGTCCTGCTCCTTCCAACGTTCCTTTCTGGCTGAAGTAGTCCAACGCTACATTATAAGTGTTTTTGGAACCGCCACCCGAAAGGTTTACGTTGTGGTTCTGGCGGATACCCGTCTTAAACACTTCTTTAAACCAATCTGTGTCGGTATTATCCATAAAATGGTAAGCACCTGTTGCACTGTCGAGGCTGTATCCTCCCGGCAGCGGTGTATTCGAGTTGGATGCTGCCTGACCCAAATACTGGCTGTACTGGTCGGCGTTCATCACGTCGTAAACTCCCGAAGGAATATAATCCACACCGAAGTATCCGTTATAGTCTACTTTCAGCGGTTGGTCTTTCTGACCGCGTTTGGTGGTGATGATAATCACACCGTTGGCAGCACGTGAACCGTAGATGGCTGCTGCCGAGGCATCTTTCAACACCTGAATGGTTTCAATATCATTAGAAGAGAAGTCGCGGATGGAAGTTCCCATCGGAACACCGTCGATGACATAAAGCGGAGAGGTATCACCAAACGACCCGATACCACGGATACGTACAGTAGGGTCGGCACCGGGCTGACCGTCGGAGGTAATCTGCACACCGGCTACCTTACCTTCAAGCATACTGGAAATGTTGGAATGGGATACCTGTTTCAAGGCTTCGGCATCCACTACTGCCACAGAACCGGTCAAGTCGGCCTTTTTCTGCGTACCGTAACCCACTACCACCACCTGTTCAAGCATCAGGTTATCGGGGTCGAGCTGGATAGGTTCAAGGATGGCACGGTTACGAATGGCAACTTCACGGTCTTTGTAACCGACATAACTTATCACAAGGACGGCCTTACCGGACACTTCCAGTTGGAAATTACCGTCTAAATCGGTTGTCGTTCCGCCTTGTTCATCTTTAATTCTGATAGTAGCACCCATCAATGGTTCGCCAAGTTCATCGATAACCTTACCGCTGACCTTGATGGTTGGTGACTGTGCCACGGCAGCCATGGCAGGTGTAACATACACCGCCGTACCGCCAAAGGCACACAAGCCAAGCATTGCGGAAAAAATAAATTGCTTTCTCATTTTTCAAAGGTATTAAATTATTATCAATAAATTAAAGTCGCTATTAATCTTCATGATATCCGGCTTAGGTTCAGCCTTGTTCTCTGATGCAATACTATCTGCCCGCTCTTGCCGCTTTTAAGTCTGCCGAAACGATGTCGTATGCAAACTCTTTCGGGCAAAAACGCTTTCGCCGACATACATCAGTAGTGTAAAATGAGGGAAATCGAATCCTACAAATGCTGCTGATGGTACCAAGAACCATTCCTTTGTTGTTTTTCATAGTCAAGAATTTGTGAATGAGCAATAAACTGTAATAAACTGTTTTTAATAGCGCCTCAAAGTTAGGTAAATAGAACGGAAAGGGAGGTGGACAAATGGACTTTATTGGTGGATAAACTACCCAAAACAAGACCTGTCAAGACGATAAAAAAAAGTTTCCGATGTTCAAAAATCTCCCGCCGGGATATGTATCAATGCTCTGATTTTAAGCACATTTAAGATATAAAAACGCAAAAAAGAAAAAGAGGACAAACGGATAATAAATAACTCTACGACATATAAAAGCGGTAACCTCACAGGATAAAGTTTATACTCTCATAAACTCGCCCTTCATTGGGTGAAAAGAAAAGGCCGGATGTGCCTGCATATAAAAAATCGGCAAGTTGATTAGAGCATATTACATCTTTAGGAATTCCTAAAAGATGAAATCTGTTCCAATCAACTTGCCCGACTGTATGATAAAGAACCTCTTTTAACCGTCTTGCCTTACAAAAGCACAAGCGGAAAATCCCTGCCGGAATACCCCCAAAACGCTACGGGTAGTGTTACCCAATCCATGCGGTAGCGTTCACTAACTCTACCCATAGAACCGTCCGGTTCTACCGTTAGAATTTTCCAAGCTCCCGGCTAAAAGGTAAAAGCCTTAAAACAAGCTCCTTACAAATTCAGATAAAAAAATAAAAAGAATAACGGTTTATACGTTAAACCGGAAGTGCATGATGTCACCATCCTGCACCACATAATCTTTACCCTCTACATTCAGTTTTCCGGCTTCGCGCACAGCAGCCTCGCTGCCATATTTGATGTAGTCTTCGTATTTGATGACTTCGGCACGGATGAAACCTTTCTCAAAATCGGTATGAATAACACCGGCACATTGCGGAGCTTTCCAACCTTTGTGATACGTCCATGCACGTACTTCCATTTCGCCTGCCGTAAGGAAAGTTTCCAGATTCAGCAACTTATATGCCGATTTGATAAGACGGTTAACACCCGATTCTTCCAGTCCCACTTCCTGCAAAAACATCTGGCGGTCTTCATACGTTTCCAGTTCGGCTATATCAGCTTCGGTTTTTGCAGCCACAATCAATATTTCTGCATTCTCATCTTTCACAGCCTCACGCACCTGCTCTACGTATTGATTACCTGTAACGGCACTTGCCTCATCTACATTGCATACGTACATCACCGGTTTCGAAGTAAGAAGGAAAAGTTCATGGGCGATTTTCTGTTCGTCTTTTGTTTCAAACTGCACGGTACGAGCCGATTTGCCTTGCTCCAATGCCTCTTTGTACCGTACCAACACCTCATAAGTCTGTTTTGCCAACTTGTCGCCTCCCGTCTGTGCCTGCTTTTGCACTTTCTGAATGCGGCTTTCAATGGTTTCCAAATCTTTAAGTTGAAGTTCCGTGTCGATAATCTCTTTGTCGCGCACAGGGTCCACCGTCCCGTCGACATGAGTTACATTATCATCATCAAAACAACGGAGAACGTGGATAATCGCATCCGTTTCGCGAATATTCGCCAAAAATTTGTTACCCAATCCTTCTCCTTTGCTTGCCCCTTTCACCAGTCCGGCGATGTCTACAATTTCCACCGTTGTAGGCACGATGCGTCCCGGATGAACCAGTTCCGCCAATTTATTCAACCGCTCATCAGGCACGGTAATCACGCCCACGTTCGGTTCGATAGTACAGAAAGGGAAATTGGCAGCCTGTGCCTTTGCATTTGATAAGCAATTAAAAAGCGTCGATTTGCCTACGTTCGGCAAGCCGACAATACCGCATTGTAAAGCCATAATTATATTATTCTATCTTGTTTATTATCTTTTTATTTGGAATTGCAAAGATACGGATTTTTTATGGCGTTTTCATAGGATGGCGAATACAAATTGCATATAAAAAGCGAGCCACGAACCCGACAGATGATTCACCGGAATCAGTCGGGTTGTGGCTCGCTTAATAAAAATCAGTGTGTATCTCTTTTACCTATCTCCGAGTTATTTATCGAACTGAATCTGAATCGGTTCGGTGGACAAATGTACACAGTAGGGTAACAATTCCCCTTAGAAGCTATTCTGAGGCCGATATGGATTTTCCTACAAACCGTGGGCGAGCGAAAGGAATACGCTTTTCAGTGCTTGCCAAGCCTCGGGAAAGAAGGGAACGGTGCTGTTGGTCAAATGTTAAAAAGTCTTCATAAGTCGGGGTATTTCCTGTTCCGTCTTCCATGATTCGGTTGTAGATGGCTCTGCGCGACGGAGCATTAAATCCATTCGTATTTTCGTTCATCATGCTGTTTTCCGTGGGGCGGTATGCTCCTTTTATATAGGTACATGCTCCTTCGTAAATACCCAACCCTTCGGAGGTATAGCGGTCGTCGGAGAGGAATTCTGACCAAAGTACGGCAGTCCTGTCAGTAGTGAAGTCAACATTCTGTGCCCATCCTAAGGATTGGAGGTAACGGACATCGGCTATCTCTGAGGCAGGTATCGCACCATTTTCTTCGTAGGCGTATTCGTCTTCCAACTTAGCGAACCCATGACCTACAGCCTCATGCACAAGCACTTGCCTGAATGATTCGCTATTCAGATTGTCGATAACCGGACAGTAAGCTATGGCGAAATCAATCACGCTTTGAGTCAGGGTGTTCGTGTAGCCGAAATAGGTAGTGCCTGCATACTCATGGGTATTCAGTATAACCACTGCCAGAGCCTTGTCAGCATTGATGTTATATGCTTGCGCTACGCGGTTGACGTAACGTCTTACCGCATTTTCATCTCCACTGATACCTGTCGTGCCGTTTCCTTCCAGCTCACAGTCGAATGCCGTATCATATCCGTTACCGAAAAGATTGTTGGCCGAGACTGCTGTTATCGAATATACATCGAAATAGTCTCGTAACGAGCTTATCGGCTCTTCGGTAAACAAATTCTCGCAGGCTTGCTGCATTACTTGCAGGTAAGTACCGTCGGTTATCTCGGTATCTATAAATCCGTCGCCCATGATGACGATAGGAATACCGCTACCCTCGGTAGCCTCTTGCAGGACGTTTATAACCCCATCTTCCGAATCGTCTTCCGACTCGATTCCCGATGTACCCTCCTGTATGATGGTTACAGTATCTAAAACCGTCTGTTCACCGTTTTCCTCCTTTGCAAAAATCACAGAGGCGCTGCGGCTCTGATGATCGGGATTCGCTTCCACGTTTAATATGAGCTGGTAGTCAGTAAGCGAGCGCGACGGAAGATTATCCTGATTCACCCACCTTTCAGTACTCCAAATTGTCAAATTGTCCAGACTGATGGCAGTCGAGAAAGTAATATCAAGCGTACCGCCTTCCGCACCCACCTGATACCGGGTCTGCTCCAGTTGGATATCGTTCACAGATTCCTGTCTTACGGTTATTTCTTGGCGCACGCCTCCCGACATCAGCGTCAGCGTAGCCGTGCGTGCATTGTCTGAATCGTTTTCGGTCAGTGCGGTAATAAGTATCGTGCTGCTACCGGCCTGTCCCTCGTCAGGTGAGATTTCCAACCAGTCTGCCGATACACTTGCCATCCAGCCGAGATTGCTCGTAAAGCTCACGATGGCTCTTGCACCCTCTTCGGAAGTCAACACCACATCCTCCGTGATGTCAATGGAAAAGCCACCACTTTCTTCTTCCGAACAAGACGAAACAAGAATCACACTCAATATCCACAAACTGAAAAGAAAAAGCCGCTTCATAATTTTAGTAGTTAACGCTTTCAAATGTACAAAAATATTTTAATAAACGGTTATCTTTTCGACAATTAGCGAGAAAATCCCGAAAAACGCATAAATTTGTTCTACCAACAAAGAGACGACGCAAAAGAAAAACGATACAATGGAAACAGAAAAACAGAAAGCAAAAGCAGGCAAACTTTACGATGCCAACTATGATACCGAATTAGTGGCAGAGCGCAATCATTGCAAGGAGGTTTGTTACGACTACAATCGGTTACGCCCCTCACAAAAAGCAGAGCGCGAACAAATCATCCGTCAGCTGTTTGGCAGTACGGGAAAAGATTTTTGTGTAGAACAGCCTTTTTACTGCGACTACGGTTATAATATTCACATCGGAGAAAATTTCTATTCAAACGTCAACTGTGTCATGCTTGACGGTGCATCCATCACCTTCGGCGACAATGTTTTCGTTGCACCGAACTGTGGTTTCTATACCGCCGGGCATCCTTTCGATGTGAAACAACGTAATGCGGGATTGGAATATGCTTACCCCATCAAAATAGGCAACAACGTATGGATAGGCGCAGGCGTAAGCGTTCTGCCGGGCGTTACCATCGGGGATAACAGTGTAATAGCCGCCGGAAGCGTAGTAACCAAAGACATTCCTGCCGGCGTGCTTGCAGCCGGTTGTCCGTGTCATGTCATCCGGGATATAAGCGATAATGACCGCTGAAAAATTCATGCGGAAGCACGTGCCAACGCATCCGCTTGTTTGCTTCAACGCAAGCGGATGCGTTGTGTAACTCTACGGCTTAAATTTTTGAGTCGGGCAAGACTATTCCCACACCTTTAAAATATCTGTTTCTCCCCAATACCAATGAGTATATCCGGCTATCAGATTTTTATAGCGGTATAAAGGTGTGTTGACTTTTATTCCACGTACATTATAGAGCTGTGAGACAGCAGGTAAGGCATCGTAGTTTAAGAGAGAGGAATAATGACATTCATGACCGCGTAAAACCACTCCGTTATATTCAGCGGTCCGATAGCCTAAGTGAAGACGAGCGTTCTCCAGTGTGCAAGTCAATGGAAGAATATTTGCCATTTCGTAAGTAGTGCCCCGCTGCGTGGTTATCGAACGAGAGAAGAGCGTCATTCCCCCACCTTCGGCCCATACTTTTCCACCGGATTCTACGTAGTCGCGCAGCTGCTCCATCATTGCCTTGCGGCGGTGAAGTTGGCGGGCAAACAGTTCGGGATAGCCTCCGGGAAGATAAACGATGTCGGCTTTCGGAAGGTCTTTACTGTACAGCGGACTGAAAAAGGTGAGTTTTCCTACCTCCTGCAAACGGTCTAAATTCTCATGATAGATGAAATTAAAAGCAGCATCGCGTGCTACGGCGATTTGCAGACGAGGCACGGTGCGACGTGCACAATCTGCCGGCATGTCTTGCACGTAAGGCAAGCGGTAAGAACAAGGAAAAGGACGGATGCAAAGGTTCAGCAATTTGTCTATATCGATATGTTTCTCCACCCAGACGGCGGCACGTTCGGCAAGTTCGTCCATCTCTTGTTTTGCCGCCTGCGTCAGTGCCGTGTATTTCGAGGGCATACGCAATGACTCGTCGGCAGGCAGATATCCCAGACTTTCCAGTCCGGCATCGGCACAAGCCTCTTTCAGGAACGAATAGTGGGAAGCCGAAGCAACCTGACTGAAGACTACACCAATAATCCGTGTGGAAGAATGAAAATGCTTGAAACCATATAACATCGGAGCCACCGAATAGGCGAGCGAACGGGCATTGACCACCAACACTACCGGAAGGTTCAACAGCTTGGCTATCTCTGCACTGCTGCCTTGCATCCGCCGATAGCCATCGAAAAGCCCCATCATCCCCTCCGCGATGCAAGCGTCTGCATTCTCGGCATATTGATTATAGATTTGCTGCACATGTTGTTTTGATGCCAGCCACGTATCAAGATTAACAGACTCGCGTCCGGAAGCAGCCGCATGATACTGCGGGTCGATGTAATCGGGACCACATTTAAAGGGTTGCACCTGCAATCCCCTATGCTTCAGCGCGCGCAGCAACCCTGCGGTCAGCACGGTTTTCCCACTCGCTGAATTTATAGCTCCGATAAGTAATTGTGGCTTCATCTGTCTTTCTTGTTTAATGCAGACGCAAAGTTACACATTCTTTCCGTATTATAAATCAATCTCCACCATTCCTCCGTAAGGCGAAAGCGCATCAAAAGCCCGGCTGATGTCGATTACTCCGGCATAAGCCTGCGCACAGATAAGCACGCCGCCGTGGGCAAAAATCAAAACCCTCCGGTAATCAGCCTGCTTCAGTTCGTCGAGAAACGAAGCCACACGTCCGTACAAATCCATAAACGATTCGCCTCCCGTAGCCGGTACGTGGAGGAAGTCTTCATACCATTCTTCGATACGCGCATCCTTGATTTCGCTGAACTTTTGCATTTCCCATTTACCGAAATCTATTTCCTTCAAACGGTGGTCGCGCTTGGCATCGGTATATCCGCAGTATGAAGCCAGACGCAGACAGCGCGACAAGGGGCTGGTATATACTTTATCGAACTTCATTCCTTCGATACGATTGAAAACGGCATCGGCTTCTTCCTCGAAACTATCGCGAAGAGGAACATCGGTCTGTCCGTAACACGTTCCCGCAGGAACATCTACCGAAGTATGGCGAATCAAATATACTTTCATACGCAATCATTTATTTAATGTGAATAATAAGTGACAAAAACAGTTCCAGTCCAAAACCCCAGCTCACACAACAGGAACAACGCCCCACAACAATCGCCGGTATATCCGTTGATACGGCGTTTGAACAAATACACCAACCCCGCAAATATCAGCACAGGAAGCACACACGCCCAAGCATAGAAGGAGGGAAGAAACGTCACAAAAGGTATCAGCGGTATCAGTCCGCCCGCAGCTGTGAACAATATCCCCAAGCTCCGCATGGGGGTATAAACCACTTTCGCTTTACTGTCTTCTTCCCTGCGGGCATACGGCAACAGCTTGATTACAAAACTGCAAACAAACTTGGCAAACGCATCGCCACAAAAGAGTACAACGGGAGTCAGCGACAAAGGGAGCGAACAAAGCAACGCATACCCCAACAGGTAATAAACAATCAGCCCCAACACGCCATAGCTTCCGATATGGGAGTCTTTCATGATGCGTAACGTACTCTCACGGTCTTTCCCTCCGCCGAAACCGTCGAAAAAGTCGGCAAGTCCGTCTTCATGAAGTCCGCCCGTGAGCAGCAATCGCGACGCAAGCGCAAACATCACCGCCACATCTGCCGGAAAAACCAGTGCAGACAGCCAGAACACCAGCGCCATTGTACCCCCCGTAAGCCATCCTGTCAGGCTCCAATACTCTACCACATGCTTAAAACATTCCGCCGGAACCGTCTTTATCTTCCAGAACGGAAGGCGGGTGAAAAACATCAAGGCAGCAAGCAGGTTATTCATGAGACTAAAAATATTTGGTGACCGATGCGTTTGAGAATGTTTCCATTTCGTTTATCATCCGTATCGCAGAGTCTACTATCGGGTAAGCACATACGGCTCCGCTCCCTTCGCCCAACCGGAGGTTAAGGCTCAGCAACGGACGGGCATGAAGATATTCTAACAGGAGCTTGTGTCCGCTTTCCTCACCTTGATGCCCGTATATGGCATAATCGGTCACCTCAGGACAGAACTGCGAAGCCGCCAGTAGGCAGTTCGTCATAATGAATCCGTCGACAAGGATGACCATGCGCAATTCGGCAGCACGGAGCATACCTCCCACCGCCATCACCATTTCGTAACCTCCGAAGCGGCATATTATTTCTTCGGGCGTATGCGTACCGGGAAAATTGTCGAGCGCTTGTTGAAGAATACGGTATTTGTGGGCTACTCCTTCGTCGGATAACCCGCTGCCCGCACCCACACATTGCTGCAAGGGAATCCCCGTCAGGCAAGTCATCCAGAGCGACGAAGCCGATGTATTTCCTATCCCCATCTCGCCGAAGCTCACTACATTGCCTCCCTGCACGTGTACGCGCTCTACGCACTGTGCACCCACGGTGATGCAACGCTCCATTTCTTGGGAAGTCATGGCTGCTTCGTGGAGGAAATTTCGGGTTCCCTTACGTATCTTCATGTCGAGCAGTCCGTTCATGGGCGGAAAATCATAATCCACGCCTGCATCTACCACCAGCAAATCGAAGTCATGCTGGCGGCATAGAAAGTTGATGCCTGCCCCACCCCGCAGGATGTTATAAAGCTGTTGCCACGTAATGGATTTAGGCGATTTGCTGACCCCTTCCTCGGTAATGCCATGATCGGCAGCAAACAAAATGTTACAAGGATGTTTCAGAATGGGGAAAGGTGTCTGCTGGATAAGACTGACCTGTAATGCCAATTCCTCCAAACGCCCCAGTGAACCTTTGGGTTTGGTAAGATTGTCAATCTTATCGGTTACCATTTTTTCTAACCGCTCGTTGGCGATACGCTGTATGGAAAACTGTTTCATCTTTATTTGATTTTAACGGGAATACCGCTTACCATTAAAATAACCTCATCGGCTTTCGAAGCGATGTATTGGTTTGTCCAGCCTTGCAGGTCGGTAAACTGGCGTTGCAGCCGGTTGGGCGAAACGCCTCCCTGTCCTATTTCGTTCGTTACAAAAATAAAAGTAGCATCTTGAGCCGTAAAACGGTCGAACTCCGCCTTTATCTCCTCAAGGGCGAGGCGTACATCGTTCTGCTCCATGAAAAAGTTGGTACACCACAACGTGACGCAATCAATCACAGCCACCCTTCCACTGATGTCGTGACGGCTCAACAGCTTCTCTTCCTCAATGTTGGTCCATTCCGCTCCCCGGTTTTGCCGGTGATGCTCCACCCGGCGGCGGAATTCCTCGTCCCAAACACGTGCCGTGGCAATATACACAGGCGAACCGGTAAGGCGATGTGCCAGCTTTTCAGCGTAGCCGCTTTTCCCAGAACGTTGTCCGCCGGTTACTAAAATAATCTTTTTCATTCGGAATGATTTATTTTTCGTCGCACAAAAATACGAAATTTTACGTATATCCTCCGGCGTATGCCCAAATTTAAACCGGCTCTAAACGAACTCTGATTTTATGTATAAAATGCCCCTGAAAATTCTACCCGTAGCGCAGGCAAGTCCTATGGGTAGCGTCGGGTTACGCTACCGCTTGCGTCGGGCAACGCTAACGGTAGCGTTTTTCAGGGATAAATATGTTAAATACCCATCATACGCATCGTTATTCCGATTTATATATCTATCTTTGCAACCGATATAAAAGTGGAAAGATTTGAGTAGCTTGCAACCACGGAAAAAAATGCTAAAACACATAAAATTTGATTCCTTGTTGATTCCTTCCTACTCTGTCCGTACACGGATATATACAATCTATATAAACATTTAATTTTTTTAAGGTAACTATGGGATACTTATTCACATCCGAATCAGTGTCGGAAGGACACCCCGATAAAGTGGCGGACCAAATATCCGACGCTGTACTTGACAAACTGTTGGCTTACGACCCCAACTCGAAAGTAGCCTGCGAAACACTGGTGACAACCGGACAAGTGGTACTGGCAGGAGAGGTAAAAACAAAAGCGTACATCGACCTTCAGCGTGTGGCACGCGAAGTTATCAATAAAATCGGTTATACCAAAAGCGAATATATGTTCGAAGGAAATTCATGTGGCGTTTTCTCTGCCATCCATGAACAAAGCCCCGACATCAACCGCGGTGTAGAGCGTGAAGACCCTATGAATCAGGGCGCCGGCGATCAAGGTATGATGTTCGGATATGCTACGAACGAAACAGAAAACTACATGCCGCTGTCGCTCGACTTGGCACATAAGCTGCTGATGGTATTGGCTGAAATCCGCCGCGAAGGAAAGTTCATGACGTATCTGCGCCCCGACTCAAAGAGTCAGGTAACCATCGAATACGATGACAACCGCCGCCCGGTGCGCATCGACACGATTGTGGTTTCTACGCAACACGATGATTTCATCCGCCCTGCCGACGATTCTCAAGAAGCTCAGCTTAAAGCAGACGAAGAGATGCTGGCACAAATCCGTAAAGATGTCATCGAAATCCTGATGCCGCGCGTCATTGCCGAAATTCATAACCCCGAAGTTCTGAAACTGTTTAACGACGGAATCAAATACTTTGTGAATCCCACCGGAAAATTCGTAATCGGAGGGCCGCACGGCGACACCGGACTGACGGGACGCAAAATCATCGTCGACACTTACGGAGGAGCAGGCGCCCACGGTGGAGGAGCATTCTCTGGCAAAGACCCCAGCAAGGTAGACCGCAGTGCGGCTTATGCAGCCCGCCACATCGCCAAGAACTTGGTGGCAGCGGGTGTTGCCGATGAAGTGTTGGTACAGGTTTCTTACGCCATCGGCGTGGCTCGCCCGATAAACATCTACGTGAATACATACGGCAGAAGCCATCTGGCAATGAGCGACGGCGAAATCGCCAAAAAGGTAGACGAAATCTTCGACATGCGTCCGCGTGCCATCGAAGAACGCCTGAAGCTGCGTAACCCGATTTATAGCGAAACGGCTGCTTACGGACACATGGGACGTGAACCGAAAACGGTGGTAAAACACTTCGAATCGGCTTACGAAGGCAATAAAGACGTAGAAGTAGAACTCTTTACGTGGGAGAAACTGGATTACGTAGATAAAGTAAAAGCTGCTTTCGGACTCTGACAAAGGGCTTTTTGTTGTAACATTAGGCACGAATTACGCAGGCATTGTGTGGTTCGTGCCTAAACAGCATTAATAAGGCGATTAAAAAAACAAATTTATTCTTCTCGTATTTTGATAATCTATGAATAATGTAATAAAAGACGTATGCGTGTATTGTGCATCCAGCACGAAAATTCCTTCTGTTTATTTCGATGCCGCCGAACGTTTGGGGCAACTCTTAGCCGAACAGGGCATCAATCTGATTAACGGGGCCGGGCGTCAGGGACTGATGGGCCGCATGAGCGACGCCACACTTGCCTGCGGAGGAACCGTAACAGGGGTCATCCCCCACTTCATGGTGGAGCAAGGATGGCATCACCACGGGCTAACACGGCTCATCGAAACAGAAACCATGCACGAGCGCAAACAACTGATGGCCGAACTCTCGGACGGCGTGATCGCACTCCCCGGCGGATGCGGAACAATGGAAGAACTGCTGGAAATCATCACTTGGAAACAGCTGGGACTTTACCTGAATCCCATCATCATACTGAATACCGACGGATTTTATGATCCTCTGCTCACCCTGCTGAAACAGGCTATCGGACAAAATTTCATGCGCCGCGAACACGAAAACATCTGGCAGGTTGCCTCAACTCCCGAAGAAGCCGTCGATTTATTATACGTAACTCCTGTTTGGAACAAAGAAATTCGTAAATTTGCAGCCGTATGAACGATGTTTGCCGGGCAGGATTTAAACTGATAGAGGAACTGCAAGCGCAACAACAGGAACGACTGGACAGTGCGCTCGTAAGACACATGCAGGAAGTACAGCTTTCGGGCATGGAGGGAGAGTTATTGCCCTACCGCCTGAATAACGATTGGACAGTAACCTGCCTGATGTTCCTTTGCTTCTTCTTTCTGTATTACTCAATAAACCGCCGGCAAAAGTACCTGCACCAGCGCATAAAGACTTTTTTCTCGAATAAAAAGCGTTCCAATCTGTTCGATGACGTTGCAACCGAATCGACCCCATTATTCGTATTGATTCTGACAGGCGTTACATGCGTTTTAAGCGGCGTATGCCTGTTCGATTATTTTTTAGACGACATTCCTCTATTGACAGAATACGTATCTCCGCATCTGCTTCTCGGATTTTACATCCTCTCGTCTGTCTTGCTTGTTCTTTACAAATGGGGGACATATACATTTACGAACCGGATTTTTTTTGACAAAGAGCGAACCACAGCTTGGACGGAAGCCTATTTCGATATAATAATCGTCACCGGATTCCTACTTTTCCCCACAGTTTTGCTCATTGTCTTTTTCAATCTGTCGGGCTCTCCATCACGTCTTTTAATCCTTATAACGCTACTTCTTATTAAAATATTGTTATTTTATAAATGTATTAGGAACTTTTTTAATCATTTTCATGGCATTTTACATTTAATTCTGTACTTTTGCACCCTCGAAATGGTTCCCGATTTACTTCTGTGGAAAGGGATAGTTTATATGAACAAGGTATTGATTTTAAAATTTTAGTACATTGAAAATAAAGAAAGTGCTTATTTCTCAGCCAAAGCCATCGTCGGAAAAGTCACCTTATTTCGACATTGCTGAGAAGTACGGAGTGAAGATAGATTTTCGCCCGTTCATAAAAGTAGAAAGTTTGTCTGCTAAAGAATTCAGACAACAGAAGATTTCTATTTTAGATCATACAGCCGTTGTGTTTACTTCGCGCCATGCTATTGATCATTTCTTTAGTCTTTGTGCCGAATTGCGTATCACCGTTCCAGAAACGATGAAGTATTTCTGTACGTCTGAGACTATTGCGTTGTATATCCAAAAATACGTGCAATACCGCAAACGTAAAGTGTTCTTCGGAGCAACCGGAAAATTTATCGATCTGTTACCGCTGATAGTAAAGCATAATACAGAGAAATATCTTATTCCGATGTCCGACGTTCATAACGACGAAGTGAAGGACTTGTTGGATAAAAACAAAATCCAGCATACGGAGGCAGTCATGTATCGCACTGTAAGTAATGACTTCACTCCCGAAGAGAAGTTCGATTACGACATGCTGGTATTCTTCAGTCCTGCCGGCATTCAGTCGCTAATGAAAAACTTCCCACAGTTTGAACAAAAAGAAATAGCCATAGGCTGTTTTGGTCCTACTACGGCAAAAGCTGTAAAAGAAGCAGGACTTCGTCTTGATTTGGAAGCTCCCACTACCGTAGCTCCGTCGATGACAGCAGCTTTGGATATGTTTATCCGCGAACGTAATAAGTAAAGATAGCAAAATAGGCACAGATAACACGTTTTTTTACGGACATGAATCATAATTCTACCGTAACGAATGTGTTATCCGTGCCTAATATACTTTTATGGAATCTCCCCACACACATACCTTACCCAAAAAGGAACGTCTGAACAGCCGTATCTTAATAGAAAAACTTTTTGCAGGCGGAAGCAAATCGTTTCCGGCTTTTCCTTTGCGTGTGGTGTATATTCCTGTGGAGGGAAATCATCTTCCTCCTGTTTCATTACTTATCAGTGTACCTAAGAAGCGTTTCAAACGGGCGGTAAAGCGAAACCGGGTGAAACGCCAGATACGTGAAGCATTCCGGAAAAACAAACAGATATTGACCGAACCATTGGCAAATACCGGTACAAAGCTGGCAATAGCTTTTATCTGGTTAGACAACGAACTTCATGCCTCCGAAGAGGTAGACTTGAAAGTACGAAAGCTGCTTCAACTGATTACCGAACGCTTGCCATGAGAAAAGTATTCACATTTCTGCTCTTACTCCCTATCTACTTTTACCGGAATTGTATCTCACCGTTCACTCCTCCTTCTTGCCGTTTTACTCCAACATGTTCACAATACGCTGTTGAAGCAATAAAAAAGCACGGTCCGATAAAAGGATTATACCTTGCCATCCGTCGTCTTTTACGTTGCCATCCGTGGGGAGGATCGGGTTACGACCCAGTCCCCTGACCTGTTATTAACCAATAAACAGAACCGTATGGAATGTTTCGATGTTCATACCCATCGTTTGGCTTCGTCTGCCGGGCTATCCTTTCTTTCCTGCCGCATGGATGACAAAGAACATGCAGATATCTCCACGGCTCGTTTTCTTAGCGTGGGGATTCATCCGTGGTTTCTTTCCGAAGACGATTGTATGTTGCAGTTTCAATGGCTTGACGAGATGATGCTTGACCCGCGTACCGTGGCATTGGGTGAAGCCGGATTAGACAAGTTGTGCGATACACCTTTCTCCCTCCAGCTCAAAGCATTCCGTGGCGTTATCGAACGCGCGGAGATACACGGCTTTCCTCTTTTTATCCACTGTGTCAAGTCGTTTAACGAAGTTATTGCACTGAAGAAAGAGTACCGCCCGAAACAACCGTGGATTATTCATGGATTCCGAGGTAAAAAAGAACTTGCCCTGAGCCTCCAGTCGCAAGGCTTCTACCTCTCTTTCGGAGAAAAATACCAGTCGGAAGCGATGAAAACGGTTGCCACAGAACGTTTGCTGCTCGAAACCGATGACAGTCTTGTCGACATCTGCGAGCTTTACCGCCGGGCGGCGGCAGTACGCGGCATAGACACAAACAAACTGGTGGCTTTGGTCGGCGAAAATATTAATCGCCTCTTTTTTAGCCGTTAAAAATTGGTTATTCAGATAAAGTGTCGTACTTTTGCCCCTACCTTTATTGTTAAACTAAGAAATTCATTCGATGAACTTTGTAGAAGAATTAAGATGGCGCGGAATGGTTCACACCATGATGCCGGGCACGGAAGAATTACTGGAAAAAGAGATGGTAACCGCTTACGTAGGTATTGACCCTACTGCTGACTCACTTCATATCGGCCACTTGGTAAGCGTGATGATATTGAAACATTTTCAGCGTTGCGGACATAAGCCGTTGGCTTTGGTAGGCGGCGCAACCGGTATGATTGGTGACCCGTCGGGAAAATCGGCAGAACGTAACCTGCTGGACGAAGAAACCCTGCGCCACAACCAAGAATGTATCAAAAAACAGTTGAGCAAATTCCTCGATTTTGAATCGGATGCTCCCAACAAGGCAGAGTTGGTTAATAACTACGATTGGATGAAGGACTTCACTTTCCTTGATTTTGCCCGTACGGTGGGAAAACATATCACCGTAAACTATATGATGGCAAAAGACTCTGTTCAGAAGCGATTGAACGGTGAAGCACGCGATGGTCTTTCATTCACCGAATTTACTTATCAGCTTTTGCAGGGTTACGATTTCCTCCACTTATACGAAACTAAAAACTGTAAGCTCCAGATGGGTGGTTCTGACCAGTGGGGTAACATCACCACGGGAGCCGAACTGATTCGCCGCACCAACGGAGGCGAAGTCTACGCGCTGACCTGTCCGCTGATAACCAAAGCCGACGGAGGCAAATTCGGTAAAACCGAGTCGGGAAACATCTGGTTAGACCCTCGTTATACATCACCGTATAAGTTCTATCAGTTCTGGCTGAACGTAAGCGATGAAGACGCTGAACGATATATCAAAATCTTTACCATGCTGAGCAAAGAAGAAATCGAGGCATTGGTAGCCGAACAAAAGGAAGCTCCCCACTTGCGTCCGCTGCAAAAACGTCTGGCTAAGGAAGTAACCATCATGGTTCACTCTGAAGCAGATTACAATGCAGCCGTAGAAGCATCAGGTATTCTGTTCGGAAATGCTACTTCAGAGGCGTTGAAGAAACTGGACGAAGATACGCTGCTGTCAGTATTCGAAGGCGTTCCGCAGTTCGAAGTATCAAAAGCTGAAATCGAAAACGGCGTGAAAGCCATCGACTTGTTTACCGAAAAGGCTGCCGTGTTCCCCTCGAAAGGAGAAATGCGCAAGCTGGTTCAGGGCGGAGGCGTTTCTTTGAACAAAGAGAAACTGTCTGCTCCCGACCAAGTGATTACCGCAGCCGATTTGTTGGACGGCAAATACCTGCTGGTTCAGCGCGGAAAGAAAAACTATTATTTGCTGATAGCGAAATAATCGCTTGACAGCGTACGATACAGAAAGGCTCGTGTTTTTGATGAGACACGAGCCTTTTTTATTGCAGCCGAATAAGGGAACACACCTTTCCTTACGCTGGGAGATCTGAGTGAAGCGACGGGGTAACCCGCTCGACAAAGTAACGCGGACGGCGTTTTACCTCCTTGTAAATCTTACCCACGTATTCGCCGATTATCCCGCAAGCCAGCAGGATGGCTCCCCCGATAAACCAGAGAGAGACCAATAAAGAAGTCCATCCGGGTATAGTAGTTCCTCCGGCATAAGAACAGAGCCCGTAAACGATGGCGAATATCGCTACCAATATGAAAAACAAACCCAAATAAGTAATGTAACGCAGCGGACGGACGGAAAAAGATGTAATACCGTCAAGTGCAAAACTTATCATCTTCTTCAGCGGGTATTTCGATTCGCCGGCAAACCGCTCCTTACGGTTATAATACACCATAGCGGAAGGATATCCCAGCGATGAAACCATGCCGCGCAAAAACAGGTTACGCTCCGGAAAGGAAACAAGCGCCTGAAGCGTGCGGCGGCTCATTAACCGGAAATCGGCATGGTTATAAACAATCTCACCGCCCAGTCCGTGCATCAGCCGATAGAAAGCCAATGCCGTGTTCTTCTTAAAGAAAGTATCTGTTTTCCGCTCCTTGCGAACGCCGTAAACAATGTCGATGCCCTTGTTATAATAGTCTACCATCGGATAAATGGCGTTTACATCGTCTTGCAGGTCGGCATCAATCGACACGGCAGCATCGGCATGAGCCGAAGCCCATTCCAACCCTGCCCAAAGCGCCTGCTGGTGTCCCACGTTGTGCGCCAGCTTCAGCCCCGCCACGCAGTCGTGCTCGGCAGAGAAACGTTCGATAAGTTCCCACGTACGGTCGCGGCTCCCGTCGTCGACGTAAAGGATGATGCCGCTGTCGATGCTGTGTTGCTCTTTCAGCGTCGCAATGACATGCGACAGCTGCGAAGTGGTTTCCGCCAACACAGCCTCCTCGTTATAGCAGGGAACAACAATTATCAGTTTCATAGTATCTTATTTACGTTTAAATACAAATCTCACAAGCAGAAAGTTTACCGGGATGACCACAGCGAACACCGGAAACGGCGCCCACACCTTCGGGATGCCCATCCAGAGAAAAACATTCAGCAGCAGAATATGAAGCAGGTAATTCACACCGTGGGCAGCTCCCATACCGAACAGTTTTTTCCACGAAGGAGACGTGCCGAACGTAAAGTAAGACGTGGCGTAAAAATTGGCGACAAACGAAACCGCATAACCCACCGTATAAGCCACGTTTACATTGATAACCTGCTGTAAGAGGTAATAAATGCCGTAATGCAGGGCGGTCGCCCCCACGCCCACAATGCCGAAACGCACCGCTTCGCCTATCCACTGTTTGTTTCTCATGGCTTATTCCTTTCTGAACTGATACAGACAGATGGTTTTGCGGTCATCGCAACTGCGGTGATGGCTGTTATAAACCTCTTTTATCTGATAGCCTCCATAATTTTCGGTAAACGTTCCGATGTTCTCTTCTCCGATTATCAGGTAACCTTCCTCCGGCATGAAATCTTCAAAGGGTACGATGCGGTCGCCTAAATAAAAGTTCACCGTAAACGGGCGCATCGGGTTGCCTTTCACTTGGTTGGGCATGTAAACATAAAGAGTACCCTCTGGTACGAACGATGCAATCTGTTCCGCCACCGGCTTGTCCGACTTGACATTCAGTACGGTAGGCGTAAGCAGTCCGTCGAGCAGCAGGAAGATGGAGAATATCAGAACTATAACGTCGTAATGCCTTGTGTTGTCGAATTTCGTGTTCCGTATCGTCGAGAAGAAAGACTTGATGGCGATGAGCATGATTCCTATCAGGGTGTAGGAAACAAATCCCAAAGGAACCGTTCCCAGCGCCCGCATGAAAGCAACGTTCTCTGCCGCATGTCGTCCTGAAAAAATGGTTTCAGGTATCCATCCCATACGGAGTGAGAAAAATACCGCCAACAGGATGATTGCCAGCGAAGCCATGATGCTGCCGAAAACCTTTATCACCACCGGACGCACGCGCAGCAGGTAAAGGATGTATTCTGCCAAGAAGTAAGCGATGAACGGATAAATGGGCAGCAGGTACACGCTGCGTTTGCTCTTGGGGATGCAGTAGAACACAAAGATGAGGACGATGCTGAGCAGCGAAAACAGCCGGGCGTCGTCCATCTGTCGGATATACGTGCGGAAGCGCGTCCACCATTCGCGGGGCTTCCCCTGTATCTTCTTATATTTCAGTGCAAATAAAGATATCAGCACCAACAGGGTATAAGGAACATATCCCGCCACTACCGTAATTACGTTGTAATACGCCGGATTTTCGTGCGATTCGTACGTCATCTTGCCGAGGAAACGCAGTACGTTTTCTTCCAAAACCAACTGTAAGAATTTATCGCCTCCTTGCTGGTAAGCCGCCCAGTACCATACGAACGGAAGCACACACGAGGCAATGAATACCCCGAAGAAAGAATAGAAGATTCGCCAAAACTTCATGCCGCGAATCCATAAAAAGACCGCTACCACCAAGCAAGGCAACACGGCTCCTACCGGACCTTTGGTAAGGAACGCCCCGCTCAGGCAGAGGATACCTATCCACGGAACACCCTGCAAACGCTTTTCTCCCCATTTATAGAGCTGATAAAGTGCCAACACCATGAGTGCGGACAACAACATATCCACCCGACAGTTCGTCCCTGCGCGATGAACCTCGAAGTTGGTCAACGTAATCAGTCCCATGACGAAAGCAAGCTCCTTCCCCCGCCGTTTGGCATAGAAAGCATAGCCCGCCATGACCATTACCATCAGCGACAGTGCCGAAGGCATACGCGACGTGTACTCCGTAACGCCACCCACGATGGAAGAAATCAGCGCGATGCACCAGTGGAACAAAGGCGGTTTATACGCCATATCCACCCCGTTGTTCACCGGAAGAATCCAGTTCCCCTTGTCCAGCATCGAGTAGGCAACTATCGCCTCCCGCGGTTCGCCCCGCGTATTGAACAGCGATTCGCCAAGAAAAAGAAATAACGAAAGGATACAGACACCCGCCAATATCCACACATATTTGTCACTTTGCTTACCCATGATTATTGCGTTTTGTCAGACGCAAAGATAAAAGTTTTCCGGCGAATATCAATGTTTTCTTTTATACCGAAAAACGCTACCGTTAGTGTTGACCAACTCTTGCGGTAGAATCAGGTAATTCTATTCGAAAGACTCAGCCACTCTATGGGTAGCGTTTTTGGTGTGTTTGGAAATGTACTTACGCATAAAACCAAGCGCAAGCACGTTTTCTACAAGGTCATATTTCGTCCGGCCAAGGACAGGGCTTTCCGGTTTTTTTGAATGAAGGACGCTGTGCACCCGAACTGCGGAGAAACTCGCCGAGGTTGGCTGAAAGAGATTTCACCACTTCCGGATAACGATCGGCAAGATTATGCTTCTCGCTAATGTCGGCTGGAATATCATACAGTTCTTTCTTACCCGTTTCATAGAAATAAATCAGTTTCCATTTTCCCTGACGCACGGTGCAGGTGGCTCCGATGCCCGGTCCTCGTTCTCCCCACAAGTTTGGACAGTTCCAATAGAGGCTTCTGCCCTCCGACGGATCGCCGGTCTGCTTAAGCAAAGGAACAAAGCTCACGCCGTCCACGGTCTGCGGTGCCTTCCAGTCGGTAATACCCGCCATTTCGAGAATACTGGGAAAATAGTCTTCCACGATAACATATTTGTCGCAGCGGGTGTTGGGTTGTGTCACGCCCGGCCAGCTCACAATCATCGGTTCGCGGATACCGCCTTCGTAAGCCGAACCTTTCCCGCAGGTAAGAGGTGCATTCTGCGTATAGAGCGGCTCGTCCCTCCATTCTCTGCCGGTGGCATATCCTCCGTTGTCACCGCAGAACAGAATGATGGTATTGTCAGCCTCCCCGTTCTTTTCCAGCCAATCCATGATGTCGCCCAGACTCTTGTCCATGCCTTCGATGAGGGAAGCATAGGCAGCTTCCTTATCCGACATGCCTTTTTTCTTGTACTTGTCATAAAAGCGCATGTCCTTGTCAATCGGGATGTGGATGGCATAGTGAGACATATAGAGATAGAACGGCTGATTATATTTCTTGGCCTTGTCAAGAGCTTTCAAGGCTTCTTTTGTCAGTGCTTCGGTGATGAAAGTACCCGTTTTCCAGTATTTCTCCAGTCCCGGCACCGACATTAACGAGGTGGGATTGCCTTTCTCATCGTGTCCGTAACTCTGTTCGCTCAGGTAAGTTGCCAGTCCGCCTGCCGCATGTCCGGCAATGTTCGTTTCAAAACCGAAGTGGCAGGGGTTTTCTCCCGGAGTGTCGATAGCTCCCCAATGCGCCTTTCCGCAATGAATCGTATGATAGCCGCTGTCTTTCAGGTATTGCACAAACGATTTGGCTACAAAAGTATGGTTCGTGCCTTCTACTTGAGCAATACCGTTGTAATTCCAGTCAGGCAGTTGCAGCACATCGCTTGAGGCATCGGTGGTCTTGTCTTTCTGCAAAGTCCAGTTAGTCACGCGGTGACGGGCAGCATTAGCTCCCGTCATCAAGCTGCAGCGGGTGGGAGAACTGATGCTCGAAGCGTAAGCTTGCGTAAACATCATTCCCTGACGGGCCAGACGCTCCATGTTAGGTGTTTCGTAACGTTCATTATACATTGTCTTCTCCGTCCAGAAAGGAAGCGAAGTGTCCTGCCATCCCATATCGTCCACCAAAAAGAAAATGATGTTCGGACGCGAATCGGGGCATTCACCGGTCAGGGCATGTAATGGAGAAAGCACGGGAGCTATTCCAAGAAGTGCCAATAATTTTTTATTCATGGTATCTGTGTTTCTATTTAGAGTTTACATGATAAATGCTGAAATTTCGGATGAGAGGTTCCGCCGTACACTGTTCCACCACCAGACGAAAGGATTTGGATTCTACGGCAGGAAAGGATTCAATGCGCTTGTGCCCTACGGAAGTACCTTTTGCCACGGTGGTCCACTTGCCATTCACCAGAGCTTCTACCCGGTAAGCACGGATACGTTCTCCGCCGGTAATGTCTTCCTGAATCTGATAGTAATTCACAGGCTGTACCTTGCTGACTGAAAGCGACACTTTCTTTTTGCCCGTGGCCGAAGTCTGCGCCAGCGGCTGACCAAAGCGGCGGGATATTTCAGCTCCCCATTCTTGCAGGCGGCGTACGTCTCCTTCCGGAATCAGTCCGTCGGGGTTAGGAGTAAGACCTATCATCAGCGTAGCGTTGCGACCTACTGACTTTTCGTACATCTCCATCAAGTTTTCCAGCGGATAAACGGCCTTGTCATCATCACCCGGTTCCCAAAACCATTCGTGCCGCCCGTTGTATCCGCGCAGGGGCGCATCGGCCATAGCGGGCACCCAAAACTTACCGTCAGGGTCACCGTGTGCCAACAACTTGTTATGGTCGGCCACTCCATCGGTAGCATTACTGTGGCTGTACGGATAAGGAAAGCTCGACCAGCAGGGATAACCCACGGTACCGCTTTCCGAACCACCCCAGCGGAGGTCGGCGCGGTTTACATTATGATAGAACAGACATTCAGGCTGGTATTTGTTGACGATGGGTTCCACATCGGGGCCCATCCCCTTCGGATCGTCGGCACCGCCGTCAAACCAAATCATGAAAAGGTCTCCGTAGCGGGTACAGAGTTCTGTCACCATCTTTTCACACAAGTGTTTGTACCACTCCTGACGGTTACGGGCAAACTCACCTTCACCTTCTGCCTTGAAGTTATGGATACCTAACAGAGAGTTCCAGCGGATACCGATGTAAATGCCCGGCTGTAAGCCGTACTTGCGGCAGGAGTTCACAAAGTCACGCACGATGTCTCCCTTTCCGTCGCGCCATTTCAATGCTTTCATGCAGTAGGGATTTACGTCACTCTGCCACAGCCCGAATCCGGTTTCGTGGGTAGCCGTGAGAATGGCAAACTTGGCTCCGGCAGCCTTAGCCGATTTTATCCACTGGTCGGTGTCGAGCCGGTCGGGATGGAAAATGTTATAATCTTCAATCGGGTTGATACGGTTGTTGCCTTGTCCATACACCAGTCCGTCGAACACGTGCAGGTCATAATGGAATACCACCCCCAGTTCGGCTTCATGCCATTTAAGCTGATGGGGAGCCGGACAGGGCCCCTCATGGTCGGTATTTCGGGCAACGATAGTTGTCGCACAGAAGGCGAACAATGTCAGCAGAGTCAATAATGTCTTTTTCATATTCATTGTTTCAAGTATTTTGCAAATGAGTCATGGGTCTGTTCGAGCCATGAGGAAAGAGTTCGTTTCAGCGAATCACAAAGAGCCGGTTGGCTTTCCGCAATGTTATGTAACTGGTTCGGGTCACGAAGTCGGTCATACAACCATACACGCACGGGCCGACCCTCTTCCACCTCCGTCACATACGTGTAGCGGGAGGTTCGAATACCGCGTCTTCCGGAAGTGGAATCCGAAGGTATGCAGTAGTAATAAGGTTGGAAAGCATCTTCAGGCGTCTGAATTTCTTCATCCAGCAGCAGTCGTTTCCAGTTTCGTGTCTGCACGCAGGCCGGTATCTGTGCCTCCATTCCCATCAACGAAAGCAGGGTTGGATACAGATCGGCAAACGCCACAGGCAGATTGCTTTTCTGCGGATGCAGCTTGTTCTTCCAGCAACAAATCATAGGAATACGCATAGATTCCTCGTAAAATACGTCCTTGCCTTCCACTCCGTGTCCGCCCATACATACACCGTGGTCGGAAGTAAAAATGATAATGGTATTGTCATATATACCGCAATCTTTCAAAGCTTGGATAATACGTCCTACGTGTTCATCCACCCCGGTGATACAAGCGTAGTAATTGCGGATGTTTTCACGGAAATAATCGCCTTTGGGCGTGCCCTTTTCCGGAATGTAAGGCAACTGTCGGGCCAATGCCTCCACATCAATCGAATCATACAACCGCTTATACGATTCGGGCACTAACTCATAACCCGTATGCGGGGGATTCATGGATACCACCAAAGCAAAGGGACGGTCAGGAAGTGTGCCTTCAGAACGGATAAATTCGATGGCGCGATCGGCCTCGTAAGCCGGTCCCCACTGGTTAACATAGTAAAACTCCTCTCGTCCGGCCTCCGTATCCCAATACATAGGTCTCAGATGATTGTCGTAAGTACCGTAAGCAATCCATTTGTCGAAACCATGCCGGCGTTCGGGCGGACACCATTCGTTCCAAGCTATCTCTCCCCGATTGTTATAAGTATCCACATACGGCCGATGAGGGGCATCGAGATGCCATTTACCGATGTAAGCGGTGCGATAACCTTCTTTCTTCAGTACATCACTCCAACAGACAGCATCTTCCGAAAGCTCCACACCGTAAGGGGTGTGCTGTGAGTTGCAGTTACCCGTCACTCCGTTGGCAGTCGGATACATCCCCGTCATCAGCATGGCTCGCGCAGGCGAAGATACCGGATAGCTGCTTACGGCATTAGTGAAAAGAATACCTTCGGAAGCCAGACGGTCAAGGTTCGGTGTTTGCACAGGTTCCTTTCCCATACATCCCATGGCATCGCCCCTGAACTGATCGGCCATAATAAAAACCAGATTGGGACGCAAAGGCTTGGATTCCGGTTGGGAACATACCGAAAGCGGAAATACAACACCCAAAGCAGAGGTATAAACGAATTGTATCAGCTTCATATTAAGGAAGAACCAAATTTCTATTTAATTTATGATTTCAGTTTCTAATGTAAAAAAAAGAGACGTACCAAAGATAGGAAAAATACTTAGAACCTGCTTAAATTTTCCGATTAAGTATTTCCCCATCTTTGGCACGCCTCATTTATAATAGATTAAAAAGAGTTCTATTATTATTGGTTAGCAAAGCTACCAGCTTTCACAGGCCATCCCGGATTCTGATAAACTACAGAAGTAGAAACGTCTCCACCTTCTTCAGGAGTAGACATACGGAATACATCGTATGACAAAGGAGAAAGATAGTTAGCTTGTTCAAAACAATATCCGTTATACTTCTTTACCAGTTCGTTTTTACCTTGCGGCCGCAGATATTTACTAACGGATGCTTCATTGGGAGCTGTATAGTCAAGTTTACAAGCTGTACAAGCATCTTCAAACTTGGTATGGAATTCTTCCCAGTAGTTCATTCCTTCCATCCAATAGTTCTGCATCATGTCTAATGCACGCCAACGATACAAATCGTCCTTACGCATACCTTCGGCAATAAACTCACTGCGACGCTCGCGACGAATGTTGTAGAGTGTCTTGTCTACCAACTCGGTACCTGAATAACGTGCCAAGTCGATTTCTTTAGTCAAATCGGTAGCTTCAATGGTCTTTTTATAATCTGCATCTACGCCAGCACGGGTACGCAGTTCTGTCCAAAACTTATTTAGCGTTTCATCTTCCAGCGTATTATATCTCAGATAATAGGCTTCGATATAGTTCAGATACGCCTCAGCAGCACGGAAAATAGGCAGAGCCAAAGGATAGGCGCTGTTATAGGTCACGTCGTTGTCCATCCAGCCTTTACGTGGAATATAACCAGTACTGGTTACGCGGATACCACTGGCAGCAATCAATCCGGGAAACTGATACATAATGTCTTTCCCGTTGGAGGTGATGAGTTTGTCACCCGGTTTTGCAACAGAACTTACCAAACGTGGGTCACGGTTTTTCATGGTACTCTCTAAGCTCTTGTCACCCTGATAGTAATTGCCAGCTGCATAAATGGGCAGACCGTTATCCATCAGATAACTGTCTACCAACGACCGGGTAAACCCGGTATTGTCACCATGTACGAAAATGTAAGTGTCTATTCGGGCATCATCTCCAGTCCCTGTCGTCACGTCAATGGCACCATATCCGTGAGTGGCTCCTACTACCTGATTCTGTACTTTGGCATCTTCGCTATACATACGCCATAACAAAACTTCGTTACGTTCTCCCGAAAGATCGGTTTGATTATACAAGCTGGCATAATCCTGCACTAATGAAGAAGCAAGCCCTACTTCTTTGGCGGATTTGATGGCTTCGTCTAAGAAGAATTCTATTTCTTTATTCATATCGGTATGAAAAGAAGCAGCATCACCCGGCCATCCCGGTCCACCCGGAACACGTGCTGTACCTGCATGATATTTTTCCCATGTAGCTTCATATAAAGCCACCCGTGATTTGAACAATAAAGCACATTCACGGTTCAAGCGATGTGCCGTAAATGCTTCTGTCTTGGGATATAACCGCTCAATGGCATTATCCAAATCGCTTAAGATAAAGCGAGCTACCTCGTTACGCGGTTTGCGTTTGTTGGCTTCCACATTGGCTGCATAGTCACCATCGTTCAGCACTTCAGTTAAAATAGGAAGATCACCGTATGCCTTCAGCAAATTGAAGTAAGCATAGGCACGGAAGAAGTACATCTCACCTATATAATGCATCACGTTGTCACTTGAAGTCAATGTACCGTTTTTTATATTCTCTTCAGTACGTTCTAAAAAAAGGTTACAGTTACGAATGTTGGCAAAACCACCATAACTACCACTGGAAGGTACTTGAACACGCTGGGGAAGGAAATTATCTACCTGATTGACTGTCGTCATATTGTCACTATTATTATCAGTAGTAAAGTATCCGAAAGTACCTGTACCTGTACCATGATCGGGCAATAAGCCGTACATATTGTTACAATAAGGTTCCAACTGGTTTTCTGCAGTAAAGAAGTTACCATCTACATTATCTGAAATAGGTGCTTTATCCAAAAAGTCAGAGCAGGAAGCTCCCATCAGCAAAGTAGCCGAAAATAAAAATATATATTTTAGTTTCATAATCATAGATGCTTTTATTGGTTTTATAAGGTTACATTTACGCCACAAGAGAGTGTACGACTCAACGGGTAAGTCATACCGTTCTGATATAATGCCTCCGGATCGAAATTTTTATTAATGGAAGTACCCGTCCACAAGTTGTCACCAGAGAAGAATACTCTGACACGTTCCAATCCAACTTTATTTGTCCATGCTTTAGGCAGGGTATAACCGATTTGCAAATTCTTCAAACGGATATAGGCTGCATTCTGTACGAACTGAGACTGACTTTGGCGATTCTGGTTAGATCTCCAAAGAGGACGCGGATAATATGCATTGGTATTTGCTCCCAACGGGTCACCTTCTGGACGGAAGAAATCCCAATGTTCCTTGTAACCAGTAGAAGACCATGCATCACCGTTTATTCCCCAAAATATCATGCCACTTAATAAATAATCACGCTTAGCTACGCCTTGGAAAAAAATACTCAGATCAAAACCTTTCCATTCAGCACCAATATTCAAACCAAAACGGAAACGTGGAGTACTGTTACCGATTACTTTAAGGTCTCCCGGATTGTCCACTGTATTTTCTCCGTTTGTAATTTTTCCATCACCATCCAAATCGGCATACATCATGTCACCGGCCTTCCATCCGGAAGCGGCAAGGGTAATATTAGGAATGGTGTTTTGGTCTACTTCCTCCAAATGCTTAGCCATTTCTTCGTCTGTCTTGGCCATGCCAATAGATTCATATCCCCACATTTCTCCCAAATACTGGCCAGTGTAATAAGTGGAGAGTGATTTGCTGGCATTCGGATATTCCGTAATTTTGGTACGTGAATCTGAAAGATTGAACGCTACATTGTAATTAAATTCACCAATGCGATCCTGCCAGTTCAATTGAAGTTCCCATCCTTTGGTACGCAAAGATGTATTGTTCCGTTTAGGAGCATCCGCACCTACTATTGGAGAAATTTCCTGTGCCGGCCCTACCATGTCTTTCGTATCACGGATAAAGAAGTTGAAGTAACCGCTTAAACGATTATTGAAAGCACCAAAGTCTACACCATAGTTATAACTGTACACACGTTCCCATGTCAGCAAAGAACTTACTAATCCCGGAGTGCTTGCAATATTTGATTTATTGGCCATATCAAGCAGCCAGCGTCCACCTGCATCAGGGCTACCTACAGTTACATTCTGAATAGCATAAGTAGGATAGTAGGAATTAGTATTCTGGTTACCGAGACTACCGTAAGAGAAGCGGGGTTTCAAAGTATTAACCCATTTGCTTAAAGGTTCCCAAAAAGATTCACGTGCAATATTCCAGCCTACAGATACAGACGGGAAAGTAGCCCAACGATTGTCTGCGCGAAAACGAGAAGAACCATCACGACGAATATTGAATTCAAACAGATAACGTCCGTCAAAGTCGTAGTTCAAACGTCCGAAATAACCTAAAGAAGACCATTCTCCACGATAAGCACCGTTGCTTTGTGTTCCGGTAGAAGTATTAACATCGGGATTATTGTCGTTCATTACATCCGAACGCTTAGCCCAAACATTATTGTAGCGGAAACTTTCACTATTTATACCGAGCATTACTTTAAAATTATGTTTTTCAAGGAAATTGAAGCTATAATCAGCATAGAGTGAAGAAGTAATCATTGTTTCACGCTGTTGTTCGCTATAAGCCCATGTTTTTCCGGCTGCCAAGTCAGCATCTCCGCCAAGCCACTGCTCAGGAATGGGATTGTTGTCTTTGTCATAAAGATATACTCTGGCTACATTGTATAAATGTTCGAAGCTACCTGTGCGCAAAGCCAAGTCGCCGTGAATGGTCAATCCCTTCATCGGAGTAAGAATCAGACTACCTTGTGTGAAGTAAGTATCATCTTGCGTATTGGAACGCCCACCGGAAGTCAGTTGCATCAATTTCGGGTTACGGGTATAGTGACCATTGTTATCGTAAAGCGGCATATTAGGATGAAGTTTGGTTGTTTCTGAGAAGAAACGATCGCCATACAGCTTCAAGAAAGTCGGCATACCAATGTCTTCACGAATGAAACGGCTGTTGAATTCCAAGCGCATCCACTTGGTAATTTCAGTACTGATACGGGCGCTAGCATTGTAACGTTTCTTGTTATCGTTTGCGTAGTTCATTTGTCCGTCCTGACTCAAGAATGCACCTGATACATAGTATTGTATTTTCTCATTACCACCAGACAAACTGATGTTATGTTCTTGTCCGAAAGCGGTCTTGTCAATGAAGTTACGAGGCCAGTTTTGATTGTCATTAGAGTTCTGATTAAAGGCAAAACAGTTTCCGTTTTGTGAAAGAGATGGGTCTGCAGTAGTGGTTATCTCACCGCGCATATACTGCTGGATACGTTCCATGGTAATATCCGAGAAAAAATGCGCTTCACCAGAACCGGTATTGTCAATAGCACGGTTGAAATACTGCGCAAATGTATAAGCGTCTAGCATGTCGGGGATATTGGTCGGACGAGACCAACGCAGATTGTTAGAATATGAAATACTCGTCTTACCCTGTTTACCTTTTTTGGTAGTAACTAAAATAACACCGAACGGAGCACGAGAACCATAGATCGCAGCAGAAGCTGCATCCATCAAGACCGAAATGTTATCTATATCCTGCGGATTCAATGAGTTCAAATCACCTGCCACACCGTCAATCAATACGAGGGGAGAAGCACTGGAACCTGTCCCTAAATTCCCTGTACCACGGATATTAAAAGAAGGATTGGCATCCAGTTTACCTCCGGCATCAGGAGTACTGACATTCAGTCCCGGAACTACTCCCTGCAAAGCCTGACCTACAGAAGTTACAGGACGAGACTCCAACTTTTTGTTGTCTACTGACGCCACGGCACCGGTCAGATTTACTTTTTTCTGCGTACCGAAACCTACTACAACTACTTCATCGAGTGCCTGA
The DNA here is from genome assembly GCF_023337095.1 of Bacteroides caecicola. NCBI lineage: Bacteria > Pseudomonadati > Bacteroidota > Bacteroidia > Bacteroidales > Bacteroidaceae > Bacteroides > Bacteroides caecicola. The sequence goes on from NZ_JAMBLM010000006.1 coordinate 146,405, forward strand.
GTATCTTCCGATAAAACCACCGGATAGGAAGTCTTTCCTTTTTGTACAGATACTTCCTGAGTTTGATAGCCAATATAGGATACTACTAATGTACTTCCAACAGCTACATTGCTAAGCTGGAAGTTTCCATCCAAATCAGTGATACAACCATTACTGGTTCCTTTAATTACCACTGAAGCCCCAATGATGGGTTCATTCAGTTTTTTGTCTGTAACAATTCCGGAGATGCTCATTTGTTGCGCATACAGCGGCAAAAGCCCTGCCAGCAAAGCTATGAGCAGAGAAATGAATTGTGTTTTCATACGACTCATGATTTTAAGTATTAGTTTAATTGATAATAAAGAAGTATTTGTTTTGTCACAAATCTCCGAAATAAACTTCTCGGAGGCAGTGGGTAAACATTGCATTAACAGTCGGTATTCTTCTCAGTTTGCGAATAAAAACCGTTTTTTCACTAGTATTCCGACTTTTTAGATATTTTTTTTGTTCCTTTGCGACAAAATAGACATCTTGATTCAAGTATGAAAAACATAGACTCTAGACTTATTGTATTTTTCTTTGTATTTCTTCGCTTTTTTTTGATAAAAGCACAAGTGCTTTCTGAAAAAGATTTTCAGGTTTTGAATGTGAATGACGGATTATCTGACAATGACATCCATTCCGTAGCAAAAGATACCGAAGGATTCATGTGGTTTGGAACGGGAGGCGGACTGAACCGTTACGACGGACGTACTTTTAAAATATTCCGGATATCAGAGAGCTCTTACCGAAGAATTGACAAAGTGGTATCGCTGAATAGAGATTACTTGCTTATCCGCTCAGAACAGAATTTGTTTCTGTTCAACAAGAAATACGAACGCTTCCTTCCCGTATGCGATTCTGTGAGCAAGCAACCTATTATGTTCTCTGACTTTATAGCAGCTCCCAATGGTAGTTGCTGGGGAGTATTTTCCAATGAGCTGTCAAAGATAACGTTTCCATTTCCCCTTGCAAAGGATACTGCATTTGTTTCTGTACGTCATGTGGCGAAAAATTTGCAAAACGATTCGTTCACAGTGTTGTGCACGGGAGAAGATGGCAAAATGCTATATTGTGCAAGCAAGAAGGGAACAATCTATCGTTTTACACCCGGACAAAGGAAATTGCAGAAGGTCTGCGACGGGCAGTTACCTTCCAGCTGGTGGGTATCTTCTTTGCTGAACGACAATTCGTTTATTTGGATTTCTACTGTAGGCGACGGATTGTATGGTTATGACTTGACAAACGGGAAATTACACCATTGGCAATATATTTCAGAAAAGACGGAAAACCAATTATCTCATAACGATGTATTTCGTTTGCTTCCGATAGGTAATGCCCAATACTTGGCTGTAACTTGGAATGGATATACGCTATTGAGTCTTACTTCAGAACGGGAAATCGAGTTGCGAGACTTCCACTCCTTCCTTCATAATGGGAAACAATATTTCGAAACCCGTATGATTTCGGGTTACTACGATAAAGAAGGACTACTGTGGATTGGCACAGAAGGAGGAGGAGTATTATTTTCTGACTTGCGCCAGTCGTTTTATCATCAATATGCCCAAAAACGTTCAAATGAGATTTGTGGCATCCAAATGGATAGTGATGGTTACATCTGGCTGGCTACTTTTCATAAAGGTGTCTTACGTAGCACACAACCTTTTGATGTGACACATCCGTTGTCGTTTGAATCGTTTGGTCCCCATATTCCCCAACTGAAAACTGCCATTTGTAGCTCCTTAAATAAGAATGGAAGTCTTTGGTTTGGTACTAAAGACGGAAGGATATTCCGTTACGGAAAGAATCAACAGTGGGATGATATGCGAATTGATATACCCAAAAACAGCCTTCTCCTGTGATATGGAATTTGCTTATGGTTACGGATGATCAATGCTGGGCAGGTACCAGCAATGGACTGTATTGGGTAGATTTTCGACAAGGAACTTCAAGGCACATCAGCTGGAATAATCCACAAATTCCAGATCATATACAGGTACGTACATTAGTTGCAGGAGATGATCAAACCTTATGGTTAGGAACCGGCAGAGGATTGTTGCGCCTTTGGCTGAGTGGCAACAAGGTATTACAGACACATGCCGGATATGAAGCAAAAGCTGGTATGCCGGACACTGAGATTGAAGTCCGTGCCTTGTTATGGGGAAAAGACAAAAAATTGTGGGTGGGATATGCAGGAAATGGTTTGGCATCCTATTCCCCGGAAGGAGACAGCATCCTGACCTGTTACACTACCACTCAAGGTTTGTGCAGCAATTTCGTAACTGCATTGGTTGAAGACAGTGACCATTCTCTTTGGGTGGGTTCCAATTCCGGAATTTCCCGCCTGAGCCGCCATTTGCAATCGTTTTACAATTATTATATTTCAGGGAGTAACCGCTCCGTATTTTTCGGAAAGAATTTTCTCTTTTGGGGAAATCACAGTACGCTGACTTATTTCCGTCCTTCTGACCTGCGTTTTAATTACCCAAAAGAAAAGGGAAGGGTGATTTTCACAGACTTGGAAGTGAACCATAGCCCTGTACAAATCGGACAAAATGTTAATGGGCAAGTGGTATTGCCTCAGTCGTTGCTTTATACCTCTAAATTGCATCTGACGCATGAAAATCGCAATTTCTCACTATCGTTTACCAACTTGCTGTATCTGTCCAAACTCCAGAAATACCTTTTCCGTTTGTACCCATATCAGAAGGAATGGATTATGGCCAATGAAGGAGAAAAAATCTCATACGACCGCCTGCCAGCCGGTAGCTATACTTTTCAGGTAAAAACTATTTTTCAAGATCAGAGTGAAGGTGATGTCAGTGCACTGACAGTGATAATTGCTCCCCACTGGAGCGAAACTCTTTGGTTCCGTCTGCTCATTGCGACAGGGCTGGTCAGTATCATATTAATATATGTACACCGCCTACGACTAAAACAAAAGCGGATACAGTATGAATTACGTCTGGAGCATGAGTTATTTACAGTCAATATGGAACGAAATAAGGAAATGGAACTTCGCAAAGAGCGTGAAGCCTTCTTTACGATGGCTGCCCATGAGTTGCGCACACCGCTTACCCTTATCTTGTCTCCGCTGCGTGAGATACTTTCCAGAATCTCGCCCACACATCCGTTCTATGGACGTTTATCCATTATGTTCAAGTATGCCGAAGGATTACATACTCTGACCGACCGCCTGCTGTACATTCAAAAAGCAGAAGCAGGCATGGTAAAGTTACGTTTATCTAAGATAGACGTTCTGTCCTTAATGAAAGACGTATCCGAAGGCTTTCACTCGTTAGCTGCCGAACATCATATAATGTATGGATGGATGCACGGTTCGGAGCATGTCACGATATGGGCCGACCGGGAGAAACTGTCGTTAGTCATTCAAAACCTGATTTCCAATGCCTTCAAATATACGCCTGAAGGAGGGAAAATAAGCCTTTCAGTAGAAAGGAAAGAATTCGATCAGAAATTCTTCTGCTGTATTTCAGTGACTGATACCGGAAAAGGAATAGATGCCGGGCTGTTGCAGCATATCTTTGAACCTTTTGTGACCGGCGATACAGACCCGTCAATGTCCACTCGCATGGGAATAGGTCTAAAAATCGTAAAACATATCGTAGAAATGCATCACGGACGGATAAACGTGGAGAGTAAACCGGAACAAGGTACTTCGTTTTTTGTGTATCTCCCCGAAGGGAAATCTCATTTTGAAGAAGACGACTGTACATGGGATGAAACCTCCGAGACAAACGATGAGGAGACGGTCAGAGAAAGTATTCCAAACCTGATGTTGCTGCAAAAAGCGGAAAAGATACCACAGACAACGGAAGAAGGACATACCGCCGCCCGTCAAACAGTACTCATTATAGAAGATAATACGGATATGCGCAATTATCTGCGAGACCTGATGAAGAAACATTACCGGATACTTGAAGCGGAGAATGGAGAAGAAGGACTGAAAATGGCAGTAAAACAAGTGCCAGATCTGGTTCTGTCGGATGTGATGATGCCCGTTATGGACGGCTTTACCTGCTGTGCCGCATTGCGCAAACGGAAAGAAACAGCCCACATTCCCATTCTGCTGCTTACGGCTAAAGCGGAAGACAAGGACAGCGTGGAGGCTTCTTACCGCGGAGCTGATGACTATGTGCGTAAACCATTTAATCCGGAAATATTGTTGGCTAAAGTGGCTCATTTGCTTGATATGCGATGCCGTCTTAAACAAATCTATACCCGCACATTGTTACATACTTCTACCGTATCAGCAGAGCAACCCGAAAGAACAGAAAGTGAGTTCATGCAAAAAGTGCTGTCGTGTATCGAGAGCAACGCAAACAATCCCGAATTCAACGTCAAAGTACTGGCCGGAGAGTTACACATGAGTCAGGCTACGCTTTACCGCAAGCTGAAACAGCACACCGACCTTTCTGCCGTAGAGCTGATTCGCCACATACGTATGACGCAAGCCGCTTTCCTATTGATGGAAACCAGCCTGTCGGTCACGGAAGTTGCCGAACGGGTAGGCTTCAATGACTTACCTACGTTCCGCAAGCATTTCATGGACATGTTCGGGGTATCTCCTTCCAAATATGCTGAGAATAAAACACCCGCACCTGAACAGCAATGCGGAGTTCAAACGCGGGTGGAGTATAACAGATAAGGATATTCGGTTAGAATGCGCCCCAATCAGTCAGACGCATGTCGCCTTTCTGCATGAATACTTGGTGCATACCCAGCGCGGCGGCAAGGCTGTGGCTGGTCTGCCCTTTGGTGGCTATCTTCAGATAATCCCATAACAGTTGCTTGTAGTCGGGGTGAGCGCAGTTCTCTATGACGGCTTTCGCACGTTCTGCCGGACTCTTACCACGCAGGTCGGCAACGCCCTGTTCGGTAATAATCACGTTGACGGAATGTTCGCTATGGTCTTGGTGCGACACCATCGGTACGATGGAACTGATGCATCCGCCCTTTGCCGTAGACGGGCAGGTGAAGATAGAAATGTATGCGCTGCGGGTAAAGTCGCCCGAACCGCCAATGCCGTTCATCATCTTCGTGCCGCAGATGTGTGTAGAGTTGACATTACCGTAAATGTCGGCTTCGATGGCAGTGTTCATTGATATAACACCGATACGGCGCACCACTTCCGGACAGTTGGATATCTCCGACGGACGCAACACTAACTTGTGGCGGAAAAAGTCCATGTTATCATAAATATCTTGCAGGCAGTCGTTTGTAACACTGAGCGAACAGGTGCTGCCAAACTTGATACGCCCTTCCTTTATCAATTTAATCACAGAGTTCTGAATGACCTCGGTGTACATCTCGAACGGCGGAATGCTTTGGTCTTTACCCAATGCGCTAAGCACTGCGTTGGCAATGTTTCCCACGCCCGACTGCAAGGGCAGGAAGGTAGAAGGAATGATGCCTTTCCGAAGGTCGGCAGCAAGAAATTCGGCAACGTTCTGCCCGATTTTGTCTGTAACGGGATCGGGGTCATGGAAACCACGTGCCTCATCGGGGATATTCGTCTCTACTATTCCGACAATCTTTTCCGGATCTACTTGGATGTACGGCAACCCGATGCGGTCGCTCGGTTTCACGATGGGAATCGGACGGCGGAAAGGAGGACGCTCCATCTCATACAAGTCGTGCATTCCGATGATGGACTTGCTGTGGGCAGCATTCAGTTCAACGATTATTTTGTCTGCGAGCCGGGCAATGGTAGGCGTAATGCCCACTCCGGCAGTAAGGTAAATACGCCCGTCGCCGGTAATTTCACACGCCTCGATGATAGCCGTGCTCACATGTCCCAAAAAGCCGGAGCGCAGACGCTGAGCCACTTGCGAAAGGTGAATGTCTGTATAGTTAATCTCTCCGTTGTTCACTGCCTTGCGGAAATCTGTGTTCGTGGTATAAGGAGCACGAAACTTAATCGCCTTCGCGCGGGTTAAAGCCCCGTCACATGAGTCGCCCGTAGAAGCTCCCGTAATAATGCCTATCTGGAAAGATTCTCCCTTAGCATGTTTCTCCTCGGCTATCTTTGCCAGTTCTAAGGTTACAGCCTTCGGGCTTCCAGCCGGCGTAAACCCGCTCAGCCCGATGATATCGCCGTCTTTAATCAAGTTAGCAGCTTCGGTTGCCGAAATAAATCTAAAGTTCATGGTATCAGTGTTTTTATATTCAGTATTATAGTTTCAACCAATGGTTGTCCCAAATATACAAATAAATCTGATATATTCAGCTTAATTTATGGAAGTTAACCAAGAAACCGATATCTTTGCATCCTCATTTCTAAAAATAACAAGCATTATGACAAAAGAAACTACAGGAGCAGACTTTAAATCTGCAACTGAACAAGGAAACAAAAAACTGTTTATTGAGACCTACGGCTGTCAGATGAACGTGGCAGACAGCGAGGTGGTGGCATCAATCATGCAAATGGCGGGCTACTCACCCTGCGAGAGCTTAGACGAAGCCGACGCGGTGTTTATGAACACCTGCTCCATCCGCGACAATGCCGAACAAAAGATTCTGAACAGGCTGGAGTTCTTCCATTCATTACGTAAAAAGCGCAAACACCTGATTGTAGGTGTACTGGGCTGTATGGCAGAGCGCGTGAAAAGTGATTTGATAGAACATCATCACGTAGACTTGGTGGCTGGTCCGGATGCTTATCTGACACTACCCGACCTGATAGCCTCGGTAGAAGCGGGCGAAAAAGCCATTAACGTAGACCTCTCGGTAACGGAGACATACCGCGACGTAATTCCCTCTCGCATCTGCGGCAACCGCATTTCAGGCTTTGTCTCTATCATGCGTGGCTGTAACAACTTCTGCCATTACTGCATCGTGCCCTATACCCGCGGACGCGAACGGAGCCGCGATGTAGAAAGCATACTAAACGAGGTGCGCGACCTGCAACAGAAGGGTTACAAGGAAGTAACGCTGTTAGGGCAGAACGTAAACTCATACCGGTTTGAACGCGGCGACGAAGTGGTGACCTTCCCCATGCTGTTACGCCTTGTGGCAGAAACCGTTCCCACGATGCGGGTGCGTTTCACTACCTCCCACCCGAAAGACATGAGCGATGAAACGCTCCGGGTAATCGCCGAAGTGCCTAACGTATGCAAACACATCCATCTGCCCGTACAGAGCGGAAGCTCACGCATCTTGAAACTGATGAACCGGAAATACACGCGCGAATGGTATTTGGAACGTGTGGAAGCCATCCGCCGTATTATCCCCGACTGCGGACTAAGTACCGATATCTTTTCGGGATTCCATTCGGAAACGGAAGAAGACCACCAGTTGTCTCTCTCACTGATGCGCGAATGTGCCTACGACTCGGCTTTCATGTTTAAATACTCTGAACGCCCCGGAACATACGCATCGAAACATCTTCCGGACGATGTTCCTGAAGATGTGAAAATCCGCCGCCTGAACGAACTGATAGAATTGCAGAACCAGCTTTCGGCAGAAAGCAATGCCAAAGACGTTGGCAAGGTGTTCGAAGTATTGGTGGAAGGTGTATCCAAACGCTCGAAAGAACAGCTCTTCGGACGCACGGAACAGAACAAGGTGGTAGTGTTCGACCGCGGAACTCACCGCATCGGCGATTTCGTAAAAGTACGCATCACTGAATCAAGTTCGGCAACGCTGAAAGGCATCGAAGTAGTTGAATAAATAAAAGACACGGAACTGCAAAAAGATTTCAATTCCGTGTCTTCAGAGCCTGTTGCACAATAGTGCGACAGGCTTTTATATTTGAAAAAAAAGTCAATCTTCATTTCGTTTCACTTCAGGCATGATAAGCCACAAAATCAAATATACGATACCGCCGGAGAACACAGTAAAAAACGTAGCCAATACATATACGATACGTACCAACGTAATATCCCATCCAAAATAATCCGCAATTCCCGAACACACCCCGGCAATCATTCGGTTATTCGACCGAGTTAATCTTCTTTTTTCCATAATCGAGTTTTATTTATGGCGACTAAGATACAAATAAAAGCGTTTACTCCCCCTCAGAACAGTCGAATTTTTCCGACAAAATAAAAATTCGCCCCCTCTCTTTTGCAAGCCTAAAATTTCTACCCGTTAAACTGATTAATACTATGGGTAGAACAAAGCAATTCTACCGCTTGAAATAGGTAACGCTAACGGTAGTTTTTTCCGGGATATCAGCGTAACGAGCCGTACGGAAATATACTCCTGATTAACAATATATTACATCAACCACAGAATAAAGAGCAATTATCATGATTAAAATATTTTCAAAATTTTTACTCAAAACTTTTGCAGATTCGGAAAACTTTCATACCTTTGCACCGCAATCGAGAAACAAAGCAACGAAACGATTAAAAACGGTGCCATAGCTCAGTTGGTAGAGCAAAGGACTGAAAATCCTTGTGTCCCCGGTTCGATTCCTGGTGGCACCACTGAAAGTCAGAGAGTTACAGCAATGTAGCTCTCTTTTTTTATGCTCAATATGGTCAGAATGCAGGTTGAAACAGGGAAATGTTTTCTCCAATGTTTTACCGGCTCAACGGATTTTCCCAGTTGGCAAGCTTTCTTTTAAGCGTATAGCATAGCCAGCCTGAACAGGAAAAATTTTACATCAGCCACCCCTCTTAACTGGTTTCGAAAAGCTTTTATTTTTGCGTTGAACGACTCCGCTGAAGCATTGGTCAATCGCTCTTCAAAATAATTTATGATGGTCGTACTATGGCTTGAAAACGTATCAAGCACCTTGTTGAACTCCATATAGTCAAACTTTTCCACTTCATTGTACCATCTTGCGAGATTTAGGGGTCAGCGGATATTGAAAATGGAACAAATTAAAAAATAAGATATGGCACATATAAAACGCCCGATACGACCTCCATAAAAAGAGTGGGTAATACACAAATTTCAATTATAAGGCAGTTTGTTGTCAAAGCTTGAGTTCTTTTGGTAGGTAATCATTATCTTTGCAGATACCATCAATTATTAATGCACGTATGCAATACGTTTCAATATGGGAACAGAAAAAATAAACAGACTAAAAATAGTATTGGTAGAACAAGGGAAAACTGGGAAATGGTTGGCTGAACAGTTGGGAAAGAACGAGGCGACCGTTTCGCGCTGGTGTTCCAATGCGACCCAGCCTTCATTGGAAATGCTGATGAAGATAGCGGAAATTTTGGAAGTGAATGCAAAGGATTTGATTAACAAGGGTAAATTCGATTAAATGATATGGCTAATAAGAATCTGAACAAGGCAAAAGAAGCCAAGAAAGACGAATTTTATACGCAACTGGAAGATATCAACAACGAGTTGCGGCATTATCGGGAACATTTTCGTGGCAAGACCGTGTTATGCAACTGTGACGATCCGCGTGTGAGTAATTTCTTTACTTATTTCGCCTACAACTTTGAGTTTCTTGGATTGAAAAAACTGATTACCACTTGTTATAAGAATCAGAATATAGACTTGTTCAGCCAAAACAAGAGCGAACAGGCCGTTTACTTGGTTTATGAAGGCGACAAAAATGGCGACCATATACCGAATGCGGAAGAGATAGGCGTGAAACCCTTGAAAGGTGATGGTGATTTCCGTAGTAAAGAATGCATCGAATTGCTGAAAGAAGCGGATATTGTGGTGACCAATCCACCGTTTTCCTTGTTTCGAGAATACGTGGCTCAACTTATGGAATATGATAAGAAGTTCTTGATTATAGGGCATCAGAATGCTATTAAATACAAGGAAATATTCCCTCTTATCAAAGAAAATAGACTATGGTTGGGCTACGGATTTAAAGGTGGAGCCGGGCATTTCATCTCACATTATGAGGACAAGGCAACCGCTGGCGACCATCGTGAAGGAATGATTCGGGTATCTGGCGTTACTTGGTTTACCAATTTGGAAATAAAGAAGCGGCATGAAGATATTATTCTTTATAAGCACTATACACCTGAAGAATATCCTAAATATGAGAATTATGATGCTATCGATGTGGCAAAGACAGAATATATTCCCTTAGATTACGATGGCTTAATGGGTGTTCCTATTACGTTCATGGATAAATACAATCCAGAACAGTTTGAGATAATAGGAAATACTTGTGATACAGATTGGATAAGGTCTGCCGGTTTTAAGCCGATGGGACAAGCAACAATTGATAATTTAAGGAAACAAGGAAATAAGGCTCATGTCACGGCCAATATGAATTCTCCGTACATATTGAGAAATGGTCTTGTATCTTTACCTTATGCACGAATCATAATTCGTAAAATCAAAAAATAACCGATATGCAGATAGAATTGAAATCCATAAAAATCCAAGACTTGATTGACGGATATATCAACGATCCCGATACCGGTGTAAAAGGCTATCATGGCAAATTAGATATACGCCCTCCCTATCAGCGTGAGTTCCGTTATGACGAAAAGCAGCAACAAGCCGTTGTGGAAACCATTCTCAAAGGTTTTCCCCTTAACATCATGTATTGGAGCGTGGATGAGAACGGCAATTTTGAAATGATTGACGGGCAACAGCGTACCCTCTCGATATGCGGTTTCTATACCCACGACTTTCATATAGTTGACCCTGAGCGAGGTACACTTTATTTTTCCACACTTACAGAGGAAGAGAAAGCAAAGTTTCTCAACTATGAACTGACTGTGTATTTTTGTGAGGGAACAGACAAAGAAAAACTTGACTGGTTCCGAGTAATCAACATTGCAGGAGAGAAACTTCTCGACCAAGAATTGCTGAATGCCGTTTATGCCGGACCTTTCGTAACAGATGCCCGCAGGCATTTTTCAAAGAACGGATGTCCGGCTTATAAAATGGGAGCCGACTTATTAAGTGGTAATGCCATAGAGCAGGCATACTTGGCTACTATCTTGAAATGGGCGGCTCGTCATGATAATGTGGAAAGTATTGATAAGTATATGGCGATACACCAATTTGATCCGAATGCCAATAAGCTGTGGGCTTACTTCGTATCTATCATTACATGGGTACGTTCTACGTTTACCAAATACCGCCGTGAAATGAAAGGCTTGGATTGGGGAGCCATATACGATGAGTTTGGTGAAAACGTGTATGATACGGTCGCCCTTGAAAAGCAGATACACGATTTGATGGAGGATGACGAAATCATGAAAAAGTCCGGTATCTACCGTTATGTATTAAGCGGAGATTTGCGTGACCTTAGTTTCCGCACTTTCGATAAAAAGCAGAAGCGCGAAGCCTACGAGCGTCAACAAGGTATCTGCGTCCATTGCGGCAAGCATTTCGAGTTGGAGGAAATGGAGGCCGACCACATCACGCCGTGGAAAGAAGGCGGTACTACTGTGGCAGAGAATTGTCAAATGCTTTGTAAGAATTGTAATAGGATTAAAGGAGGAAAATAACAATGGCAGCACCAAGAGTTTTTGTTAGTTCTACATATTATGACTTACAACATGTAAGAAATGATCTTCGTATTTTTATTCAAGGACTAGGTTATGAAGCTGTAATGCACGATAAAGGAAATATTCCATATACTCAAGAAGTCAGTTTAGAAGAATCTTGCTATAACGAGCTTGATACTTGTGATATTGTAGTATGCATAATCGGTAATAAGTTTGGAACAAAATCTGCAAATGGAGACTATTCAATAACAATGTCAGAATTGCAAAAAGCAATAAAAGGAAGAAAGAAAATTTATATATACATATTAAAAGATGTATATTCTGAAAATTTTATTTACTCAGCAAATAAAACAAAAGATTTCGTTCCGTATTATGCCGACAATATCAAAATTCATGAATTTATCACTGAACTAAAAAATACAGTCAAGAATCATCCAATAATTCCTTTTGAAAATGTATCCGACATAACAAATAACTTGAAGCAGCAATTTGCAGGATTATTTCAGCACCTATTGACTCAAGAAGCAACTATTACAGAAAGTAAGACTTATGAAGATTTACAAAATACAGCTCAAACCATACGTGAACTTGTTGATAGACTTTCTGTAGAAGAAGATTCATTCTTTAACAAGTTTAATAGTACAATTTATGCCATACGCCCAACATTGAGATATTTGTTGGAAGTATTAGGTGGTAAGCAATATGAATTATTCGCGTCAAACAGAGAAGCTATCAAACAATATTTAACAGACATAGGATTTGTTATAGAAGAGGATTTCCCTTTTTCTGATATTATATGTACCAAAATAGATGGAAGCTATAAATGCATCTTAACATTGAAAAATGAATTATTTGATGCAGAAGATAAATTAATCGACATAAGGGGGCGACAAAACTTAGAACAATGTATTTCGGTGCGCAATGAATTGACACAAAGTAACGTTGATGATTTACCTTTCTAATGAATACCGAATCCCAAAACATAGAGTTCAAAGAATCTTGGCGTGACGAATACCAGAAATGGATTTGTGGTTTTGCCAACGCACAAGGCGATACGCTGTATATCGGTCTGCGCGATAATAGCGAAGTGTGCGGTGTACAGGATGCCAAGAAGTTAATGGAGGACATCCCGAACAAGGTGCGTGACATGATGGACTACGCAGAACATTCTCCCATTCAAATCCGCGTGTATGAAAACAAATTGGAGATAATAAATGGTGGTGTATTGCCCGAAGGGTGGACGGTGGAAACCTTATTGTCCTCACATCAAAGTATGCCTTATAACCCAGATATTGCCAACACATTCTTCCGTGCAGGTGAGATTGAGGCATGGGGACGCGGCATTGAGCGTATCATAATGGCTTGTAAGAATGATGGTTTCTCTACGCCGGAGTTCCGCTATGACGCTTCAGGTATATGGACAACTTTTAAGTTTGAGTACCCGGAAAGGGCAACTATACAGAGCGGCCAGAAAACTACCCAAAAGACTACCCAAAAGACTACCCAAAAGGCCATACAAAATCTGACGGAACAACAACAAGCTATACTGTCATTCTTAAAAGAACATCCGGAAGCGACCCGAAAAGAAATCAGCGAGAGTCTTTCCGGCATTACAGAGGATGGTGTAAAGTACAATCTTTCTCGCCTTCAAGAGCTTGGCTTACTGAAACGTATAGGAGGTAGGAAGCAAGGATATTGGCAAATTATAGAATAAAGGATGATGGACGATTGGGAAGAATTTGAAAGTTGGCACGAGGATTTGATGGCATGGGAACGCTTTCAAGACGAGCTTGAAAGAATCAAGGGAGAAAATACCAACGATAACTCGCACAAAGAAAAAATTAACAATATATCAGACAATCAAACTTTTCCAAATAAACAATAAGAACAGAAATCTTGTTAATTTTGTAGCGTTAGGCTCAAAGCACCACAAGTATATAAAGATTAGCTTTGAAAACCATCTGCACTTCTCCAGCGCATTCCAAGGACAATCCGGTATGTCGCACGGAAAGGCAGCTATTAAAGTTTAACATAAAACAGGAAAGGGTATGAAAAAGATTTTAATTGTATCGGGACATCCCGACTTAAACGACTCATTTGCCAATAAGACGATATTAGAAGAAACAAAGAAATTATTACCGGAGGCTGAATTCGTATATTTGGATAAGTTATATCCGGATTTTCAAATTGATGTGAAAACAGAACAAGAACGGTTGCTCCGTGCGGATATCATCGTTCTGCAATATCCTATATTTTGGTATAGTGCGCCTTCACTGATGCACCGCTGGATTGAACAGACTTTTACGCATGGGTTTTCTCATGGTACGACAGGCGATAAACTGAAAGGCAAACAACTTGTATTATCTTTTACCTCTGGTGCACCTGAAGAAATGTATCGACAGGGTGGTCTGCAATGCTATCCTATTGATGATTTTCTTCCTGCTTACAAGCAGATGGCGAAGTTATGTGGCCTGCAATGGTGCGATTATATATACAGCGGAGGGCTGTCGTATGCCAGCCGGCATGATGAAACAGAACTGGCACGCATGAAAGACAAAGCGATTCAACATGCACATTTGCTGGTAGAAAAACTAAAAGGCATGGCATAAAGGGATTTCAAATCATAAATGAATACACAAAAAAATAGGCTGCTCGTAAAGAGACAGCCTATTTTTTTGTTGGACTACCTGGATTCGAACCAAGACAAACAGAACCAAAACCTGTTGTGCTGCCATTACACCATAGTCCAAACTTTTGTTGTTTTCCTTAGAAAACGGTGCAAAGATAATCTTTTTCAGTAATATCTTCCAAATAAAATTTCACTTTTTTTCATGTTAACTGCATAATACGTACCTTTGCCCCTAAACAAACAATCAGATTTAGTATGAAAAAGAGCTTATTAACCCTTATATTGGGGACAATTACAGTGGGCGGCTCGGCTGTCACACCGATGTGGTTACGCGATGTCCGTATTTCGCCCGATGGTACGGAAATCGCTTTTTGTTATAAAGGGGACATTTATAAAGTGGCTGCTTCGGGTGGAGAAGCGGTACAACTTACTACGCAGGCTTCGTACGAGATGATGCCTGTATGGTCACCCGACGGAAAACAGATTGCTTTTGCAAGCGACCGTTACGGAAGTTTTGACGTGTTCGTGATGCCGGCAAACGGGGGTGCGGCACGCAGGTTGACTACCAACTCGGCGGCAGAAACGCCTTCAGCTTTTACTCCCGATGGGCAGGCGGTGGTATTTTCTGCCAGCATTCAAGACCCGGCTACAAGTGCTTTGTTTCCTACGGGGGCTATGACCGAATTATATAAAGTATCTGTGGGAGGCGGCAGAACCGAACAGGTGTTGGGTACTCCGGCTGAAATGGTTTGCTTCAATCCTTCCGGTGACACTTTCTTATACCAAGACCGGAAAGGCTTTGAGGATGAATGGAGAAAACATCACACTTCTTCTATTACGCGAGACGTATGGATGTATGACACCAAAACGAAAACGCATACTAACCTGACTAACCGCGCAGGCGAAGACCGTAATCCCGTATGGGCGGCAAACGGAAAGGATGTTTATTTCTTGAGCGAGCGGGATAATGGTTCGATGAACGTCTATGCATTTGCTGTTGATAATCCGAAAAGTGTCCGTGCGGTAACAGCTTTCAGCACTCATCCCGTACGGTTCTTATCTGCCGGAAGCAACGGCACACTCTGTTATACGTACGACGGGGAGATTTACACACAACGCCCCGACGGAAATCCTCAAAAGGTGGCTGTTACGCTGACACGCGACGATGAGTCTATCCCTGCTTCGCTGACGTTTACCCGTGGGGCAAGCGAGGCTACCGTATCGCCCGACGGCAAACAGGTGGCTTTCATCGTGCGCGGTGACGTATTCGTTACTTCCGTAGAGTATGGAACAACGAAACAAATTACACATACTCCCGAAGCTGAAGAGGGTATTTCGTTCGGCGCAGATAACCGTACATTGGTGTATGCAAGCGAGCGAAACGGTAACTGGGGCTTATATACCGCCAAAATAGCGCGTAAAGACGACCTGAATTTCCCGAATGCTACGCTGATTGAAGAAAATGTGCTGTTGGCAGACAAAGAAACGGAGCGTCAGATGCCGAAGTTCTCGCCGGACGGCAAAGAGGTAGCTTTTGTTGAAGACCGTATGCGGCTAAAGGTGATGAACGTAGAGACGAAGCAAGTCCGCCAAGTAACCGATGGTTCGGAATGGTATGAAACCACGGGCAGCTTTGATTACTCATGGTCGCCGGACGGCAAATGGTTTACACTGACGCTTATCAGCAATCGGCATGACCCGTATACCGATGTGGCTTTGGTACGTGCCGACGGGAAAAGCAAACCGGTTAATCTGACCAGCAGCGGCTATACGAGCGGTTCGCCACGCTGGGTAATGGGTGGAAATGCCATCTTGTTTACCACCGAGCGTTACGGAATGCGTAACCATGCTTCATGGGGTTCGCAAGACGATGTTATGATTGCGTTCTTAAACCAAGACGCATACGATAAATTCCGCCTGAGCAAAGAGGATTACGAACTACAGAAAGAGCTGGAAAAAGAACAGGAGAAAGCCTCAGCCGACAAGACAGGCAAGAAAAAGAACAACAAGAAAAAAGACGAGGTTGCTGATAAGAAAAAAGAGGAGGTGAAAGAGATTGTGGTAGAGACCGAGGGTATCGAAGACCGCATCGTGCGACTTACTCCCAACTCGTCAAGCATCGCTTCTGCCATCATCTCGGAAGACGGGGAAAGCCTCTATTATCTGGCAGCATTCGAGGGCGGATTTGATATGTGGAAAATGGATTTGCGCAAGCACGAAACTAAGCTGTTACACAAGATGGATACCGGATGGGCAAACATGGAAACAGACAAGGAGGGAAAAGCTATTTTCATCCTCGGCGGAAACAATATGCAAAAAATGGATGCTGCCTCAGAATCGTTGAAACCGATTACGTTCCGTGCTGAAATGAAGATGGATTTAGCTGCCGAACGTGAGTATATGTTCAATCACGTTTATAAGCAGGAAAAGAAATGCTTCTATACCGAGACCATGCACGGAGTGGATTGGGAGGCTATGACGGAGGCTTACCGTAAGTTCCTGCCCCACATCAATAACAATTACGATTTTGCCGAACTGTTGAGCGAATGGCTGGGCGAACTGAACGTATCGCATACGGGAGGACGCTATTATCCGAGTGGAAAGGTGGAGGCTACTGCCAGCTTGGGCGTGTTCTTCGACTGGGATTACACCGGGAACGGTATGCGTATTGCCGAAGTGGTAGAGAAAGGACCTTTCGACCGCAAAAGCACGAAGGTTACGGCGGGGACGGTTATCGAGAAAATAGACGGCGAATCCATTACACCGACTACCGACTGTTATGCGCTGCTCAACGGCAAGGCGGGCAAGAAAGTCCTTGTGTCGCTCTTCAATCCGCAAACCAACGAACGTTGGGACGAGGTAGTGAAACCCATCAGCGGTGGAGCTTTCAGCGATTTGCTCTACAAACGCTGGGTAAAACAGCGCGCTGCCGATGTTGAGAAATGGTCGGACGGACGTTTGGGATACGTACACATCGAGTCGATGGACGACGGCAGTTTCCGTACCGTATATTCCGATATTCTCGGCAAGTATAACCATTGCGAGGGTATCGTTATCGACACGCGCTTCAACGGCGGCGGACGTTTGCATGAAGACATCGAGGTGTTGTTCAGCGGCGAGAAATACCTAACACAGGTTATTCGCGGACGTGAAGTGTGCGACATGCCGAGCCGCCGCTGGAACAAACCGTCTATCATGGTGCAATGCGAGGCTAACTACTCGAACGCACACGGCACGCCGTGGGTGTACAAGCACCGTGGCATCGGCAAGTTAGTAGGCGCACCTGTTCCGGGAACCATGACTTCCGTCAACTGGGAAACGCTGCAAGACCGCAGCCTTGTATTCGGTATTCCGGTGATAGGCTATCGCCTGCCGGACGGCAGCTATTTAGAAAACAAGCAGCTCGACCCGGACATCTACGTGCTTAACACTCCGGAAACCGTGGTGAAGGGTGAAGATACCCAACTGAAAGCCGCGGTAGACGAACTGCTTAAAGAGATAGACCGTAAATAAGAAATATTATATCGGATAAGATTTTAGGGCTTCTGATAATTCAGAAGCCCTCATTATATATAACTACTCGAAAATATCTTTCAAAATATAGCCAATATCATATTTTCGTAACTCATCCGTATACGTATCAAATGTATAGAGCGTACCATTCGCCACATCTATATCAAACGGGAAAACAGACCGGAAACAAACTCAAAAAGGGGCGGATAAAATACTTAATCGGAAAATTTAAAACAGGCTCTCAACAATGTATGAAAAATTTATTTCTTCATCTGCTTTCCCAAGCCTTCAGAACACGAATTGGCGTATCTATACAAAGATGCAAAACGTATTTCTATATCCCAAAAATACAAAGATAAATCGCTGATTATAAGGCACCAAATTCATGTAAAAACATAAGCGGAAGAACGGATGAACACTACCCGATAAGTTAGTCGGTTCTACCGCTTGCGTTATCCATTGTTACCGCTTGCGTTTTCGGCCTCATCCCTACCCCGATTTGGAACTATTAAACAATAATTTTCAAAACAAAACATTTTGTCAAAAAAATGTAACGTACTTTCGCGCCGAAAAGAACCAAACAATTCATTATGAGACAAAACAAGAACTCTAAAACTTTTATACTCGTCTTTTTAGGTATGCTGACGGCGTTCGGCCCTTTTGTAACAGACATGTATCTCCCTACGCTCCCGGCAATGTCGGACTTCTTTAACACCACTTCGTCTATGGTCCAGTTAGGACTTACTACAAGTATGGTAGGCCTCGCCGTGGGGCAACTGTTTTTCGGACCGCTTAGCGACAAATACGGGCGTCGTTCGCCGCTTATCATCGCCATGATGCTCTTTCTTGTTTCTTCCATCGGGTGTATCTACTCGCAGACTATCATGCAGTTCGTGGGTTTCCGCCTGATACAAGGCATCGCGGGAGCGGGTGGCATCGTGATTTCGCGCTCCATCGCCGCCGATAAATTTTCAGGACGCGAATTGGGGAAAATGTTGGCAATCATCGGAGCTATCAACGGGGTTGCTCCCATTGCCGCACCGATGGGCGGAGGTATGCTTGCCGACAGCGTGGGCTGGCAAGGCATCTTCTGGTGTTTGTTCGGATTAGGAGTCATTTTATTGGCCGGCAGTTTTCACCTCAGCGAATCGTTGCCGCAAGAAAACCGGAAAGCTGCAAAATGGAAAGATGTGTATCGCTCGTTCGGCACGGTGTTGCGCAACCGGCAGTATGTATGCTACATCCTTCAGTTCGGTTTCGCGCAAGGCGTGTTGTTCGCCAACATTGCTTCCGCTCCCTTTATCATGCAGCAACATTACGGCTTCTCGCCCATGCTGTTCAGCGTATGTTTCGGGGTCAACGCTGTTGCCATCGTGATTTCTGCCGCGGCCTCGGTGAAATTCCGCCGTCCGGAACAAGCCTTGTCTACGGGAAGCACGGGCATGGTCTTTGCCTCTCTCTTGCTGTGTGTCGCCCTGATTATGAAATGCGACTTTTGGATTTATGAAACGCTACTGCTCTGCCTGCTGTCGATGTTGGGACTGACGTTTACGGCTTCGAACACGTTGGCAATGGACTGCGAGCGGGAAAACGCCGGAACAGCTTCTGCATTGCTCGGCGCATTGGGGTTTGCCTTCGGAGGTATCGTTTCGCCGCTGGTAGGACTGGGCGACCTCATGACTTCTACGGGAATCATCTTTCTGGCAGGTTCGCTCTGTTCGTTCGGCTGTACGCGCTTCGCATTGCGAACCAATCTGTTACAACATGCGCCGGAAATGATTCGGAAATAAACAGGCGTAACATTGTTTTTTCATTAAAAAAACACTATATTTGGGACATACGAACTTTAAACAGGAAGTATTATGAACTCAAATCCAATTTTCAGTGTACACATTCCTACCAAGATTTTGTTCGGATGTGGCGAATTAAAGAAGTTGGCAACAGAAAAGCTGCCGGGAAAGAAAGCCCTGATTGTTATATCGGGAGGAACCGCAATGAAAAAATACGGCTATCTGGATAAAGTTATCGGGCTGCTGAAAGAGAACAATGTAACATCAATCGTATTCGATAAAATTCTTCCGAACCCTATCAAAAGTCATGTGATGGAAGCTGCGACCGTATGCCGCGAAAATCAGTGCGACTTTGTAGTAGGTCTGGGCGGCGGGAGCAGCATCGACTCGGCAAAATCAATCGCTGTAATGGCTTGTAACGAGGGCGATTATTGGGACTACATCAACGGCGGAACCGGAAAGGGACGCCCGGTAACGAAGGCTTTGCCCGTGGTTGCCATTCCTACCACTGCGGGAACGGGAACAGAAGCAGACCCGTGGACGGTTATCACCAACGAGGAACGTCAGGAGAAAATAGGCTTCGGAAACGAGTTGACTTTCCCCGTGCTTTCCATCGTCGACCCGGAACTGATGGTGTCTATTCCGCCACATCTCACAGCATATCAGGGCTTTGATGCTTTCTTCCATGCAGCCGAAGGGTTTATCGCCAACTGTGCCACTCCCATCAGCGACCTTTATGCGCTAGAAGCAATCCGCTTGTTATACAAATACTTGCCCGTAGCGGTAAAAGACGGTAAGGACTTAAAGGCAAGGGCGAAAGTGGCATGGGCAAGTACGCTTGCCGGACTGGTGGAAGCTACATCGAGCTGTACATCGGAACACTCGCTTGAGCACGCCATGAGTGCTTACTATCCCGAACTTCCTCACGGAGCGGGGCTTATCGCCATCAGTGAGAATTACTTCGAAACGTTCCGCAATGACAGCATGAAACGTTACATGA
Source organism: Bacteroides caecicola (assembly GCF_023337095.1). NCBI lineage: Bacteria > Pseudomonadati > Bacteroidota > Bacteroidia > Bacteroidales > Bacteroidaceae > Bacteroides > Bacteroides caecicola. The sequence continues at coordinate 166,769 of NZ_JAMBLM010000006.1, forward strand.
AGATGGCAGAAATCATGACGCAGCAGAAGAGCAACCGTCCGAGTGATTTCATCGACGCACTGGTAAGAATGCAGAAAGAATGTGACGTATACGGACTGAAACTGAGCATTTGGGGACTGAAAGAAGAGGATTTCCCGAAGATGGTACAAAACGCCCGCGAAACGATGGGTGGGCTATTCCTTTTCGACCCTCGCCCGATGACGGATGAAGAGGTACTGAACATTTATAAAAAATCATACCGGTAAAGCCGGTGGTTTCCCATTCCAACCCATAAACGAAAGAGGAAGAACCTGAGTGCTTCTGCTTACAGGTTCTTCCTCTTTTCGTTTATCTGAATAAAAGTATTGTTAATCTACCGGTTCCGATAACTCTTCCAATGTTTTTCCTTCGTACAAACAGATTGCTTCCTTATAATCTTTCGGAAGCGCCACGGGCTCTTTCGTAGCTATGTCATACCCTACCAGCACCGTACGACACTGGCATTTCAACACGCCGCTTGCCTTGTTGGTGGCACGTTGCAACAGCGTAAGGCTCTTATTGCCGATATGAATTACCGCCGTCTCAATAATCAGTTCGTCGGAAAAGAACACCGGAGCCAGAAAGTCGGCATTGATATTTGCCACCACCACAGCAAATTTATTCCATTCCTCCATCCCGAACACATCGCGAAAATACGAAGTTTTCGCAAGGTCGTATAACGAAAAATAAGCATTGTTGTTCATGTGCCCGTACAAATCGACATCGCTAAACCGTATTTGTATAGGCATTACGTGTTTAAACTTGATTTCATCTGCCATAATATAGTAGTACTTAAGATTAGTTTTCTCAAATATACATCTTTTTTATTAAAACCGCTATCAAGTGGCAGATTATTTCTTACTTTTGCTCGCACTTACTAAGATTTATCCTTAATAATCATATAAAATGGAAAAGAAATTCAGCAAAGAGACACTCTGCGTACAAGGAGGGTGGACTCCGAAAAACGGAGAGCCTCGGGTTCTTCCGATTTATCAAAGCACAACGTTCAAATACGATACCAGCGAACAGATGGCACGTTTATTCGACCTGAAGGATAGTGGATATTTTTATACGCGCCTCCAGAACCCCACGAACGACGCTGTGGCTGCCAAAATTGCCGCATTAGAGGGTGGTGTAGCAGCTATGCTTACTTCATCGGGACAGGCTGCCAACTTTTACGCTGTGTTTAATATCTGCGAAGCGGGCGACCATTTTGTCTGCTCATCTACCATTTACGGAGGAACGTTTAACCTGTTCGGCGTAACGATGAAGAAGTTGGGCATCGAATGTACATTCGTGGATGCCGATGCTCCGGACGAGGAAATCGAAAAGGCGTTCCGCCCGAACACGAAATGCCTGTTCGGAGAAACCATCTCCAATCCGAGTATCAATGTGCTCGACATCGAGAAATTTGCACGCATCGCTCACAAACACGGAGTTCCTTTAATCGTTGACAATACGTTTGCCACTCCCATCAACTGCCGTCCCTTTGAGTGGGGAGCCGACATCGTTACCCATTCTACCACGAAATACATGGACGGACATGCCACCTGCGTAGGCGGAGCCATCGTAGACAGTGGCAACTTCGACTGGGATGCACATGCCGACAAGTTCCCCGGTCTGACTCGCCCGGACGAATCGTACCACGGACTGACGTATACGAAATCATTCGGCAAAATGGCTTACATTACCAAAGCCACTGCCCAACTGATGCGCGACTTGGGTTCCATCCAGTCGCCTGAAAATGCTTTCCTGTTGAATCTCGGCTTGGAAACCCTGCATCTGCGTGTGCCCCGTCACTGCGAAAATGCCCAGCGCGTAGCCGAATGGCTGGAAGCTAACCCGAAAGTGAAATGGGTTAATTACTGCGGACTGAAGAGCAGCAAGTATTACGAACTGGCAAAGAAATACATGCCGAACGGATCGTGTGGGGTCATCGCTTTCGGACTGAAAGGTTCACGCGAAGAGGCTATCCGGTTTATGGACGCCCTGAAGTTGGCTTGCATCGTGACCCACGTAGCCGATGCGCGTACCTGCGTACTGCATCCGGCAAGCCATACGCACCGTCAGCTTACCGACGAACAGTTGATTGAAGCGGGCGTTGCTCCCGATTTGATTCGCTTATCGGTGGGTATCGAAAATGTAACCGACATCATCGCCGATTTGGAGCAAGCGCTTGCCACCATCTGATACACCTGAATACGGAGAGGTACAGGAAGCGTTCACGTACCTCTCTATTTGTTTCTATACATCCCTTTTACCCCATGAAGCCGCACGACTATTACGCCCAGCGTCTGACAACCACCGAAACCGAATTACATCAAGTTAAACAACGCATTACCCGCATCAGTTTATTACGTGTAATCTTGTTTATCGCCGGAGTAGCGGGACTTATCACATTTTTCCACAGCGAGAGTTGGAAAATCATTCTGACCGTATGCTGCACTTTCCTTCCGTTTTTCTTCCTGTTAAAAATACACGACCGTTTGTTCCGGCGTCGCGACTGGCTGGAGACGCAGGCACGCATCAACCGGGAAGAGTTGCAAGCCCTGACGGGAGATAACAGTTGTTTCGACGAGGGAAAGGAGTTTGTTAATCCGGAACATCCGTATTCGTTCGACCTTGATGTGTTCGGAAACCGCTCGCTGTACCAGATGATAAACCGCACTTGTACCACTTTCGGAAAAGACCGCTTGGCTACATGGATGCAACATCACCTGAAAGATAAACAAAACATTGAGGAACGGCAGCAAGCTGTAAGGGATTTAGGGTGCCGTCCCGACTTCCGCGAACAATTCCGCGTAACGGGACTAATCTTTCACGGTCAGGCTTCAGACGGTGAGGAAATCCGTACGTGGACTGAAACTCCGTGCCAATACCTCCATGCTCTTTGGGTGAAAGCGTTCATTTGGGGCGTTCCTGCCATCAACGTTGTCTTGCTGGCAGCGGGATTGGCTGACTTTATTTCGATGACTTGGTTCGGACTGTCGTTCATGCTCTTTGTCATCATCAGTTTCGGCATCATCAAGCGTGCCACGATGGTACAGGAAACTTACGGAAAGCGGCTGAAAACCTTAAACAGCTATGCCCGACTGATTGCTTTGGCTAAAAAGGAACAATGGGAATCGGCACTGATTCAAAAGTTGATGGAGCGCCTCAACCTCGACGGAAAATCGCCGGTAGATGCGCTTATGCAACTATCGAAAGAGCTTGACCGTCTTGATTTGCGCAATAACCAACTGCTTTATGTGATTTTGGAAGGAAGTATTTTCTTCCAACTCCGTCAGATAGTACGCATCGAACGATGGAAAGAACGTTACGGGCGGTTCGTCATGGACTGGCTGTCGGTAGTGGGAGAACTTGATGCGCTTTGCTCATTGGGGACTTTCGCTTATAATCACCCCGATTATGCTTGGGCTTCCATCGCCGACACTCCGTTCTGCTTTCAGGCTACGGCAATGGGACATCCGCTTATGCCCGCCCGCCAATGTGTAAAAAACGATGCCTCCATCCCTTCACGCCCTTACTTTCTGATTATCACGGGAGCAAATATGGCAGGGAAAAGCACGTACTTACGCACCATCGGGGCTAACTATCTGCTTGCCTGCATCGGCGCACCCGTGTGCTGCGAGCGGCTTACGCTTTATCCGGCACAACTCGTTACCAGCCTGCGCACATCGGATTCGCTTTCAGACAACGAGTCTTATTTCTTTGCCGAACTCAAACGACTGAAACGTATCATTGACTTGCTGAACGAAGGACAAGAGCTGTTCATCATCCTCGACGAGATATTAAAAGGGACGAACTCATCGGATAAACAGAAAGGTTCGTTCGACCTGATCCGACAGTTTATGAAGCTGAAAGCAAACGGCATCATCGCTACCCACGACTTACTGTTGGGAAAACTTGCCACACAGTTTCCCGGACAAATAAGGAACTATTGCTTCGAGGCAGATATTACGAACGACGAGCTTACGTTCTCGTACAAGCTGCGCGAAGGAATCGCACAGAACATGAATGCGTGCTTCCTGATGAAGAAGATGGGAATCACGATTCAAGACGATTAAACCCCGTCTGATAACTCCCGAAAACGCTACCGTTAGCGTTGCTTCACGCAAGCCGAAGCGTTACCCCATTCTACCCATAGGATTCACTTACGCTATGGGTAGAATTTTTTATGCCTCAGAATCGGGAATATTTTCACTGTTCGCCCCCTCGGGTTTTATGTCACGCAATGCGCTGGGAAGCATCCCGAACTGCCGTTTGAAACACTTTGTGAAATACTTCGGGTCATTAAATCCTACCGCATACGCTATCTCAGAAATATTCATGTCCAGCCCCTCTCCTACCAGTAACTGACGGGAAACGTTCAGACGGTAAGTCTTCATAAACTGTCCGATTGACTGCCCTGTCAGGTCTTGCAGTTTCTGATTAACCAACGTCTTACTATACCCCATATCGTGAACAAACCGCTCAAGGTCGTATTCTGCATCGGCATAATTCTGCTTCATAAAGTCGATTGCCCGCTGCATAAACATTTTATCACGCGAGTCTTCTTGCAAGCCTAATTCACCCATATCGGCCGACACAGCAAAACGTTCCTTATACCGACGGCGCAAATTCAGGATATTCCGCACACGCACCTTTAAGACTTCAGCATCAAACGGCTTACAAAGATACTCATCGACTCCTATCGAATAGCTAATCTTTTCTTTTTCCAGTGAATTTACTGCGGTAAGCATCAAGAAAGGAATATGGCTGGTGGAAAGATTTTCTTTTACCTGACGGGATAATTCTATCCCATCCATGCCCGGCATCAACAAATCGCTTATAATCAGGTCGACCTTTCGGCTACGGATAAGTTGCAATGCCTCAACTCCGTTTGCTGCCTCCAGTATTAAATAATCCTTCTCTAAAAGCGAACGAATGTAAGTACGCATGTCTTTATTATCATCCACTAACAACAGTGTTTCGTCGGACAACGGTTCACAAGCAGCTTCCTCCTGCCTGATACATTCTTCTTTGACACAGGGAGGCACGATGTGCGACAAACCAATGGGTAACAACAAACGGAACGAAGCCCCACCTGTCCGGTTATTTTTCGCATAAATAGTTCCGCCCTGCATTTCAACAATACGTTTACACACGTAAAGTCCGATGCCCGTACTGCCTTGTCCGGCTGCCGCATATTTCACCGTACCGGGCGACTGATAGAAACGGGAAAATATACGTTCCAAATCTTCGGGAGGAATACCGTTTCCTGTATCACTGACCGCAAAATACAATTTATACCCAGCTTTGCCGGAATTCAAGAGCGCCACCCAGACCGTAATCCGTCCGCCCGCAGGGGTATATTTCACGGCATTCGACATTAAATTCGATACAATCCGATTCAAATATCCTGCATCTGCCTCAATAACCGGCGAAGTAAGGCGAGTATACACATTGAAAGAAATATTACGTTCGGCTGCAAATGCTTGAAACGGAGACAGGCTGTCTTCCAAAAAAGCCGACAACCGGAGCGGCTTCGGATTAAAGCGTGTCTGTTCTTCATCCAGCTTTCTGAAATCCATCAATTCATTTACCAAAGCAAGAAGTTGCCGCGAACTTCTCCCCGCAATTTCCAGTTGTTTCCTTGTCTGCTCGTCTTTCGTTCGCTCCAATGCCTGCTCCAACGGCCCTTGTATCAAAGTAACCGGCGTACGGAATTCATGTGCCATATTGGTGAAGAAAGCAATTTTCTCGGCAGTCACTTCTTCCATTCGGCGCGCCATAACCTCCAACTGTCGGTTCTGCACTTCCAGTTCGTGCGTACGTTCCGAGACCAATTCCTCCAACCGTACCTGCCTGCGCCGCAAAAGACGCACCTTGTAACGGTAATATCCGTAACTTCCCCCGCACAGAAGCAGGAAGATAATTCCCCAAAACCAAACCGATTTATAAAAATAAGGTACTACCCGAACGGTAACAGCCATTTCTTTATCCGTCCAATGCCCGTCGCGGTCAGTAGCTTTCAGATGTAACACATAATGTCCCGGAGGCAGAGATACATAAGTCAGTGACGACTCACCGGCAAGTGTCTCCCGCCAATCTTCATCATATCCTTCCAGATAATAACCAAAACGAATACAATCGCTGTATCCGTAATCTTGTGTGGTCAGATTTAGAGCCAATGTCCCATTGCTTTCATGATAACGGATGGCTTCGTCTTCATCGGTAAACGACCAACTCTTTGACTTGGCAAGACGATAAGCAGCTATTTTGATAGGCATATTTGCGGTCACAGTGTCTGATGTGTCCGAATGAATTGCCAGTAACTTATGTTCCTTTCCCCCATAAATCAACGGTTTAACCGCAGAATGACAAAACGCATTGGCTGCAAACCCTTTTCCTGATAATCCGTCTGCCTGTGAGTAATTCATAAACGTATACGTTCCAACATCCATGTGCGCTATTCCGTTGTCGGTAGAAATCCATAGATGATCTTCGTTATCTTCCGCCAATCCTAAGACAACATTGTCGGGCAAGCCGTTGCGAACGGTCAGATTCTCAAACTCAAAATGTCCGTCTGCATCCGAAACCAAGCGATACAGTCCCGTACCGTTTCCTCCTAACCAAATAATACCCCGGCTGTCTTGAAACAAGGCGTTTATCTTCTCTAACTGAGTGGTATGTTTGTTGGTAAGACGATACTTCAGATAAGTATAACTGAAGCGCTGGCGCGACTGCGCAAACGAAGCTAAATCGACAACAAACACACCTTCGGTCGTACCCACCCACAAACGACTTTTCCGGTCAATCAGCAACGCATTTATCGCATCAAATTCGTTATCGCTCAAGTCGAAAGTAATCCGCTGAAACGACTTCTTACGCTTATCATAAAATATAAGTCCTCTTACAGAACCAAACCAAATCCCCTGATTCATTCTGTCTTCTACCGCACTGAGGATGAAATCACTCTCCAACCCGATATTGTCTTCCCAAAAATACTGTCGGAAAACCCGGTTACCCGGACGATTCAGGTCAAGTTCCGTAATACCCACACCCCATGTATATGCCCAAAGATGATTATCGCTGTCTATCAGCAATCCCTTTATGCTATTGCTGCTTATCGATGTCCTGCTGCCGGGAATGTACGTATAATGGGTAGCGTCTTCACTTCCCAATTCTTTTCGATACAAGCCGTCTTCTACCGTCCCTATCCACAAGTTGCCTTCATGGTCTTCGGCTATGGCACTAATCTCCACTTTCCTTTGTGCGGCAGACGTGGCAGGAATATAATCCCAAACATCAATGCGAAGCCGTTTCCTGTACAACAGGTCGACACCCTCATCGCGCGTTCCCGCCCAAATATTCTCACCTTCGGCATAAAGACAGTTTATCGCATTGCTGTTGATGGTCGAATTATCCCGCTCGGTAGTGCGGCGGATAAAATGGAAAGTATCGGTAGAACGGTCGTAAACATTGAGTCCGTTCAGCGTAGCTACAATTACACTTCCTTCGTCGGTCAGATGAATATCTGTGATATACGCCTGACTCAACATGCCGGAACGGTGAGTGGAATAGCGATAACGCTTTACTTCACCCGAACGATGATCATACCGAAACAGTCCCCGGTTACTCCCCATCCACAAAAAATCACCGTCGGACTGTAAACAAGAGATACGCCAATCTTCACTGAAAGGCTCTACCTGAGGTATCAGCACCTTATTTATCTGATGATTGTCTGCCTTTACAAAACGATATAGCCGGTTCCCGATGCCGGCACATACCCCCGCTTCCGTATCGGTCATTTCCGAAATGCCCTCGTTCTCGGGATTCATCAACCGGAAATAATTGCTTACCTCACCTTTAGCATCCAACTCGATACACCATAAGGCACGGTCGGAAACCACCCACACATCACCATTGCGTGAGCAATACAGCGTACGAATATAAGACCGGCACAAGGATTTCAATTCGGGAAAAGCCGAGATATCAAGACTAACCAACCGACACGTAGCCACATCCATCCAGTCCAATCCTCCTTCCGAACCAATCCAAAGCCTGCCGCAACCATCTTCACAGAGCGAGTAAACATAATTACTCTTTAAAGCATCTGTTTCTCCACGCGCCGTATATGTCAGGAACCGATATCCATCATAGCGTCCTACTCCACCCTGCGTAGCCATCCATACATAACCTTTCGAATCTTTTAAAATGGCAGTAACGCAGTTATTCGGAAGTCCCTCGGCTTCGGTAATAAAGCGAAAATTATAACGTGAAAAAAACGTATCGGCAGACAAAGCGTATGCCGTCAAGCATCCGGTAAAAAGAATATATATAAGAAACAAGATATGTCGTTTCATAGGGAAAAGCATCAGATTTGTTACGCAAATGTACATAAATATTAAACGCTCCCCTACGAGAACATAAAGTTTTTTACAGTTCATAGAGCCTTCAAGAGCCAGTTTAAATTTAGCTCTAAGTCTATATCCGCTTCATCATGCGCTCGCGTTTTAAATAAATGGAAACCGAAAGCAAACCCAGCAATACGACAAAAACGCCCACCAATGCCGGATAACGATAACCTAAACCTGCCTCAACAGGCAATCCGCCCAAATACGCTCCTACGGCATTGCCAAGATTAAAGGCTATCTGCACACACGCAGCACCCATCATCTCGCTGCCCCGCGAGTTTTGAAGCAACAATAACTGTTGAGGAGAAGATACGGCAAACAAACATGCTGTACCGATAAACATGAGCAATACAGACAGCCACGGAACAGATGCAAAGAAAAACGTACCGAGCAAAGAAACAAGCATCAACACCTGCGTAAAACGAATAACAGGAGCCAGTCCGTACAGGTCGCCACACTTACCGCCCACCAGATTACCAATCGTCATCCCTAACCCAGCAAGCACCATAATCAACGTAATATGTGAAGCAGCAAATCCCGCCTCGTGTATCATTTGGGGAGTAACATAACTGAACCAACAGAAGATTCCGCCGTTGCCAAACATCGTAGTCAGAATGATAAGCCACGGAGCCAATTTTTTCAAGAAGCGGAACTGACCTTTCAGTCCCACGTCGGGCAAGGCAGGAAGCGAAGGAACCCATTTATAAATCAAGTAGAATATCAGCAGTCCCCATCCCGCATTGAACAGGAACGGAAAACGCCACGAAACCAGATTGCTGAGCATCGTTCCGAAAGGCACTCCGAACAGATTGGCAACCGTCATGCCAGCAATCATCATTGATACCGCCAACGACTCTTTTCCCTTATCCGCCACTCTTTCTGCAACGATAGACCCCACGCCAAAAAATGCACCATGAGGCAGACCAGAAACAAACCGCATGAGCAACAAACTCCAATAACCTTGCGAAAACGCCGCACACAGGTTTCCTACAAAATAAACAGCGACCAAGCCCAGCAGAATTTGTTTCAGCGGGCGCGTACGTGCCACAACCACCATTAACGGCGCTCCCACACACACGCCAATAGCATACGCCGAAATAAAATGTCCGGCCGTAGGGATACTCACCCCTAAATCATGCGCCACATTAGGAAGGATTCCCATCATAACAAACTCCGCAATACCCAGTCCCAACGTACCGGAAGCAAGTGCCAACAAACTTTTTTTCATGACTCCATTCTCTATTTTCGCGCAAAGTTAACACGAATAAGTGTACCAAGAACACTATGTTTAATTTCTTGATTTATGTCATTTTTATTCGCGTTCTGTGCGCCTCTCCATCATGTTTCCGCACACTTGCTAATCTAAAAAATATCCTGACGGCCTCTACTCCTGAATGCCGACGGCATCCTTCTTAGCTATTTTTACATAGATAGGCATCTTATCATCCGGAGGAGTATCTTCCTCTAATCTGATGGTATAAAATACATAACCGTCTATACCATACTTTTCAAACCATTTTCGTGGCTCAACTCCCGAATCACGCAAGCCGCAAAACCAAACTCCGTTCTGAATCGGAATACCAGCGGTATAAGCCATGACAGGGATATCGTTACTATCTCCGGGAGTAAATGTTTCCATTAAGATTTTCATGTTATCCATGCGCACCGTATCATTAAAAATGGGCTGATTATTGCTTGCCGGATAGAAACAACAGATATGTAAGCTGTCCTTTCCATAAGGAACGGCCATAAAGTCAAGAGATTCGATGCTATCAACAAGCAGAAAGTGAACAAACTCAGGAAGCAATTCTTGTTCGCTAAATGCGCCGTTACTGCAAGCCACTTTCTTCAGCTTCGCACGCTTTCCGTTAAAATCACCTTTCAAGGTTACACGCAAATGTTGAACATTCTGCATCTGAAAATATTGCTGCATGAGTTCAGGTAAAGTCTTTGTCCGATATTCATACTCCACCTTTATGGGTTGTGCCTGCGTTAACATTACAGTCAGAGCAAGCAGCATGGTAATGATGATTTTCTTGTGCATATTCCTATACTGTTTTTCAATCTCAAAGATATTGCATTTATTTGGGTCAGCCCAAGAAAATTCTGACTTATTATAAAGAAAAATCGGCTAAACATGAAAACATGCTTAGCCGATTTCTTCGTACCCAGACCCGGTACAAGGCATAGAAATCATAGGAAAATAAAAGAATTTATCTTCCTTATTATCAGTTATTTGTATATTTCTTATTTTCTCCATTTTTGCCATATTTTGCCCATTTTTCGTCATTAAGTACACTTTTAGTACACTTTGAAATTCCATTTTCTTTTGTACCTTTGCAATATCGGAAAACAAAAGAAAATCAATTATTTAGCGTAATCACCCGGTTATGGTACCTAAATCGGGATAAAACCTCTAAACAATGGCAAAGTTAGAAAATAAAACGAAAGAAAACCCTAAATTGGAGCAAAACAGGCTGTCGGACGGCAGAATTAGTTTGTATCTGGAGTATTATTTGGGTAGAGAGGAAAAGCCTGTATTGGATGAAAACGGTAATCAGGTGTATTATGAAAGCGGTAAGATGCGGGGAAAGCCGAAGTTCGCTATCAAGCATCACAGGCGAAAAGAGAACCTCAGCCTGTATCTGATAGAGAAGCCACGTACCCCTGCGGAACGCCAGCAGAACAAGGAAACACTGGAGCTTGCTGTAAAAATACGTGCCGAACGTGAACAGGAGTTTAAGGAAAGTATGTTGGGCTATCGCCTGAAAAAAGACCGGAACGTGAATTTCTTGGATTATTTTCAAGCCTATATCAATGACTATACCAAGAAAGACATTCGGATGGTGCAAATCGCCCTAAGCCGTTTCAAGGACTTTTTGAAGGAGCATTACCCGATGCACGAGTTCGGCATCAAGCCGGAACTTATCACGAAGGACATGATGGAACAGTTCGTAGCTTATCTGCAATCCCGGAGCGTGGGCGAAGGGGCTAAAAGCATCTTCCAGCGTTTCAAGAAGGTTATACACTATGCGATTGACCACGATGTGATGCTGAAAGACCCGTGCAAAGGCGTTACCTGCAAGGCGGATAGCCAGATACTACGCAAGGACGTGCTTTCGCCGGAAGAAATCCAGCGGTTGATTGCGTGCCATTATGACAACGAGAACCCCAACGTAAGGCGTGCGTTTATCTTTTGCCTGTATTGCGGCTTGCGCTTCTGTGATGTGAAAGACCTTACCTATAAGAATATCGACTACGCCAACAAGCTGCTAAAATTTGAGCAGAACAAGACCAAAGGTCATTCCGCCAGTAGCGGTGTGGTCATTCCGCTCAATGACGGTCTTCTTTCGCTTGTGGGAGAACCGCCGGCAGACGGTAACAAAGACGCTCTCATCTTCAACCTGCCTTCGTATGAAAGTTGCTGCAAATCCGTCAAGCGTTGGGTGAAAAGAGCCGGGATAGATAAGCACATAAGCTGGCATTGCGCCCGTCACTCGTTCGCCGTGAATATCCTCAACAATGGGGCGAACATCAAGACGGTTGCCAGCCTGCTCGGGCATAGCGGACTGAAACATACGGAGAAATATACCCGTGCGGTGGATAAATTGAAAGAGGAGGCGATAAACAGCCTGCCGGAATTAAAGTTTTAACCATAAAAGACTTACCTTTGCAATTATGGACTTTGAAGCATTAGTAAAACATATCAGCACGATACAAAGCACGTTGCAGGCGCAAGCCGCACACGCTGTAAACCTCGCCCTGACTGCCCGCAATTGGCTCATGGGCTGCTATATCGTGGAGTTTGAGCAAAACGGTGAAGACCGTGCCGCATACGGCGAACAACTGTTGAAGAAACTGGAACAGCGGTTGAATGTCAAAGGACTGAACGAGCGCAGGTTTCGTGAGTTCCGGCGGCTATACCTTGTTTATCCGCAACTGAAAGAGCCTATCGCACAATACATATTGGCAGGAAGCGAAATTCGGCACACACTGTCCGCCGAATTCACAGACCCAATTCGGCACACGGTGAGTGCCGAATTACAATCCGTTAATAATCAACCAAGTGAATGGAATACACAAGCTGATAGATTATTTGAAAGATTACCGTATTCTCATTTAAAGTTTATTTCTAAAATAGAAAATCCGGTCAAACGTGCTTTCTATGAAATGGAAGCAATAAGGGGTTGTTGGTCAGCAAGAGAACTGGAGCGGCAAATCAATTCCCTCTATTACGAGCGCAGCGGATTGTCGAAAAACAAAGAAGCCTTATCTGCTTTGGTGCAACGGCAAGCCATGCCGCTGCAGCCCAAAGACATTATTAACACGCCCGTTACGTTGGAGTTCTTGGGATTGAACGACCGTGCTTTGGTAACGGAAAACGACTTGGAGCAATCCATTCTGGACAACCTGCAACGCTTCCTGTTGGAAATGGGACATGGCTTCTGCTTCGAAGCACGCCAAAAGAGAATCCTGATAGACGGGGATTATTTCTTTGCCGACCTCGTGTTTTACCACCGCATTTTGAAATGCCATGTCATCGTGGAATTGAAGATAGACAAGTTCCGCCACGAATACGCTTCGCAACTGAACCTATATCTTAACTACTTCAAGGCGGAAGTGATGCAACCCGACGACAATCCGCCTGTCGGCATCCTGCTTTGCACCGAGAAGGGCGACACGTTGGTAAAATACGCCACTGCCGGATTAGACCCGAACATCTTCGTGCAAAAGTATATGATAGAACTTCCCACTGAAGAGGAAATTAAGAAGTTCATTTCAACTGCAAACTATTAGCAATAAAAAACACTACTGGCGAAAAGAAGGAAAGCCATTCTTTCTCTTTTCGCCAGCACGTTTATTACTGCCAACAAGAATAGGTTTAGGTTAGTTTGGATGTATATACAAAAGACAGAACTAAACCGTAAATGCAGACGATAATTATAGCAAGTCACTTATGATACATTCTGTTCTTCCAAGACTATATTAGCATCATTATCGCATTTTTCAGGCTTAATCCGCTCTATACGACGAATATGTCTTGCCCTATTAGCTATAATTAACGGTACACGCTCGACAACAACAACCGATGTGTCAAGCCCCAACGCACTCGGTTCTCCAATGCCTATCTTTCTAATTAAGGCATAAAGGCTCATCAGCAAATTTTGTCGGCGGTTACGGGAATCTTCAGGATAATATATCCGGTGGATAATAATAAAGCGAAAATCACCCGGTATGCCATTCTTATGCAATGAAGGATAAGAGCTTGTTAGTTCTACTTCACCATCCGCAACAAGGTCATCAACTATTTGTCGTAAATAAAGGCTCACGCGCGGTTCTATACGAAAACCTATACGCATGGTTATACTAAACAATGTCCCTTTTATTAATGTGGAACAATTATATTCAAGTGTGTCTGGTGTATCCACAAATTCAAGGTTAATAAGCCAATAATGATCTGCCCGTTTAGGCTGCTTATTAATTATGGAATACAACAATTTATCGTCCACACAACCTTCTTTGTCTGCATGATTCACATAGACAAGATTAGAAGCATATTTGGATATGCTTTCGTCCGCCTTAATATCAGAAATAATGTTGTAGTATTCACTTAACCGTTTGGAAGACATATGTTTTCGACGAATTTTGTTGGCACTTACCCATACAAACATGATAAAACATAATAATCCACCTATTAACAGCGTAAACCAACCTCCGACCATAAATTTGGACAGGTTTGCAGCAAGGAAAATACCTTCAATAACACAATATCCGCCGACAAACAGTATTGATAGAATGCGTGGAATGTTATGCATATGCAAATAGAATCCCAACAACAATGTTGTCATCAACATTGTAATAGTTATGGCAAGTCCATAAGCGGCTTCCATGTGGGTGGAATCTCGAAACAACAATATAGTAAATATTACTCCAATATACATTACAAGGTTTACCATTGGAATAAATGACTGACCTTTTACGTTGGTAGGGTGCTTAATACGCATACGAGGCCAGAAATTCAAGTTCATAGCTTCACTCAATATGGAAAATGAACCGCTTATTAGAGCTTGGCTCGCAACAATAGCTGCCCCGGTAGCCATTGCTATGGAAAACAACAGTATTTCTTGTGGCATGATTGAATAAAATGGGTTCACTGTACCTTCTGCACTTTCCGGATGATGCAATACCCACGCTCCTTGCCCCAAATAATTTAGAATAAGCATCACCTTTACAAATATCCAACTGACCGTAATATTTCGTCTGCCACAGTGCCCTAAATCAGAGTATAAGGCTTCTGCACCAGTGGTACACAAGAAAACGGCACCTAATATCAGAAACCAGTGGGGGGATTCCACTAATAAACGTATGGCATAGTAAGGATTGAATGCCTTGAATACTTGAGGATAGGAAGTCAGACTGATAGCTCCGGCGATTCCAAGAAGCAGGAACCAAAGTAGCATAAATATGCCAAATGACCGTCCTATATTTTCTGTACCAAAACGCTGAACGAAAAATATAATGGTAATAATGGTCAGTGTAATAGGAATCACAGGCAGATGCGGACTGATACTTTCAAGTCCTTCTATGGCAGTTGTGACCGTAATGGCTGGAGTGATAATACCATCAGCAAGCAAAGTGCTCGCACCGATAATGGCAATGATGTAAATCCACCTTCTTCTGTGGCGGCGTAAAAGGGCATAAAGCGCAAGTATGCCACCCTCCCCGTTATTGTCGGCACGGAGAGCCACCAGCACATATTTCACCGTAGTCTGAAGAGTAAGCGTCCATATGATACAAGACAATGCGCCTAAAACATAATTTTCATCAAGAGCTTCTCCAGTATGAATGATGGCTTTCATAACATAGAGTGGCGATGTTCCAATGTCACCAAAAACAATACCCAATGTGATGAGTAACCCGGCAAATCCAAGTTTATGTTGAATATTGCCTTCTTTTGATAGGTTTGCCATAAAAAGTAGTTTTTTGTTCTACATATATTTGTTTTCCTTTTAAGCGGCGCAAATATAAAATAAAATCTCAACAATAAGATTTCACTTTTCTTTTTTCGTGAAAAATATCATATAAACCTTGACGATGGTCAAGGCTTGTCTAAAAAAAATAGTCTGTTTGAATTACGTATAACTATTAAACTCAAAAGCCGAAGTTATGGGACTTATTTACCATAATTTCCTACTATTATTCCGCTCTCACCTTCTCTTAATTCTGATAATCTCATGAGCTATTTATTATTCGTCTGTGACGTCAATACCCTGCCAGTGTCAAGCAGCAACTTCTTAGCCCAACGGACAATCACAATAGAGCAAATAAACGCAACCAAAGTGTCTATTCAAGTAATGTTCCATATCATGGCGCATATCAAACCAAAAATAGCTCCAAGACTTGTCAATGCATCCGCTAATACATGTAAATAAGCAGAATGTCTGTTATAGTCCTCGTGTTCGTGACCGTGGCTATGTCCGTGTTTGTGCTCATGTTTCTCATGTAGAACTAATGCACAAATTAGATTTACAATCATCCCCACAACAGCAACAATCATAGCTTCAATGTAGCGGATTTCCCCTACCGGATTAATAAAGCGTTCTATTGCTTCCACTATTATAAACAAGGCAAATATCAGCAACAAGACTCCGCTTGTGTATGCTGATAATGAAAGAACCTTGTCATTGTCTACATTATTTGACTTTTTTTTCTGAAGATGGCGTACCAATACATATGCACCCCAACTAAGTCCTATAGCCAGAACATGAGACCCCATATGAATGCCATCCGCGAGTAAAGCCATCGATTTTGAATAAAGTCCAAAGATGATTTCCAACACCATTGTTGTCGCAGAGAACAATACCACAAATGCAGTTTTTTTCTCTCCCTGAGATTTCTCTAATTTTTCGATTTCATTTCTATGTTCCATATCTTTACTATTAAATTCACTTTGCAAAGTTATGAAACAGCGAACATTAACTATTTACACAGAATATATCATTATTGGTACATTTTATTCATTGAATCTCTAAATTTTTGAGGAGTCATTCCAGTTTTGAGCCTAAAAAAGCGAGAAAAGTAGGAAAGTTCATTAAAACCTAATCTATAGGCTATTTCAGAAATAGTAAAATCTGAACGTAAAAGCATTCTTTTTATTTCCAATACAGTACGCTCATTTATAAGCTCTAATGCTGATTTTCCCAAGAACTTCCTTGTAAGCACATTCATATAGTTTGGGCAGACCCCAAGTTGAGTTGCATAAAACTGAACTTGACGTTCCTTAATGAAATTCTTATCAATCATTTCTCTATACTTACACAGTAAGTCAGGCAAAATCGAAAAATTTGATATGGGCATAGCCATCCTTTCCAAATCCAATAATAAAGTATTTATTTCCGAACGAATTATAACTGTAGAATTGGGTAGACGACTGACGGATTCTTTTTGAATTTGATTGAATAATATTTCTATTCGAGACTTTTCGTTCTTGTCAATATCTATATATACAGGAATCTCTTTTTCTACTTTCGAATTTATTGGAATCATAAAATCTTCTGTGAATTGCAAAGCTGAATATTTCAGACTTCCCTCAATCTGCATGAAATGAACTTGTTCTGGTTTGATAAAAAACACTCTGTCTGGCCTCATTTCATATTCTTCAAAATCTATGATATGCATTCCATTACCTTCATGTATCCAATATATAGCATAAAAATAATGACGATGTGAAAATGGAACTTCCACATTCTTATCGTTTATAACGTCACATTCTATCTTGAAATCCTTGTCTTTAATAGAAGAATGTCCAATTTGCAGACCACTGACCTTTTTCATGTTGTTTTTTGCAAAGATATGACATCTAAACTTTTGGGAGATAAACAAAACGAGTTTTTATAAATCCTATATGTTGGGAACTTAGGATATTCGGGAACATTTTGGGAACATCTTACTAAAAAGAAAAAAGCTAAATATTTGATTTACAAATACTTAGCTATTTTTCTTGTACCCAGACCCGGGGTCGAACCGGGATGGATGTTACTCCACTGGTGTTTGAGACCAGCGCGTCTACCGATTCCGCCATCTGGGCAACTGTTTCGCTTAATTGCAGTGCAAAGGTAAGTCATTTTTCCGATACTCACAAATTTTGGAAAACTTTTTCTCTTTTAAAGCCTGAGAAAATTCTATTCGAAAAGAGGTTGAGTTCTCCGAATAGAACAGGTGAGTTTATCCGCATGAAATAAAAAAAACAAAACGTTGTGTTTTTTCAAGGTTGTTCGAGGTCAGATTGACCGGTATATTATGACTGTTTGGCGGTAAAATTCAAACAAATTTTAAGAAAGAGCAGAAATATAAGGTATGTTTCTGCTTTTTTTATACATTTGCCACAAATTAAAGGGAATACATTAATATTATGCAAAATAATCTTGTAATAGTCGAATCTCCGGCAAAGGCAAAAACTATTGAAAAGTTTTTAGGCGAAGGCTATAAAGTGCTTTCGAGCTACGGGCATATACGCGACTTGAAAAAATCTGATCTCAGCGTAGATATTAAAAACCATTTTGAACCGCTTTACGAAATACCGGCGGACAAAGAAGCGATTGTGAAAAAACTGAAGGCTGAAGCAGATAAAGCGGATATGGTTTGGTTGGCTTCCGATGAAGACCGAGAGGGAGAAGCTATATCATGGCATTTGTATGAAGTTCTCGGACTGACTCCGGAGAAAACCAAACGTATTGTATTCCACGAAATTACTCCGAATGCGATCAAATATGCAATCAAGCATCCGCGCGAAATAAACATTGATTTGGTTAATGCGCAGCAGGCGCGGCGCGTGCTCGACCGTATCGTGGGGTTTGAATTGTCGCCCGTGTTGTGGAGAAAAATCAAACCGGCTTTATCTGCCGGACGTGTGCAGTCGGTTGCCGTACGTTTAATCGTAGAACGAGAGCGAGAGGTACATGCTTTCGTCAGCGAACCGTCATACCGCGTAACGGCTGTATTTACCAATGCAGAAGGGGCTGAAATAAAAACGGAATTAAATCAACGTTTTAAGACTAAAGAAGAAGCGCAACAGTTTCTTGACAGTTGTAAAAATGCTCAATTTACGATAGAAGATATTGTTACCCGACCGATAAAGAAATCTCCGGCACCGCCGTTTACCACCTCTACCCTCCAGCAAGAGGCTGCGCGTAAATTGGGATTTACGGTGGCACAAACCATGTCTATTGCCCAGCGTTTGTACGAAAACGGATTGATTACGTACATGCGTACCGACTCTGTAAATCTTTCAGAGTTGGCGTTAGACTCCAGCCGCACGACCATACTGGAGCTGATGGGAGAGAAATATGTACACACCCGGCAGTTTGCTACGAAGACCAAAGGGGCACAGGAAGCTCACGAGGCAATCCGACCCACTTATATGTCGAACGAAACCATCGAAGGCACATGGCAGGAAGTGTATCTGTATAATTTGATATGGAAGCGTACGTTGGCTTCACAAATGTCGGATGCCGAGTTGGAAAAAACAACGGCTACGATTTCTATCAGCGGACAGACAAACAAATTTACGGCTACGGGTGAAATCGTTATCTTCGACGGTTTCTTGCGTGTATATAAAGAATCGTACGATGAAGACAGTGAACAGGAGGACGAAAGCCGTCTGCTTCCTCATATAGAAATAGGAGAAATGCTGACACGGAAAGACATTACGGCTACTCAGCGTTTTTCTCAGCCCCCCTCACGCTATACCGAGGCCAGCTTGGTTCGCAAGTTAGAGGAATTAGGCATCGGGCGTCCGTCTACTTACGCGCCCACCATCTCTACGATACAAAACCGCGATTATGTAGTAAAAGGAAGCCGCGAAGGAGTGCAGCGTTCTTACGAGGTACTGCAACTCACCGGCGACAATATAACGGAAACGACACGCACCGAGGTTACCGGAAGCGAAAAGAACAAACTGATGCCTACCGATGTGGGTATCGTAGTCAACGACTTTCTGATGGAATACTTCCCGATGATTATGGATTATAATTTCACGGCGAAAGTAGAGAAAGAGTTCGATGAAGTTGCCGAAGGTGAATGTACTTGGACCAACATGATGGAACATTTCTATGATGATTTCCATCCGCTGGTTACTGATACGAAAGAAGCAAATACCAGTAAGGCGAAAGGCGAACGCATTTTAGGGACAGACCCTGTAAGCGGGCGACAAGTGTCGGTTAAGATCGGACGTTTCGGACCCGTGGTTCAGGTAGGAGCTGTGGGAGAAGATGAAAAACCGCGTTTTGCTCCGCTGAGAAAGGAATTTTCGATGGAGACCATTACGCTGGAAGAGGCGCTCGACTTGTTTAAACTTCCGCGTACATTGGGCGAATGGGAAGGAAAACCCATCAGCGTAGGTATCGGCAAGTTTGGACCGTACATCCGTTACGACAATAAATTTGCTTCCATCCCGAAAGATGTTGACCCGATGAGCGTTACATTGGAAGAGGCTCAAGAACTGATTCAGAAGAAAATCGAGATGGATGCCAAAAAGGTAATCCATGAATTTGCAGATTATCCTGACCTGAAGGTATTGAACGGACGTTTCGGCCCTTATATCAGTTATCAAAAAGCTAATTACAAGATACCGGCCGAATTCGATGCCAACAACTTGGATGCGGAGGCTTGCCTGAAGTTAATCGAACTGCAAAAAAGCAAAGAAGAAATCCGTAAACCCAAAGCTGTGGCAAAAGCGACGAAGGCAACAAAGAAGAAAAAATGAAACGTATCTTTTTAATCGGTTATATGGGTTCGGGCAAAACTACGTTGGGAAAAGCATACGCCCGCGAGAACGAATTGGCTTTCATCGATTTGGATTGGTACATTGAAGAACGTATGCATCAATCTATCAGTGATTTGTTCGCCAAACAAGGTGAGGCCGGTTTCCGGGAACTGGAACGGAAAATGCTTCACGAAGCAGGTGAATTTGAGGATACGGTGATAGCTTGCGGAGGAGGAACTCCTTGTTTTTTCGATAACATGGAGTATATGAATGCTGCCGGCGACACGGTGTTCTTGGATGTGCATCCCGATGTCTTGTTCCGCCGACTGAAAGTCGCAAAAGCCAAGCGCCCGCTGTTGGCAAACAAAACCGACGAAGAACTGATGAATACAATTATTTCTACTTTGAAAAGACGTTTGCCTTTTTATGAACAGGCGCACTTTCGCTTTAACGGCGAGAAATTGGAAAATCGGGAGCAGATAAGCGAATCTGTCCGCCGACTGAAAGAGTTGTTATCGTAAATCCAAATATTAATTTGAATTTTTATGTTGTGAAATGAGAAAATGGCGTATTGAAGATTCTGAAGAACTCTACAACATTACGGGGTGGGGTGTTTCGTACTTTGGTATTAATGACAAAGGTC
This sequence comes from Bacteroides caecicola, assembly GCF_023337095.1. Lineage (NCBI taxonomy): Bacteria > Pseudomonadati > Bacteroidota > Bacteroidia > Bacteroidales > Bacteroidaceae > Bacteroides > Bacteroides caecicola. Next base: position 187,593 of record NZ_JAMBLM010000006.1, read on the forward strand.
ATGTAGTAGTAACTCCGCGTAAAGACGGCGTAGCTGTCGACCTGAAAGAACTGGTCGATGAACTGCAATTAAGAGACGTGACAGCTCCTATGCTGGTACGTTTCCCGGACATTTTGGACAATCGAATCGAAAAAATATCGAACTGTTTTGATTTGGCTGCCAAAGAATATGGCTATGGAGGCGAAAACTTTATCATTTATCCGATTAAGGTGAACCAAATGCAGCCCGTAGTAGAAGAGATAATCAGCCACGGAAAAAAATTTAATCTGGGACTGGAAGCAGGGTCGAAACCGGAACTTCATGCAGTCATAGCGATTAATACCGACTCTGATTCGCTGATTATCTGCAACGGATATAAGGATGAAAGTTACATTGAGCTTGCTTTACTGGCTCAGAAGATGGGAAAGCGTATTTTCCTTGTGGTAGAAAAGCTGAACGAACTCCGTCTGATTGCCAAGATGGCAAAACAGTTGAATGTCCGCCCCAATATCGGTATCCGTATCAAGCTGGCTTCATCGGGCAGCGGAAAATGGGAAGAGAGCGGTGGAGACGCAAGCAAGTTCGGACTGACATCGAGTGAACTGCTCGAAGCGCTCGATTTCTTGGAAAAGAAAGAAATGCGGGATTGCTTGAAGTTGATTCATTTCCATATCGGCAGTCAGGTAACCAAAATACGTCGCATCAAAACGGCTTTGCGCGAGGCATCTCAATTTTACGTGCAACTTTATCAGTTGGGCTTCCCTGTTGAGTTTGTCGACATTGGCGGAGGTTTGGGTGTGGATTATGACGGTACACGCTCGTCGTACAGCGAAAGCAGCGTAAACTATTCCATCCAAGAATATGTCAACGACTCCATCTCTATCATGGTAGACGCAAGCAACAAGAATAACATTCCGCATCCGAATATTATTACTGAAAGCGGACGTTCGCTTACGGCACACCACTCGGTACTGATATTCGAGGTGCTTGAAACGGCTTCCCTGCCTGAGATGGACGAGGACTTTGAAGTGAGTCCGGATGCCCACGAATTGGTACAGGAGCTTTATCAAATCTGGGACAACCTGAACCAAAGCCGTATGCTGGAAGCATGGCATGACGCACAGCAGATTCGCGAAGAGTCGTTGGATTTATTCAGCCATGGAATTGTGGACCTCAAGACACGTGCTCAAATCGAACGGATGTATTGGTCGGTTACGCGGGAAATCAATCAGATTGCATCCGGATTAAAACATGCACCCGATGAGTTCCGTAATTTAGACAAGCTGTTAGCTGACAAATATTTCTGTAATTTCTCGCTCTTCCAGTCGCTGCCGGATTCATGGGCTATTGACCAAATATTCCCCATTATGCCGATACAGCGTTTAGACGAGCGTCCCGACCGTACAGCCACCTTGCAGGATATAACTTGCGACTCGGACGGAAAGATTGCAAACTTCGTTTCTACACGGAACGTGTCTCACGACCTTCCGGTACATACCATTAAGGCAAAAGAGTCTTACTATATCGGCGTATTTCTTGTTGGGGCTTATCAGGAAATATTAGGAGATATGCACAATCTGTTTGGCGATACCAATGCCGTTCACGTCAGCGTAAACGAAAAAGGCTATACCATCGATCAAGTCATCGACGGAGAAACAGTTGCCGAGGTATTGGATTACGTACAATATAATCCCAAGAAGTTAGTGCGCACACTGGAAACATGGGTTACGAAGTCGGTGAAAGAAGGCAAAATCTCTTTGGAAGAAGGAAAAGAGTTCTTGGCCAATTACCGTTCGGGACTTTACGGATATACTTATTTGGAATAATCTGCTAATGTAAAGCACATGGAGAAACTGACTATAATAAAAGTAGGTGGAAAAATAGTGGAAGAAGCAGATACGCTTAACCAACTGTTAGACAACTTTTCCGCTCTGCCGGGTTACAAGCTGCTTGTACACGGCGGAGGACGTTCGGCTACCAAGCTGGCTGCCCAATTAGGCATAGAGAGCCAAATGGTAAACGGTCGCCGTATCACCGATGCCGAAACCTTAAAGGTAGTAACGATGGTTTATGGCGGACTGGTCAATAAAAACATCGTTGCCGGATTGCAGGCTAAGGGAGTAAATGCCATCGGACTGACGGGTGCCGACTTAAATGTTATCCGTTCGGTAAAACGCCCGGTAAAGGATGTGGATTATGGTTTTGTGGGAGACGTGGAAGCAGTAAACGGCGAAATGCTTGCTTCGCTGATTCATCAGAACATTGTTCCGGTGATGGCGCCGCTCACTCACGACGGTAAAGGCAATATGCTTAACACCAACGCAGATACCATTGCAGGCGAAACAGCCAAAGCCCTTGCCAAGCTGTTCGATGTTACATTGGTTTATTGCTTCGAAAAGAAAGGCGTATTGCGCGATGCCGATGATGACGACAGCGTAATCCCAGTCATTACCCCCGAACTGTTCCGGCAATACGTAGCAGAGGGTGTGATACAAGGCGGAATGATTCCGAAATTAGAAAACTCTTTTTCTGCCGTCGAAGCAGGCGTCAGCCGGGTTATAATCACCTTAGCTTCAGCCATTAATCAGGATGCAGGTACGGTAATCAAAAAATAATTCAAAAAAAATCGACGGGTGAGTGTAACATTTCTGCTACTCACCCGTCATTATTATAGAAAGCGATGGAAGAAATCAGTTTCCGAAACGATATACTCCCCCTGAAAGATAAACTCTTCAGGCTGGCGCTTCGCATTACGTTAAATCGTGCCGAGGCGGAAGATATTGTACAGGATACGCTGATTAGGGTGTGGAACAAGCGCGATGAATGGCAGACATTGGAATCGGTAGAAGCCTACTGTCTGACCGTTACACGTAATCTCGCCATCGACCGCAGCCAGAGAAAGGAAGCGCAGAATATGGAACTTACTCCCGAAACGCAGGAGTTGACCGACGGCGTTACCCCCGACAGGCAAATGGAGCGGGACGAGCAACTGCACTTGATTCATCGTTTGGTTAACGAACTCCCTGAAAAGCAGCGCACGATATTCCAACTGCGCGATATTGAAGGGAAAAGTTACAAGGAGATTGCCGAAATAATGGGCTTGACGGAAGAGCAAGTGAAAGTAAATCTTTTCCGGGCAAGACAGCGAATTAGATTAAAATATAACGAAATTGATGCGTATGGACTATAAATACATCGAACAACTGATAGAACGGTACTGGGACTGTGAGACCTCGGCAGAGGAGGAACAGATTCTGCGCATGTTCTTCAGCCAGACGGAAATACCGGCCCATCTGCTGCGTTACAAATCTTTGTTTGCCTACCAGAAGAGTGAACAGGAGATAGGATTAGGCAGCGACTTTGACAAGCGCATCTTGGAAGAAATAGAACGGCCCACGGTAAAGGCTCGCCGTCTGACGTTGCAAACACGTTTCATGCCGCTGTTCAAGGCTGCCGCTGTAATCGCATTGATATTCAGTGTAGGCGGAGTGATGAAACATTCGCTCTCAGACGGCAATGGTGCGGGAGTCATTTACGTTCACGACCAGTTTGAACGCCGTTCTACCGATCCGCAGGTAGCATACGAAGGCGATTCGGTAAAGTCGCCGTTGGAAAAGGTTACCGAACAACCTCCCGTAGTGGGAAGAAACCATAAACAATGAACATTTTCATTTGCTTTTATATATAGTTAGTACTTTCTTAAAACAAACACACGAAGCTGCGAAGTTTCAATTCTCTCAAATTAAAATTACTAACTCAATACAAGAAAGGGTTACCGCGTGATGCGGCAACCCTTTTTGTTTATTGCAATACAGGACTTTACTCTTTATCATATTCGCTCTTCCGTTTCGGATTCATCGGGAACCATCCTTTTTTTACCCGTTCGCGTTGTTCGAACAGCTCTTTGATGGTCCAGAATGAGGAAAACGAGAATACACCCAGCAGTGAGGAAAACACAAGGTTATGAACCATTACCGAACCAATGATACCTGCCACCCCCAGTAACAGGAACAGCCACCAGCATCGTGTGCCCCAGTAATATTCCGCTTTCACCACCACCGGATGAAACAGCCCGATAATGAGGAACGTACAAATTCCCACTACGATGCCGCCTATGTGATAATCAGCCATCCACTCCGTCATTCGTCTTCTCCTTTACGGATGGGGATTTCTTTCTTGATGCTCTGCTCTAAAGAAATCAAGGTTTCGGTAGCCGTTACGCCGGGAATTTCTTGAATTTTCGAGTTCAGCAAATCCATCAGATGTTCGTTGTCGGTAGAATATAGTTTGGTCAGCATGGTGTACGGACCCGTTGTGAAGTGACATTCCACGATTTCAGGGATTTTCTTCAGTTCGGCTACCACGCTTTTATACATCGAGCCTCTTTCCAATTTGATACCTACATAAGTACACGTGCTGTATCCCAAGCTCTTAGGATTCACATGATAGCCTGAGCCGATGATGACTCCCAAATCAATCAGGCGCTGAACACGCTGGTGGATGGCTGCACGCGAAACTCCGCATTCGGCAGCCACATCCTTAAACGGAATACGGGCGTTCTGCGAAATGATTTCCAGAATCTGCCTGTCAAGTTTGTCAATTTTTTCCATAAACTAAAATTGTCTTGTTACATATCATTTTGTAAGCAAATGTAGAAAAACTTTTTTATTATTCTGATATTTTGCTGTAAAAAACGTATTTTTTCATGGAAAAAGAATAAACATTTCGCTTATTGGTCTGTCTGCTTCCGTATATCCGATATTTTTCTTCGTCTTTCAAAAGAAAAAGTATCGCTGTGGGCATCTAAATATTCTAACAAGGCGAGTGACTTTCGGAAAAACATTTTCCGTTCCGTTTCTTCCGTTTTTATGGTTCCGTGGTAATATATCAGGTCGGCAAGCATCTCCAAGCGGGGGAGGAATTCCTTCGGTTTATAGGTTTCACGCAGGAAATTCAGAATCTCGTCTGCGCTCCGTCCGTAGAAAAACGTGTCCGGTTTACCGAAGTAAGCGGTATACATCTGTCCGAACTCCGCCTGAATCGTTGCGGGTTCTTTTTTGTTGCGCGACTCGATGAGCTTTTCCAATGCTTCGAAAAACTGGCGGATGAGGCGCATGATATAATCTCTCTCTAACATACTGTGTTTACTGATTATTCAGATACTTGCACAGTTGCTCCACGGCACGTGCGCGGTGGCTGATTTTGTTTTTTTCTTCGTTGCCCATTTCGGCAAACGTTTCGGTATATCCTTCGGGGACGAATATAGGGTCATAGCCGAAGCCTGAATCTCCGCGTTTTTCTTCGATGATGCTGCCCTTTACGATGCCTTCAAACAAATGTTTTTCTCCGCTTTCAATCAGGCAGATGGCGGTACGGAAACGGGCGTTTCGGTTGGCAATGCCCTTCAGTTCGGCAAGCAGTTTCTTCATGTTGGCTTCCGAGTCGTGTCCCTCGCCTCCGGCGTAACGGGCGGAATACACACCCGGCGCTCCGTTAAGCGCCTCTACTTCCAGTCCGGTGTCGTCGGCAAAACAGTCCAGTCCGTAATGCTGGTAAATATATTCGGCTTTCAGTGCGGCATTCCCCTCCAACGTATCTGCCGTTTCGGGAATGTCGGCATCACACCGGATGTCTTTCAGGCTCAGAACCTCTACTTTGCTGCCCAAAATGGCACGGATTTCGTCCAACTTGTGGGCATTGTTTGTTGCAAAAACCAATTTCTTCATGATGTATATCCTTTGTTTTTGCAAAGGTAAAGAAAACAAAGGATAATCGAAAGCCGATGTTTCGGTTATGCGTGGCAAAGCGTGGTCTGCAATACCGAAAAGAAATCTTCGCCATCGTAATAATACGTCTGCCGGTAGCGGTCGTATGCCACGTCTACTTTCAGGTCGTAGCGGAAGTAGCTCAGATATTTTCCCAACTGCGACCGCGAGAGTCCTACTTTTTCGGCAAACTCTTCCGGTGTTCCCGTGCCCTGCCGGTAAATCAGGTTATGGATAAGACAAAGTTTATCAAAAGATATACATCTCATAATGGTAGTTTTTCGTTGTTTCTAAAATGTAATGTAAATTGTGTTCTTAAGATTAAAATCGGTTTATTTATCCCCGTTTTACCATTTAATTGTTACAAAAGTAGAAATAGAATTGATAATATACAAAAGACCGACATAGATAATAGAAAAATTTAAACGACAGGCTCTTAATTCTTTTATTCCATACATTTTTCATATCCGGCCGACAAATTTATCAAAATGTCCCGAATAAGTTTATAACCCGGCAGAGCGAGTTATACGACCCGGCAGGGTGGGTTATATAACCCGGCATGGTGAGTTATACAACCCCGCAAGTGGGTTATAAAAATCATGCAGTGAAACAGTTAAACCAATCCTTATCCGTTCTAATCTTTATCCATACGGGCGTAAATTATTAAACCAATATCCTACGAACGGATTGGAAGGGTTTACATTTGTTCCTGAAAAAACAAACGAGATATGAAAATTCACAGACTGATTCTGATAGCAATGTTGTTTATAACCTCTTATCCGCTTTATTCGCAAACGGTAAGAGGAAAGATAGTAGATGCGGATAACCAGCCGCTTCCGTATGCCAACGTAGTATTACTGTCATTACCGGATTCTGCATTTGTTACCGGAACGGTGAGCGATGAGCAGGGCGTATTCTCCTTACCGGCTCATGAAGCCGGCGGACTTCTTCGTTTTTCTTCCATCGGCTACACCACGGCGTATAAGCCGTGTGAGGTTCCGGATTTGGGCATCATCCGATTAGAGTCTGATGCGCAACTGCTAGGCGAAGTGGTGGTAAAGGCAAATCTGCCCGTTACACGTATGCAGGGCGATGCGTTGGTAACCAACGTGCAAAACAGCGTACTCAGCAAGGCGGGGTCTGCCAACGATGTGTTGGGCAAGATTCCCGGCATCACCAAACAGAAGGATGGGTTCGAGGTGTTCGGCAAAGGTACTCCGCTGATTTACATCAACGGACGCAAGGTGCGCGACTTGTCGGAACTGGAGCAACTGAATTCCGATGAAATAAAAAGTGTGGAGGTTATCCGCAACCCCGGTGCGCGTTACGACGCAACGGTGAAAGCCGTAGTGCGCATCCGTACAGCGAAACGTCAGGGAGACGGCTTGGGTTTCAACCTCCGCTCCAGTTACTATCAGTCGGAAAATGTTGACCTGACAGACCAACTGAACTTGAATTACCGGCATAACGATTGGGACGTTTTCGCTTCGGTGGAATATCAGAAGCAGAAGGTTGAACAACAGTCGGACATCAACCAGACGGTGGTAGGGACAGACCGATGGAACCATAATGACGATATGCGGGTGGAAGACAGCCGGCAAAAGATTCGCGCCGACGTGGGAGTAAACCGCCTCATCAACGAAGCCCACTCGCTGGGTATCAAATATACCATAAATAAAGATTTCGATTTCCTGAATACTTCGGAAGACAACAACTTAGTACAAGTGAACGGTACGGAATATGATTATCTGAACTCTTATCGTACAGACCGGGCGAAGTATAAACCGGGTCATGCGCTGAGTGCCTATTATAACGGAAAGATAAACCAAACCACATTAGACTTCAATGCTGATTATTATCAAGACGGGTACGACCGTAATTCGGTGGTAAACGAGACGAGTGCCGAAACCGAAAATAGGGATGTTCACTCGCTTAATCAGGTCAGCAATAAGTTGGTTGCCGCCAATCTTACCCTTTCTTTTCCGCTTTTCAACGGAAGTTTTGCCGTAGGAAGCGAAGCCACCTATACCCATCGAGAAGACAATTACCTGAACGAAGAAGACTACGTACCGACTTCGCTGAGCAAAATCAAAGAAATCAATGCCACCGCTTTTGCCGAATACAGCAAGTCTTTTCCCTTCGGAAGCCTTGCACTGGGACTGCGTTACGAGCATGTGAAATTCAATTACTATGAAGACAACAAGCGCATGGACGACCAAAGCCGCACGTTCGACAACCTGTTTCCACACGCATCGTTCGACACCCGGATAGGGCAGGTGCAGGCACAACTGAGTTATACCTCGAAAACGGTACGCCCTTCTTACCGCAACCTGAGCAACAACATCAGCTATGTAAACCGCTACACCCTGCAAACGGGAAATCCTGCCATCCGTCCTACCATCATTCACGATGTAACGCTTTCCGGCGTATGGCGTTTCATGCAATTCACCATGTCGTATATCCGACAAAAAGACTGGATTATGTATTGGGCAGACCTTCAACAGGCAGACGGTTCACAAATCATGATACGTTACAAAAACTTCGATGAGGCTGTGCCTTTGTTCAGCGCTTTCCTGTCGGCTTCGCCTAAAATTGGATGCTGGTCGCCGGTATGGAGCGTAGGCGTACAGAAACAATGGCTGACCATCGAGTCGAACGGAATTCCCATACGGATGAATCAACCCTTGTATATCGGTACTTTCAACAACACGTGGGAACTTCCTGCAGATTTCATGTTGGGCTTGGACGTGCGTGTACGGAGCAAGGGCGATTACCAAAACATATATCTGAATCATGCCACCAACAACGTAGACGTATCGGTATGTAAAAGTTTCTTGAACGATGCGCTTAGCATCGAGTTGCGGGGTACGGACTTGTTTCATAAGAACCGGGAATACAACTTGCTGCGGTGTGGCTATTATACCATTCACCAAGAAAACAGATTCGACAGCCGACAGTTTGTACTGACCTTGCGCTATAAGTTCAACTCTACCAAGAGCAAGTATCGCGGCACAGGGGCAGGACAAGAACAAAGAAAACGTATGTAATATCCACATTTAATACTGAAATTATGAAGAGAGCCTTATGTTTATCTGCCTTTGCACTTTTAGTTTCTATCATCGCGTATGCACAGAATTTCTCACTGAAGGGAGAGGTGACAGACAAGAACCGGCAAGCAATCTCGTATGCTTCCATTGCCCTGTTGAAACCGGACAGCACAACCCTTGTGGGAGGTACGATAAGCGATGACAACGGACAGTTTACACTCGCCGATGTCAAGCCCGGCAACTACGTGATTTCTGTCAGTTTCATGGGATATAAGTCGCATAAAGAACTGATTAAGGTTGCCTCTTCTCAAACACTCTCATTCACGTCAGAAAGGCATACAATACAGCGCGCTGATAGTAAACACGTATGAGGATACCTACAATTTCCGCCAAGTAAAACTTACGGTAACCTATCGCTTTAACATGACAAAGAGCAAGTATAAGGGAACGGGAGCGGCAAACGAGGAAATACGTCGGTTATAAAGCATGTATCGTTTGGGATGAAATCTTACGAAAAGGGCTGCATCCACGAATGATGCAGCCCTCTCTTCCTCTTTTTATGAAGACAAAAAATTAGATAAATATTAAGAGCCTGTTTAAATTTTCCGATAAGTTGTTTTTATCAGCTTCCCTTTGAGTTTGTTTCCGGTCTGTTTCCTCGTTTTCATCCTCGAAAACAATTCCAAACTAAAGCCGAGCAAAATTTAAACAAACTCTAAGCAAGCAGCTCTTTTACTTTGGCTGAGATGGCGCGACCTTCCGCCAGTCCGGCAAGTTCCTTAGAAGCCACACCCATTACTTTGCCCATGTCTTTTCCGCTGGTAGCTCCTACGCGGGCAATGATTTCTTTCAGTTTCACTTCAAGTTCTTCGGCAGACAACTGTTTCGGCAGGTAAGTCTCGATGACACGCACCTGAGCCATTTCCTCTTCGGCAAGGTCGGCACGTCCCTGACCTTCGTACACGGCAGCCGAATCTTTACCTTGTTTTACCAATTTCTGCATGATTTTCAGTGCAGCCTCATCGGTCAGCGTATCGTTTGCACCCGGAGCTGTTTTAGCTTCGAGGAAAAACTTCTTTACGTTACGCAAGGTTTCAAGACGAACCTTGTCTTTGGCTTTCATAGCCTCTTTGATATCGTTGCTGATTTGTTCAAATAAATCCATAGTCTTTTTGTATTTAGCTGTTATTCGTTAAAATGTAATCGTCATTGAGTCGGCGCTTCCGTTCTCACCCTTGTGGATAGAAATTTCTTCCGCCGTAGCTTTGGTCTGAATGGCTTCCAGTTCCGATTTGGTCCGCTTATAGGTAGGAGTGGTTTCCACCATGCTGATGATATCGTCGTTATTCAGGTCGTCCGGACTGAAGATGTACGAGTGACGGCGGCGCGGTTTCCGGTTGTTCCGATGGATACTGTCACCGTAATACTGCGAGCGGCGTTCGTCGTTCTTCTGTTCTTTCTCCTCCTGTTCTTCCAAACGTTTCTGTTCTTCGGCAGTAATGCGTACTTCCATTCCCGGAACAGCCTTGATGCCGAATCCGGTAGCCAAGATGGTGAATTTCACCTTCCGCTCCAGCGAATCGTCGATATACAATCCCCACTTGGTTTCTACGTCGGAACTGAAACGAGTCATAAACTCATGTACTTCGTTCATTTCCTCCATCATCAACTCGTTGTTGCTTGCGCTGTATGAGATATTGAAAAGAATCTTCTTCGAGTTGAAGATGTCGTTATTATTCAGCAGCGGAGAGTGAAGCGCATCGTTGATAGCCTGCGTTACTCGTCCTTCGCCTTCACCGTAACCGGTACTCATGATAGCCACACCACCGTCTTTCAGTACCGTCTTCACATCGTTGAAGTCGAGGTTGATATTACCACGTACGGTAATGATTTCGGCAATGCTTTTGGCGGCAACCGACAAGGTATCGTCTGCCTTACCAAAGGCGTTCAGCACACTGATGTCTGAATACACATCGCGCAAGCGTTCGTTATTGATAACCAGCAGGGCATCGACGTGCTTGCTCATCTCTTCCACGCCGTCCAGTGCTTGGTCGATTTTCTTGTTTCCTTCGAATAAGAACGGAATGGTAACGATACCCACGGTAAGAATGCCCATTTCCTTTGCGGTTTTGGCGATGATAGGTGCGGCTCCGGTACCGGTTCCTCCACCCATTCCTGCCGTGATGAACACCATTTTACATCCGTCGTTCAGCATATCTTTAATGCTTTCGATACTCTCTTGAGCCGCTGCACGTGCACGTTCCGGACGGTTACCCGCTCCCAATCCTTCATGTCCCAACTGGAGCTTGATGGGGACGGGCGATTCGTCGAGTGCTTGGTTATCGGTATTACAAATCACAAACGTTACGTCGTGTATACCTTCACGGTACATGTGGTTGACGGCATTTCCACCGCCTCCGCCTACACCGATTACTTTGATGATATGGGGTGCGTCTTTCGGAAAATTGAAAGGCATGTTAATTTCGTCAGACATAATGTATTATTTATTTTTATGCGGTGAATACTTGTTTTATTTCTTGGTTGAATCGTCATCCCAAATCTCTCTCAACATTTTCTCTCTAAAGCGACTGAACCATTTGTTCTCCTTTTTATCGGCTTTGATGCTTTCTTCCATTTGGTCGATTTCCGCCATCTTTTCCGAAATTCTCATTGCACGAGCCAAGTCCACTTGTTCGAGCGCCTCTTTATATGATTTTTCTTTTTTTAGGCGTGCAGCTTCCGACAAGTATTTGTTACACTCATCCAAGCGTTTCTGCGCACGTTCTTTCTCTTGCTGCTCTTTCTGTTGCAAAAGTAGCTTCTGACGTGCTTCATCCGCGCGTCTTTTGTTTTCTTCTTCCGCCTTTCGTATCTGTTCTTGCAACAGTTCTTCTTTTTTCTTATCCTCCTCCTGCTGGTCGAACATGTTAATCTGCTTATGCGGATCTACCTTACAGCAGTTGTCTTTTCCCGCTGCCAGCAATCCTACAAGCGTATTCTGCGTACCGTCTTCGCGCAAAGCGATTCCTCCGCTTACGGCAATTTGTCCGCTCCGTGCGATGCGGATTTTGTCAATCTTGGTAGTGCGTCTGAAAGCCTTCTCGATGTCTGGCAGGTTCGAGCCGCCTCCGGTGAGGATGATTCCCGCCATCAGCTTGTCGTTGTAGGTAGAAAGTTTTATCTGATTCCACACATTGTCGATAATTTCTGTCACACGGGCTTCGATGATATCGTCTAACACACTGGCACGGATGCTGTATTTGCCTTCTACCGTATATTCTTGGTCAACGTCTTCCTCTTCGCTATCGGCAGCCTCGATACAGGCTTTTCCGTAGTGCAACTTCAGTTGCTCGGCATCTTCTTCTTCGATTTGCTGACTGCAAATATCCTTTGTTATGTTGCTGCTGCCCAAAGGTATTACGGCAAGATGGCGCAATATTTTATTCTTGTATACAGAAACCGTGGTGGTGTCTGCCCCTAAGTCGACCAGCGCACAACCCGAACGGATTTCGTTTTCATTCAGTACCGCATTGGCAGTAACCAATGGCGAGAGCAGGTAATCGGCTATTTCATAACCTGCCAAGCGGAAGCACTGTTTGATGTTACTTTTCAGCGTATGTCTGCCAATGATATTCAGGTAACGTCCTTCGATGAAGTTGGTAGAAACTCCTACCGGTTCAGTCAGCAGGCTGTTGCCCACTTTATATTCTTGTACCTCTACCGCGAGGATTTCCTGATCAATCAGCGGCACTTCTTTATTGCTTTGCATCAGGCTGTCTACCAATGCTTGCGAAATTTTGGTTTCTTCGCCTAATTGCTTTGATACCGTGTTCCGAATGCTTCTGACGGATTGTCCGCCTACCCCTACATACACTTTCTTGATTGAAGCCTGAAGCTGTTTCTCCAGTTCTTTGATAACCGAAGTAAGGCTCTGCGTCGTTTTATCCAGATTATAGATTGCTCCTTTTTTGATACAGTCTGAAGAATGTTCGGCGGCATACGCAAGAACCTGTATGCTCCCGTCGGCATTCTTCTTTCCTGCAATGCCGGTAATCTCAGTAGATCCCAGTTCGATTGCTGCTATAAACTCCGTTGCTGCCATATCTTGCTTCTATTTTTTTGTACAAATAATCTGATTGTTAAACTCTACGCTGATGCGACTGTACTTGTTCCAGCCCACCCGATTCAGCGCCTCTTTATAAAAGGTTTGCAATTTACTGAATTTTTCTTGATAATCACCGCCTTTTCCAAGAAAAAGAATATGATCGCCTACACGGGGAACAATTTCGAGTTCTTGTTTGGGCGTTACGTTGATTTGTTCCACTTGTGCGTTCCAGAAAGGATCAGTCTGCAGAAATTTACCCAAGCTATATAATTCGGTTTGGGCGTATTTGCGGTCGATGAAGCCGGTGGCTATCGGCACATGGATGGATTGTCCGGGCGATGCCATGATTTTCCCTTCATCGTCTACATAATAATTATCTCCATTACTGCTGAAAACATGCAACAGGGGAATGCGTTGGTAGATTTCAATGCCTACTTTTCCGCCCGAAGTAAGATAACACTCTGCTTCGCGGACGAACGGATGGTGTGAAAGCACATCCTCCAACGCACGTACGTTAATGGTTCCTGTGGCTTTTCCTTCCGGATAAACCTGTTTTTTCTTCAAAAGTTGTATGATGCCTTTCTCGGTAATGAATCCGTAGTTTACCTTGTCTTTCACTACAAGCTCCACCCCTTTGCAAATCCGGTCATCGGGTTTGCGGTTAAACGCCGTTACTGCCACCACCAAGTATGCCGACAATACAAATACGATACAGACTGTTAAAATCCGCTTTATCATCTGTTATTCAACAATTCATATATTTGTGGAACATAATTATCAATATCTCCCGCTCCCAGCGTAATCAATACTTCGAGCGGAAGGCTTTTCAGCATGTCGAGCAAGTCTTCTTTCCGGCACATATACTTTTTCATGTCCGGACGAAGGTTATCATAAATCAGTTGCGAAGTTACACCCGGAATAGGCTGTTCGCGTGCCGGATAGATATCCAGCAGAATCACCTCATCCAACAACGAAAGGCTATCGGCAAAGTCTTGATAGAAATCTCGCGTGCGGGTGTACAGGTGGGGCTGAAAAACAGCCGTAATCTTTTTATCCGGATAAAGCATACGGATAGAAAGAATGCTTTGGCGGATTTCTGCCGGATGATGGGCATAATCGCTTAAAAAAACAATATGTTCATTTTTTATCTTGAAGTCGAAGCGGCGGTCTACGCCTTTGAAGGTTGCCATTGCCTGACGGATTTCTTCGGGATTCGCTCCGCCAATCTGAGCCAGTGCCATTGCCGCAATACCGTTTTCGATGTTGATGTAAACAGGAACACCCAACCGGATATCTGAAATGTTACCCAGCGGAGAAACGTAGTCGAAATAAATCTCACCGTTCGATATGCGGACGTTTTCGGCATGAAAATCGCCCTCTTTTTCCGAATAGGTATAAACCGTTACACCCAGCTGAACGTCGGGTTGCAGCTCCAGCCCTTGCTTGATAATCAGATAGCCGCCCGGCTGAATCAGTGAGGTATATTTGCGGAAACTTTCCAAGTAAGCCTCCCGCGTGCCGTAAATGTCCAGATGGTCAGAGTCAACAGCCGTAATAACAGTGGCATACGGTGTGAGCCAGTGGAAAGAACGGTCGAACTCATCGGCCTCGATAACCACGTAATCGCTTTCGGAGGAAAGCAGCAGATTGGTTCCGTAGTTCTTTGATATGCCTCCCAAGAAGGCGTTACACCCTACATGCGACTGATGAAGCAGGTGAGCAGCCATCGTCGAGGTGGTAGTCTTACCGTGCGTGCCAGCCACACACATTCCTTTTTCCGTATGGGTCAACATGCCCAATACCTGCGCCCGCTTCTTGATTTCGAAGTGATGCTCGTTGAAATAAACCAACTCCTGATGGGTGGCAGGGATAGCCGGTGTATAAACCACCAGCGTCTTCGCCGGATTAAGGAAATCGGCGGGTATAAGCGAAACGTTTTCTTCGTAATGGATGGCAGCACCTTCGGCTATCAGCTTTTCGGTCAGCTCGGTAGGGGTGCGGTCATACCCGCCCACTTTCTTTCCTTTCGAGAGAAAATAGCGGACTAAGGCACTCATCCCGATGCCTCCGGCTCCGATGAAATAAACTGCCTCAATGGTATTAACGTTCATGTTTGTCTTTATAGTTTAATGCCAACTTATAGACTTCGGCGGCAATGACGTCTGCCGAATCTCTGAAAGCCAGCTTAGCAATGTTCGTACTCAATTTTTTTAATGTTTCGGGCTGGTTGACCGCTTTTACGGCTTCGTCGAGCAACTTGTCGGCAGCCTCACTGTCTTTTACGTAAAGGGCGGCATCCTTGTTTACCAGCGCCAGCGCGTTTTTTGTCTGATGGTCTTCTGCCACATTGGGCGAAGGAACCAAGATTACCGGTTTTTCCAACAGGCAGAGTTCCGAAATCGAACCGGCTCCTGCGCGGCTGATTACCAAATCGGCGGCACGGTAAGCCGTAGCCATGTCTGCAATAAAGTCTGTTACGTAAAGCATGGGCAGTTCGCCGGCCTGTCTCACTGCTGCTTTAGCCTCATCAATATAAAATTTACCCGTTTGCCAGATAAACTGTACACCGGATGCTTTTATTTTCTCCAGCCCTTGCATTACACAGCGGTTGATGGTACGTGCCCCCAAACTCCCCCCGATAATCAATACGGTTTTCTTTGTGGTATCAAGCCCGAACGAACGGACAGCTTCTTCACGGCTTAGTTTTGTGTCGAGCAGATTCTGCCGGACGGGATTACCTGTCAAGATGATTTTATTTTTATCGAAAAAACGCTCCATGCCTTCGTAAGCCACACAAATCTTGGCGGCTTGCTTAGCCAGTAGTTTATTTGTAACACCTGCATACGAGTTTTGTTCTTGCAGCAAGGTAGGGATTCCCATGCTTCCTGCCACTTTCAGCGTAGGACCGCTGGCATATCCTCCCACGCCCACGGCTGCATGTGGCTTGAAATCTTTGATTATCTTACGAGCTTTCAGTTGGCTGCGCACCAATTTAACCAACACACCGATGTTCTTCAACAAATGTTTCCGGTCGAATCCGGCTACCGGAAGTCCGATAATCCGATATCCGGCGGCTGGAACGCGCTGCATCTCCATGCGCCCCTCGGCACCCACAAACAGTATTTCCGTATCAGGGTGTTGCTTCTTCAAGGCGTTGGCAATGGATACAGCCGGGAATATATGTCCTCCCGTTCCTCCTCCGCTGATAATTATGCGCACATTTTTTTCCATCTTTTACTTTTTTTGCAAAGGTAAAAATAAACTTCTAAATTGGTTAATTAAGAGGCAGTTTTAATTTTCCAATAAAGCGTCTTGTCATACTTTTTCCAGCTCTCCGACACACGGCAGGTATTATCTTGGTATACGGACCGGATTTTTTACGTTCGTACCGGCATGTCCGACTGTGAACCGTTGTATTTCCCTCATACACAGTGCGGCCCTATTTTGCCGGAAGCATAAAAAAACGCTACCCGTAAAACCAGTCTGTTCTATGGGTAGCGTCGGGCAATTCTACCGCAAGGAATGAGCAACGCTAACGTTAGTTTTTCCCGACGCATGAATTGGAAGATTTTCTGTCTGTTCTTTCACCGGACGGAAAGATGCTAACGGGTTTGATAAGTTAAAATATTTTTACCGGAAAGGTCGCGGTACAGGTTGCAAAGTCATCCCTCGGAAAGGCGGACGGGAACGGTCATGAAACACGCATCCCAAGCGCCTTGTTCTCGGCAGCCTCCATGATTTCACGCTCGCCCGGCCCCTTGTCATTGATGCCGCAAAGGTGAAGGATGCCGTGGATGATAACGCGATGCAACTCCATATCGTACTCCGCGCCAAACTGCTCGGCATTGGTACGAACGGTGTCAAGACTGATGAAAAGGTCGCCCGCAATGCGGTTTCCCTCGCAGTAATCAAACGTAATGATATCCGTGTAGTAATCGTGTTGCAGGTACTGGCGGTTCACCTCCAATATCTTTTCGTCGGAACAGAAAATGTAAGCGATTTCGCCCACACGTTTTCCGTACGTTGCAGCCACGGCTTTAATCCATGCCGTAGTCTCACTTTGATTGATGGCAGGCATTTCCACGCCCTCGGTCTGATAAGTAATCATCATATATTCAGATTAATGAAAAAACATGTAACAGATGAAAATAGCCGCAATAACCCCGGCAAGGTCGGCAAGTAACCCGCACGAAACGGCATGGCGCGTACGCACGACGCCTACACTGCCGAAATAAACGGCAAGAATGTAAAAAGTAGTATCGGTGGCTCCCTGAAAGATACATGCCAGTCGCCCCACAAACGAATCTGCACCATACGTACTCATGGCATCTACCATCAGCCCGCGCGCCCCGCTTCCGCTCAGCGGTTTCATCAGTGCAGTAGGCAGCGCACCCACAAAATCGCTATCCATCCCGCACCACTCAACCAGCCGGGCTATACCTTGTGTCAGATAATCCATGCACCCCGACGCGCGAAACACTCCGATAGCCACAAGGATTGCCACCAGATAGGGAATGATGCGGACGGCAGTAGAAAAGCCCTCCTTCGCCCCTTCGATAAACGCATCGTAAACGTTGATTTTTTTTCTGACTCCTGCCAGAATAAATCCAATGATAATCGTGAAAAGCAACACGTTGGCGGTTGTGGTAGAATAAACATCTATTTGCTCGCGCGGCAGCGTGCTGAAAAAATAAATCAAAAGAGCGATAAACAGACTCGCCCCGCCTAAAAACAGAAGGACGGTACGGTTAAACAAGTTGATGCGCTGGTACAGACTGACTGCAACAATGCCTGCCAGCGTGGAAAAGAATGTGGCAAGCAGGATAGGAACAAATACATCCGTGGGTTGAGCCGCCCCCAACTGTGCACGGTAAACCATGATGCTGATAGGAATCAGCGTGAGCCCTGAAGTATTCAGCACCAAAAACATTATCATCGGATTACTTGCCGTATCTTTGCGCGGATTAAGAGCTTGCAGCCCTTCCATCGCTTTCAGCCCCAACGGTGTGGCAGCATTGTCCAGCCCCAACATGTTGGCAGCAAGATTCATAAAGATACTTCCCGTAACGGGATGCCCTTTCGGGATGTCGGGGAAAAGTTTGGAGAATAACGGGCTCAGCATACGCGACAGCCAGTTCACCACTCCTCCCAGTTCGCCTATCTTCATAATACCCATCCAGAGCGACAGTACCCCCGTCAGTCCCAATGAGATTTCAAACGCCGTTTTCGACGATTCGAACGTAGAGTTGATAATAGTCGGAAATACTTCCGTATCACCCAAACATACCAATCGCACCAGCGCCACTATAAAGGCAAGGGCGAAAAAAGCTATCCAAATGTAATTCAATACCATGTGTTATGTTACTTTGTCCGCAAAAGTAAAGATTTTATCGGTTAGTTTTATAGTGATAACCGAAAAACCTATAACTTTGTTTCATGAAACCATTCCGTTTGCGTCATCTCCGCCTTGCGGTGGGAGCGATATTATTTGCCGGCATCCTGCTGTTCCGCTTCATTCCCGGAGCCGGAGAGGTATATGCCCGGACGTTTTATCCCGTCATCTCGTCCGTGCTTTCAGCCGTAGCCTCAACAGTGCCGGTATTGCTTGAAGAAGTGCTGGTTATCGGGGCAGGCGCAGGATTACTGATTTACCCTTTTGCGGCACGTCGGCACGGATGGAAACACATTGTTTTCCGCGAAGCCGAAATAATTGCATGGATTTACATCTGGTTTTACTGGGGATGGGGAATGAATTATTTCCGTGACGATTTCTATCAGCGGGCAAACGTAACCCCCGTTGCTTATCGCGAAGAAGACTTCCGCCGCTTCTTGCATACCTATACCGAAAAGCTGAACAAGGCTTACGTCGCCTTACCCTCGTCGTTCGAAGTCCGGACGGCAGAAGAAGAAATCAAAGAAATTTATCGCACGTTGCCCGCACATTTCGGCTTGGCTGAGCCCCGCTCCTTCCAACATCCCAAACGTTCGCTGATGGACGGGCTTTATTCCTCGGTGGGCGTGCTGGGTTACATGGGTCCCTTTTTTGCCGAATCCTATATTAATAAATGTATGAAAGCAGATGCATTTACATACGCCCACGAACTGTCACACTGGTTAGGAGTGAGCAGCGAAGCCGAAGCGAATTTCTGGGCATATCAGGTATGCTTGCGCTCGGCTGATGCCGCCATCCGCTATCAAGGCTACTTCGGTCTGCTGCCTTACGTGTTGACCAACGCAAACAGCCTGTTATCCCAACATGAATTTGAGGCATGGTTACAAACTCTCCGCCCAGAAATAACAGCCGATTACCGGAAACTCCGCCAACTCCGTGCCCGATTATACAGTCCGCTCGTAGGTTCGATTCAAGACACCGTTTACGACTGGTATCTGAAAAGTAACCGAATATCATCCGGACAGAAAAACTATGCCGAAGTTATCGGCATGATTTTGTCTGTGCAAGAAGAGTGGAGGTACTGAAATTCCATAAAAATAACATCAATCTTTACAAAGAGCCTGATTCTTCGAATAAAAAGTATTATCTTTACAGCCTGAATTTTCATGTAGTAACGAACTGATGGGCATTATTATCAAGAAAGTAAGTTCAAAACAAGAACTAAAAACGTTTATTCGTTTTAATTACGAATTATATAAAAATAACCCCTATTCCGTACCCGATTTGTACGACGACATGCTGAATACTTTCAGCCAGAAAAAGAATGCTGCATTCGAGTTTTGCGAAGCCGATTACTTTTTAGCCTACAAAGACGGTAAAGTGGCGGGCCGTGTAGCTGCTATCATTAACCATCGTGCTAATGAAACATGGAATAAAAAAGAAGTAAGGTTCGGATGGATTGACTTTATAGATGATATGGAAGTGTCATCCGCTTTGCTGAAACAGGTAGAAGAGTGGGGAAAAGAACGCGGCATGGAGGCAATGGTCGGTCCGTTGGGCTTTACCGATTTAGACGCAGAAGGTATGCTGATCGAGGGTTACGACCAATTGAGCACCATGTCTACCATTTATAATTACCCGTATTATCCTGTACACATGGAGAAGTTGGGCTTTGAGAAAGAAGCCGACTGGGTGGAGTTTAAATTGATGGTGCCTGATAAGTTGCCCGATAAGTTCGTACGTATCTCCGAAATAATCCTCCAAAAATACAATCTGAAGATTAAAAAGCTGAAACGTAAAGAAATCAAGGAGAAGAATTACGGACAGAAAATATTCGACTTGATAAACGAAGCATACGCTCCTCTTTACGGCTTTTCAAAGATGACGCAAGGGCAGATTAACCAATATATAAAGATGTATCTTCCGCTGATCGACTTACGGATGGTATCGCTTGTAGAAAATGAACAGGGCGAACTGGTAGCTGTGGGTATATCGATGCCCTCGCTTTCAAAGGCTTTGCAGAAAGCTAAAGGACGGATGTTACCCTTCGGATGGTATCATCTGCTGAAAGCCTTATTCATAAAAAAGCCCAAGATACTCGATTTGCTGCTGGTAGGCGTTAAGCCGGAATATCAGAGCAAAGGAGTCAACGCCCTTCTGTTCTACGATTTGGTTCCCATCTATCAGCAAATGGGATTTGAATACGGCGAAAGTAATCCGGAGTTGGAAGTAAACAAAAAAGTACAGGCCCAATGGAGTGCATTCGAATCGGTACAGCATAAGCGCCGCAGAGCATTCCGCAAGAGTTTTTAAGCAGAGTCCGTCAATCCTATATAAAGTATAAGAAGAATGGAAGAGACTAACGAACAAATAACCAATCCGGTTTCATATACTGAGGAGAACATCCGCCACCTGAGCGATATGGAGCATGTGCGTACCCGTCCGGGTATGTACATCGGGCGTTTGGGCGATGGCTCGCAGGCGGAAGACGGCATTTATGTACTGCTGAAAGAAGTGATAGACAACTCGATTGATGAGTTCAAAATGGGAGCCGGAAAGCGTATCGACATCCAGATGGAAGATAATCTGCGTGTCTCCGTACGCGATTACGGACGCGGTATTCCGTTGGGAAGTCTGGTGGATGCCGTATCAATGCTGAACACAGGAGGTAAGTACGATACCAAAGCCTTCAAGAAGAGCGTCGGGCTGAACGGAGTGGGTGCAAAGGCTGTCAATGCACTAAGTTCACGCTTTGTGGCACGGAGCATACGCGACGGACAGATGCGCGAAGCCATTTTCGAACGTGGCAATTTGTTGAGCGACACCATGCAGGAAACCAATGAAGAAAACGGAACTTACATTTTCTTCGAACCGGACAATACCCTGTTTGTTAACTACCATTTCCGCCCGGAATTTATTGAAACCATGCTCCGGAATTATACGTATCTCAATACGGGGCTGGCTATTTACTACAATAATCACCGCATCATCAGCCGCAACGGACTGGAGGATTTGCTGAACGATAACATGACTTCGCAGGGATTATACCCCATTATCCACTTAAAAGGCGAAGACATCGAGATTGCTTTCACCCACAGCCCGCAATACGGCGAAGAATATTACTCGTTCGTAAACGGACAGCATACCACACAGGGAGGTACGCACCAAAGTGCCTTTAAAGAACATATCGCACGCACGATAAAAGAGTTCTATGGAAAAAACTTGGAATATCAGGATATCCGTAACGGACTGGTAGCTGCCATTGCCATTAATGTCATCGAACCCACGTTTGAGAGTCAGACCAAAATCAAGTTGGGTTCATTGACCATGGCTCCCGAAAAAGACTCAGAGGGAAATCCTTATCCGCTGTCGGGCGTAAGTGTCAACAAATTTGTAGGTGACTTCGTTAAAGAACAAGTAGATAATTATCTGCATAAACACGCAGACGTGGCGGAAGTCATGCTTCAGAAGATACAGGAATCGGAAAAAGAGCGCAAGGCTATTGCCGGTGTAACAAAGATTGCCCGCGAGCGTGCAAAAAAAGCCAACCTGCATAACCGCAAGCTGCGTGATTGCCGCATCCACTTGAACGATACGAAAGTCAGCAAGAAAGACGAGGAAGACGACCCCCGTCTGGAAAGTTCCATCTTCATTACCGAGGGAGATTCTGCAAGCGGTTCTATCACGAAAAGTCGCGATGTAAATACCCAAGCCGTATTCAGCCTGCGGGGAAAACCGCTTAACTCGTTCGGACTGACCAAAAAGGTGGTTTACGAGAATGAAGAATTCAATCTCCTACAAGCCGCTCTGAACATAGAAGACGGCTTAGACGGATTGCGTTATAATAAGGTTATCGTAGCTACCGATGCCGATGTAGACGGTATGCACATCCGCCTGTTGATGATAACGTTCTTCCTTCAGTTCTTCCCCGACTTGATAAAAAAAGGACACGTATACATTTTGCAAACCCCGCTTTTCCGCGTACGCAACCGCCGGAAAGGTGTGTATGAAACCCTTTACTGTTATTCGGAAGAAGAACGACTTGCTGCCATTGAGAAACTGTCGCCCAATCCGGAAATAACCCGTTTTAAAGGTCTGGGTGAGATTTCGCCCGAAGAATTCCGTAACTTCATCGGGAAAGACATGCGGTTAGAACAAGTAACGCTTCGGAAAACCGATGCCGTAAAAGAACTGTTGGAGTTTTACATGGGTAAAAATACAATGGAAAGACAGAATTTTATTATCGACAACCTTGTAGTTGAAGAAGACATAGTAAGCTAAACGAAACAAAACAATGAAAAGAGCAATATTCCCCGGAACATTCGACCCGTTTACCGTGGGACACTATTCCGTAGTCAAACGTGCGTTGACATTTATGGACGAAGTTATCATCAGTATCGGAATCAACGAAAGCAAACGCACATGGTTTCCTACGGAAAAGCGGTTAGACATGATTCGTAAACTATATGCTGATGATCCGCGGGTTAAAGTCATGGCTTACGACGGACTGACCATTGACTTTGCCATAGAACAAAATGCACAGGTCATTATTCGCGGTATCCGTACCGTACGCGATTTTGAATACGAGGAAACAATAGCCGATGTCAACCGCAAATTGTCCGGCATCGAAACCATCCTTCTGTTCACCGAACCCGAACTGACATCCGTCAGCTCCACCATCGTCCGCGAACTGCTTCAGTTCGGCAAAGACGTTACTCCATTCCTTCCTCAAGGAATGAAAATCTGACTCCTCTCCGGCTCCTTCAGAAATCAGCCATAAGACATAACAAAGGCATCGGCATGTTTTACCCAAGACAAGCCGATGCCTTTATTTATCATAACTTAGCGGATTACGTAGGGTTTTGAATAACAACTTTTGTTTTTTGGAACAATTATTTCCGCTATTCTCAATGCAGGGGCTTACTTTTGCATCAAACCCAATAGGCTTTTTGAATATCAATTGTAGTAACTAATACCAAAAACAAACGAAAACAATGAAAAAACTTACAACTGTAACTTTGCTTGCTATGGGGCTGTGTTGCCAACTTCAGGCTACAGATTTGTTTAAGCCGGTTCAAGAAACAGACTTGAGACTTCCATCTGTTCCGCTGGTAACTTCTGACCCTTATTTTTCTATCTGGTCGCCTTATGACAAACTGAACGAAGGAAGTACCAAACACTGGACAAACGATGAGAAATCATTAATAGGAGCCGTTCGTGTAGACGGAAAAGTATATCGGTTCATGGGAAAACAGGCACTCGAAGCATTGGTGTCAATGGCTGGTAGTGAGGCTTGGGAAGGCCATTATACTTTTGATGCGCCTCAAGGAGAATGGACAGCGCTGGATTATGCGGCAAATGGCTGGCAGAAAGGACAAGGGGCGTTCGGCACAAACGATATGCCTGCGGTACGCACCGGGTGGAACACGAAAGATATCTGGGTACGCCGCGAATTTAATCTGAATGAAATCCCGGCAAATGCCCCTATTTATTTGAAGTATTCACACGATGATGTGTTCGAACTTTACTTGAACGGCGAAAAATTGGTGGCTACGGATTACTGCTGGAGAAACAATGTGGTGTTGGAGCTGTCTGACAAAGTACGTGCCAAGATGCGCAAAGGGCAAAATGTTATCGCTGCGCATTGTCATAACACGACCGGAGGTGCTTACGTAGACTTCGGATTGTATACGACTAACCAGAAGACAGTGGAATTTGAGAATGCAGCCATCCAGAAATCGGTAGATGTATTGCCCACCCAAACTTACTATACGTTTACTTGCGGTCCGGTGGAACTCGACGTGGTTTTCACTGCCCCCATGCTGATTGACGATCTCGACCTGATTTCAACTCCCATAAACTATATTTCTTATCAGGCTACTTCTACCGATAAAAAAGCACACGACGTGCAGGTGTATATCGAAACAACTCCTCAACTCGCCGTAAACGAAATGACCCAGCCCACTAAAGCACAGGTTATCCGGAAAAACGGTATCAATTACGTTGAGGCAGGAAGTATCGATCAACCGATTACCGACCGAAAGGGAGACTTGATAAGCATCGATTGGGGATATGTGTATCTGGCTGGAAAAAACGGAGCAAATACTTCGGTCAGTTTAGGGAATTATGCCGACATGAAAGCGGCGTTCTCTACGCAAGGAGAACTGATGGCAGGACGGCGTGAAGTTATCACACGCAAAGCCGACGAAATGCCTGCAATGGCTTATATGGAAGATTTGGGTAATGTTTCTTCCACAGGGAAAAGCGGTTTCATGATGATTGGATACGATGATATCTACTCTGTCGAATACATGTACGAACGCCGGATGGCTTACTGGAAACACGACGGAAAGGTCAGCATTTTCGATGCTTTCGAGCGCGCGAAGGCAAACTATCAGAGCATCATGGAGCGTTGCCGCGATTTCGATGCCATGATTATGAAGGATGCCGAGAAAGCCGGAGGCAAGAAATACGCCGAAATCTGTGCGGCTTCTTATCGCCACGTGATGGCTGCCCACAAATTGTTTACCGACAAAGAAGGCAACTTACTGTTCTTCTCAAAAGAAAATAACAGTAACGGATGCATCAATACGGTAGACCTTACTTATCCTTCTGCTCCTTTGTTCCTTGTTTACAATCCCGACTTGATGAAAGGCATGATGACAAGTATCTTTGAATACAGTGCAAGCGGAAGATGGAACAAGCCTTTCCCGGCACACGATTTGGGTACTTACCCGATAGCCAACGGGCAAGTATATGGTGGCGACATGCCGATTGAAGAAGGCGGAAACATGGTGATTCTGGCTGCTGCCGTAGCCAAAGCCGAAGGAAATGCCGATTATGCAAAAAGATATTGGGACTTGCTTACCATCTGGACCAACTATCTGGCAGAGTATGGTCAAGACCCCGAAAATCAGTTGTGTACCGATGACTTTGCCGGACACTGGGCACATAACGCTAACCTTTCGGTTAAGGCAATCATGGGAGTGGCAGCTTACAGCGAAATGGCTAAAATGTTAGGCATGGACGAAGTTGCCGAAACCTATATGACGAAAGCGCGAAACATGGCAAAGAAATGGATGGAAATGGCAAGCGAAGGAGACCATTACCGTCTGGCATTCGACCGCCCCAATACATGGAGCCAGAAATATAACATGGTATGGGATAAGATGTGGGGATTGAATCTGTTTCCGGGCGTAATGGAAAAAGAATTGAAATATTATCTGACCAAACAAAATCCTTTCGGTCTACCGCTGGACAGCCGGAAAGAATATACCAAATCTGATTGGATTATGTGGACAGCTTCCATGTCGGAAGATATGGAAACATTCCAACAGTTCATTAACCCATTATATAAATATGTCAACGAGACGACAACCCGCGTGCCTATCAGCGACTGGCATCATACCGACAGTGGCGAATGGGTAGGCTTCCGCGCCCGTTCGGTTATCGGTGGATATTGGATGAAGGTATTGATGGATAAAATGCAAGAAAAACAGTAACATATAGGCACATAAAACGCTACCGCTTGCGTTGGCCTGCACATGCGGATGTTTTCATTAACACTACCGCATACACGGACCAACGCAAGCGGTAATGTTTTTAATTAGTTTATTCCGCAGAAAATCCGTAAGTTTGCATTCAGAAAAACATTCTGAAATGAAAAGATATATATTGATGTTAGTGGCGTGTGCAGGCATAGTTGCGGCAGTCGCCCAAAACAAACTGTTGAACTCGCCTTTCCGCAAACTCCAACTGGCGGAATTTGCGATTGCCAACCTGTATGTAGATAAAGTAGACGAAGGGAAGTTGGTGGAAACGGCGATTATCAGTATGCTGGAAGAACTTGACCCACATTCCACTTACTCCGACCCGGAAGAGGTAAAACGCCTGAACGAACCTTTATTGGGAAACTTTGAAGGAATCGGGATTCAGTTTAATATGGCAACCGATACGCTGTTTGTCATCCAGCCCGTATCGGGAGGTCCTTCAGAAAAGGTAGGCATTCTGGCAGGCGACCGCATCATAGAGGTGAACGACACCGTAATAGCCGGAGTAAAAATGACTACGGATGAAGTAATGCGCCGTTTGCGCGGGCCTAAGGGGTCGAAAGTCGATGTAAAAGTATTGCGCAACGGAGTGAAAGAGTTATTGCCTTTTACCATCAAACGCGATAAGATACCGGTTTACAGTCTTGATGCTTCATACATGGTAAACAAACACGTGGGGTACATCCGCATCAATCGTTTTGCGGCAACTACCGGACAAGAGTTTCGTGACGCACTTGGCAAGTTGCAAAAGCAGGGCATGAAGGATTTAATACTCGACCTGCAAGGCAACGGGGGAGGTTACCTGAATGCGGCAATCGAACTGTGCGACCAACTGCTGGGTAAAAAAGAGCTTATTGTGTATACAGAAGGACGCCGTAACCCTCGCTCGGAATTTACAGCAAAAGGTGACGGTGATTTCCAAACGGGCCGGCTGGTGGTACTGGTCGACGAGTATTCGGCATCTGCCAGCGAAATCGTTACGGGAGCCATTCAGGATTGGGACAGAGGCATCGTGGTAGGACGACGCACGTTTGGGAAAGGATTGGTTCAACGTCCGATTGATTTGCCCGACGGCTCCATGATCCGGCTCACCGTGGCGCGTTACTACACGCCTTCGGGACGCTGCATCCAAAAGCCTTATGAGAGTATCGAACAATATAATCAGGATTTGATAGACCGCTATAACCGTGGCGAAATGGTAAGTGCCGACAGTATTCATTTCCCCGATTCACTGAAAACCCGTACCCTGAAATTGGGACGAACGGTATACGGCGGGGGAGGCATCATGCCCGATTATTTCGTCCCGATTGATACCACCATGTACACCGACTATTATCTTGCTCTGCGCGATAAAGGAGCTATCGTTCAGGAGAATCTGAAGCTAATAGACCGCCATCGTGCCGAGTGGATGAAGAAGTATAAAACATTCGACCGCTTTAACCGCGATTTCGAAGTGACCGACGAGATGTTGAACGAACTGATAGCTACCGGAAAGGCAACCGGAGCCACATACGATGAGGAACAATATCAAACGGCACTGCCTTTAATCAAGACCCAACTGAAAGCATTGATAGCCCGCGATTTGTGGGACATGAACGAATATTTTCAGGTGATCAACGAACTGAGCAACAGTATGCAAAAAGCTGTCCAACTGCTGGAGCAGCCCGGCCTGAACTTTCCGAAGCGGGAATAATAACCATACGGGTCAGCGCAAATGCCAATGGATAGGGTTGCGCTGACCCGTATCCATCTCACAAGCCTAATGTTTCCTTAATACGCCCGTAAGGTACATCTTTCAGAAGTACCTGCTTGCGGGCATCTAAAAGATAGAGGCTCGGCATGGCTTTCAAGTCATAAAGCGCATGGTCTTTTACCGTCATGCGGTCGTTTCCTATTATCCAGTTTTCCGGCATTTGAGGCAAGGCTTTTTTCCAAGCATCCTCATTTCCTTCGGTATAAATGGCAGTTACGGTTACATTGCCTTTATCTACCGCATTTGCCAATGCCGTATCGTCCATCATTTGTTGAAGAGTTTCATGGCAGCTCGGACATTCCGGATCATAAAACACCAATATCATCCGGTTGCCGCGAACGGATGTCTGCTTTAAGGAACGTTTACTCCCGTCGGGCAGGTAGTATACAAAGTCGGTGGCTTCTGTACCTACCCGGTTGCGGCTCGCCAACTCTGCCTTGAAAGCCAGTGTACTTTTCTGTGCTTCATCCAACGCCTTGCTTTGCACCATGCGCTTCAGATAAACCAGATACAAATCTTCGTTATAGAAAGGCGAGTTGGGATTGTACAGGTAATCTTCTGCCATCTGCATGAAAACCTTGCGCGCATGAGTATCTTGCTCCATTCCCGAACAGAAATTATCCATGCTCTGCCGGATGAGTTCCGGTCCGGTTATTCCGTCTGCCAACAATGCGATTTGATTTACAAAGCCTTGCTCGGAAACGTCCCGGTTATTGACTAATGCAGAGTCGGAGAAATCAAAGTTGTCCCAATAGTGTTGCAACAGGTATTCCTTTCGTTCTTCAGGCTCGGTCAGTGTAGAGGGAATGGACGGAAACGGGAACTGGGGTTCTACTGCTTGTTCCTGACGAGGAGACTGTGCGGAATCATCTGCCGTTTTCCTGCCGGCATTGCCCTGACAGGCAAAGAGTACGACAAACATCAACAGTATCCCTACTTTGTTATATGACTTTTTTTTCATGGCTATATAAGATTAATTCAGATTAGTCTGTACATGCCGCCTGCCAACGTGCGGATTATCCCTTTCATCTCTAACTCAAAAAGGATTCCGGTGAGGCGGTTGATGGCAATGTTGCTTTCTACTACCAACAAATTGATTTGCAGTCCTTCTTCATGTTTCTGCAGCAGGTCGACTACCAGTTGTTCGTCGGCAGAGAGGTCGGGAAAAAGCTGACGCTGTACGGCTGCTGCCGGAGTTTTCTGAGGGGCATCCCAGTTCATCGCCTTAACCAATTCTTCCGCACTTTGAAGCAACGAAGCGCGATTATTACGTATCAGGTTGTTACACCCTTCGGAAAAGACATCACCCACTCTGCCGGGCACGGCAAAGCAGTCGCGGTGGTAGCTTTCGGCTATTTCGGCTGTTATCAGCGAACCTCCTTTGGCTGCCGACTCAATGACCACTGTGGCATCACTGATACCCGCAACAATGCGATTACGCTTCACAAAGTTCTGGCGGTCGGGGCTGGTTCCGCTCGGATACTCGGTCAGCAGTCCGCCGTGTTCCGTCATTTCGGCTGCCGTTTTCCGGTGAACGTTCGGATAGATTCTATCCAGCCCGTGGGCCAGTACGCCTACCGTGTCCAGCCCGTTTTGTAAGGCTGCGCGATGGGCATGGATATCTACTCCATACGCCAAACCGCTTACTATGATGACATCGGGCAACAATTCTTTCAGTTCGCCCACAAACCTCAAACACATATCCTTTCCGTACTCTGTAACATTGCGCGTGCCTACGATGCTGACTACGTGCATGGCGTTCAGATCGGCATTTCCCCGATAAAACAACACCAGCGGAGAATCTTCACACTCGCGTAAACGCGAAGGGTAATCGGCATCTTTAGCAGTAAGTACACGGATGCGGTTTTTCTCGGCAAACTGTAATTCGGCTTCACACAGGCGCAACGTATCAGGGCAGTCGAACGATTTTACCAGCCGTTTCGGGAAGCCCGGAATACTACGCGACAATTCCTGCGTATGAAGGAACAAATCGCTCGCATTATCCACCGCACGCAACAAGTTATGCGCTCCTATCAGTCCCACACCCGGAATGCGCGTAAGGGCAAACGTATAAAGCGTTTCTTCGTTCATTCGCTGAGGTAAGGAGAAAAGGTTTCGTAAAGTAATGCGCTTTCACTCAAACGTCCGCCTACGAGACAAACTGTTTCAACAGTCGACTTGATGACCGGCTTCATGTCGGGCAGGCGGAAAATATCTTGATAAAATACGTACTTAATGCCCTCTTTCTTCAGGTATAATTTTGACACGAACTCATCGCCGCTGCGCAGCGGAGTCTTGAATGCCATGTTCAGACGCGCCACCACGGGGTCGATGCCCTGCTCATGCAGCCGGGCAAAACCGATGCCAGCCGAAAGCAGAAATTCATGACGTGTATGCTCGATGTAATGTTGGTAATTGGCATTATTCACAATTCCCTGTAAGTCGCATTCGTAATCGCGCACTTTCATCGTAAGTTCAAAGATATACTTTTCCATATCAGTGTTTAGTGTTATTCTGACAAAGATATAGTTTATCTGTGAAAAAATAATCCGCTTTCTGCAGTAAGTTCTGAGAAATATCCTGTTCTGCCAACTATTGCTACAGATGCCTTCTCCGGTAAAATCCTGTATTTTAGGTACTATCCGGTTCTGTCGGGAAGTTGGAAAATCCTACCCATAGGACGGGGGAATTCTATGGGTAGAACCGAGTAACTCTACCGCATGGAATGACTGACGCTAACGGTAGCGTTTTCCGGAACAAATCAATGGGTTTTTCACCTACGCTTTCAGCTATAAAAAACAAAAGGCTACCTCAATAAAAATTGAGATAACCTTTTGTTTCGCGTATAATTTATGTCAGTAGAAACCAATATTTACTGGTTGGGCTGCGCATCTTTATCGGTCTTTGTCTGCTCAGCCAAGTTCATTGCCGCCGTTTGAAGTGCAGCGATGGCAGCTTCCTGCACCTGCTGTTTTTGCCTTTCTTCTTCCTCCTTGCGTCGGGCTTCCATTTCGTTTACGTAACGGCTCACGCTCAGTATCATCCCGATATAAGCACAGTTGATGAGTGTAGACGTTCCTCCCTTGCTGATAAGCGGAAGAGGTTGTCCGGTAACAGGAAACAGTCCTACGGCTACCATCATGTTAAGCAATGCCTGCGATACCAACAGCAGTGCGATACCCATTACCAGAAACGCAGGGAAACTCCTGTCACACTTTCGGGCGATTTTCCCCGTTCGCATCAGCAGCCAAATATAAAGAATGGCAACAAACGCCCCTCCCACCAGTCCGAGTTCTTCGATGATGATGGCGAAAATGAAGTCGGAAAATGCTTGCGAAAGGAAGTCACGCTGGATGCTGTTTCCGGGCATCTTACCTACGATGTGACTGGAAGCAATGGCTATATTGGCATGAGCTACTTGTGCATTCTTGTCGATATCGTATTTAGCGGCTGGAACGGCTTCACTGTCGGCAAAAAATCCCTTGATACGGTTCTGCCACGTCTCTACACGGTGCATCATCGGCACTTCTCTCAGTTTCTCGGCAGGGATAGCCATTACCACCCCGATGAAAAGACCAAGCATCAGCACCACTGCCGCCGCCAGCTTGGTCAGTTGCTGCCACGGAACTCTGCCGATAATCATCATCAAGAATACCACTCCGAACAGCAACACCGCCGTAGAGCCGTTTTCAGGGGCAATCAATATGAAAACAACGCCCGTTATCCACATTATCCACCGGAAAGCCTTCCGGTTTGTTCCGTTTTCTTCTTGAAACTTAGACAAGATGAATGCCGTAACGATTATTACCGCCATTTTCGCCAACTCGGAAGGCTGAAACTGAATGCCGAAAAACGTCATCCACCGTGCCGCACCGTTGATACGGTCGCCCGTTACAAGTCCGGTTATCGTAACAAAAGCCAGTAAGACAGCCGAAATAGGGAGAAGGAAGAACGGAAATACCCGGAAAAACTTATAGGGAATGTTGTGAACCAACACTACGATACAGGCTCCCACCATCAGGATGAGGCTATGCTGGGTAATAGGTTCCCAATGGTCGCCGCTCTTGTAAGTCAGCGTACTGGCGGCGCTGAATACCTCGATAACGGATACCAGACAAAGAAACAGGAAGATAATCCAGATAGCCTTGTCGCCTTTAAACAAATTTTTTAGCAAATCCATCGCTCTAAGTATCTAACGGTTTATTACAGGTTTCTTACACACTCTTTAAACTGGTCGCCGCGGTCTTCGTAACTCTTAAAGAGGTCGAAGCTGGCGCAGCAGGGACTCAGCAATACGGTTTCGCCCTGTTTTGCCATCCGGTAAGCAGCATCAACGGCATCTTTCATGCTTTGAACATCGGCTATCG
Organism: Bacteroides caecicola; assembly: GCF_023337095.1. Taxonomy (NCBI): domain Bacteria; kingdom Pseudomonadati; phylum Bacteroidota; class Bacteroidia; order Bacteroidales; family Bacteroidaceae; genus Bacteroides; species Bacteroides caecicola. The sequence continues at coordinate 219,551 of NZ_JAMBLM010000006.1, forward strand.
GCAGTCCGAACCCATCGAAGAATCCGTGCAACTTCTCGTTGTGCAAGCCCAAAAAGATAAGCCCAGAACATTTTTCCCTTACCAAATCGGCAATTTCGTTGTAATCATTTCCTTTGTCTTTGCCACCCAAAATAAGTACCGTCTTGGTTTTCATGCTCTGAAGGGCATACCAGCAAGAGTTTACATTCGTGGCTTTCGAGTCGTTAACGTACTCTACACCACGCACACGAGCCACCTTCTCTAAACGGTGTTCCACCCCCTTGAAATCGCTCAACGCCTCCCGGATATCTTCTTTCCGGATACCGGCAATGTTGGCAGAGATACCTGCCGCCATCGAGTTGAACAGATTGTGCGTGCCTGTCAAAGCCAGCTCCTCCTGCTCCATGTTAAACGCGATGGGCTGTGTGAAATAAATCTTGTTCTGCTCAACAAATGCAGCCAGCCCGTCTTCACGCTTTTCAGCAAAGGGATAATAATGTCCGTGAATGCCATACTTATGAAGTTCGTGTTGGATAATGGGGTCATCGTTCCAGAAAATGAATGCGTCTTCAGGCGTCTGGTTCTGGATAATGCGGAACTTGGCATCCACATAGTTCTGCATCTTGTAATCATAACGGTCGAGATGGTCGGGCGTGATGTTCATCAGCACGGCAATGTTGGCATGAAACTTATACATGTTATCCAACTGGAAGCTGCTCAACTCGATAACATAATAATCGTAGTTACATTCCGCCACCTGATAAGCAAGGCTCTGACCGATATTTCCGGCAAGCCCCACGTTGAGTCCGGCTTTCTTGAAGATATGATAAATCAGCGAGGTAGTGGTTGTTTTTCCGTTACTGCCCGTGATACAAATCATTTTGGCATTCGTATAACGTCCGGCAAATTCGATTTCGGAAATAACCGGAATGCCTTTTTCTTTCAGTTTCAGAATCATAGGAACATCGTTGGGGATGCCCGGACTCTTGATTACTTCGTCGGCATTCAGTATCAACTCCTCCGTATGCTTTCCCTCTTCCCACCGGATGCCTCTTTCGTTTAACATGTCTTTGTATTTGTCTTTAATGGCAGACATGTCTGATACAAACGTGTCGAAACCTTTCTTTTGTGCCAGTATCGCTGCACCTGTGCCGCTTTCACCGGCTCCTAATATGACAATTCTCTTTGTCATGACTCTTTATCTAATCTTTAAAGTTATAATCGTTATTGCTGCGAGTACGATGGTTACAATCCAGAAGCGGACGGTAATTTTCGACTCGTGAAATACACTCGCCGGACGTGTAAAAACATACGTACACTCAGGGTCGAGCTGCGATAGGGTCGTGCGGAAATGATCGTGAATCGGCGTACGTTTGAAAACACGTCGCTTGATTCCTTTTTTCTTTCCGCTCCGGAAGTATCTTACTTGTAAAATTACAGACAAATTCTCTATAAGGAACACACCGCACAGTATCGGTATGAGCAATTCTTTGTGGATAATGATGGCGAAAACAGCGATGATACCGCCAATGGTAAGGCTACCCGTATCGCCCATAAATACTTGAGCGGGGAACGCATTATACCACAAGAAACCGATAAGCGCACCAATAAAGGCACAAATATAGATTACCAGTTCCTCACTTCCCGGTATATACATAATATTCAGGTAACCGGCGTATTCAATGTGACTGGAAACGTAAGCCAAAATCCCTAACGTGACTCCGATTATCGCAGAGTTTCCGGCTGCCATACCATCCATCCCGTCATTCAGGTTGGCTCCGTTGGATACGGCTGTCACCACAAATATCGTAACCAGTACGAATACAATCCAACCCGCTGTTTGTGCATGTTCGCCGAAGAATCCTACAAAATCAGCATAATCAAGGTTATTGTTCTTAAAGAAAGGGATGGTTGTTTTAGTAGACTTCTCATCTTGCGTCTTATGCACCACCTCTACAATCTCTCCGTTACGCTGTACTTCCACATTCTCGCGTATAACTACATCGGGACTAAGGTAAAGCGTCAGTCCTACAATCAATCCCAAGCCTACTTGCCCGATAATTTTAAACTTTCCATGCAAGCCCTCCTTGTCTTTGCGGAATACTTTGATATAATCATCCAAAAAGCCCAAAGTTCCTAACCAAACAGTGGTTATCAGCATCAGCAACATATAGATATTATGCAGCTTACCCAACAATAGGCAAGGTATCAGGGTAGCCACAATAATGATAATGCCCCCCATTGTAGGAACGCCAACTTTATTGACATTAAAGGGGTCAATCGAAGCGTCGCGCTGGGTTTCGGTTATTTGTTTCCGTTTCAGCAAATTGATAAAGTATTCCCCAAAAATAGAAGAAATCAACAATGCAATGATAACCGCCATCAGCGAACGAAACGATACGTAACCAAACATTCGCGCACCGGGAAAATCAATTTGCTCTAAATAATGAAATAGATAATATAACATGCCTATCAGTTTTCGTTTGCAAATATATCTTTTACCACTTCTTTATCATCGAAATGATGTTTCACTCCCTTAACTTCTTGGTAATTCTCATGTCCCTTTCCGGCTATCAACACCACATCGCCCGGTTGTGCCAGCATACATGCCGTACGGATGGCTTCACGGCGGTCGGCAATAGAGATAACCTTACGCATATCCTCTTTTGTCAATCCTGCCAACATATCGTTAATGATATCTTGCGGTTCTTCGAAGCGAGGATTATCCGACGTTATCACTACCTTATCGCTTTGTTTTACCGATTCTTGCGCCATGAGCGGACGTTTGCCTTTATCGCGATTACCGCCTGCCCCCACTACCGTGATTACTTGTCCGCGTCCTTTGAGCACTTCATGAATGGCATTCAATACATTCTCTAAGGCATCGGGGGTATGGGCGTAATCTACAATCGCTGTATAGCCTTTCGGCGAACGAATGGCATCGAAACGTCCGGATACAGGACGCAAGATGCTTAATGCAATTAAGACTTCTTCCGGCTGTTTTCCCAATAAGCAGGCTGCTCCATATACGGCCAACAAATTGGAAGCGTTAAACCGTCCGATGAATTGTACGTTCACCTCTCTGTTGTTAATATCCAACAACATTCCTTCAAAGCCGTCTTCCAATACCTTCCCTTTGAAATCGCATAACGTACGAAGCGAATAAGTCGCAACTTTGGCTTTCGTATTTTGTACCATGACCAAGCCATTTTTATCATCGGCGTTCGTCAGTGCGAAAGCCGATTTAGGAAGTCCATCAAAAAAAGCCTTTTTCGCTTTCAGATAATTCTCAAAGGTTTTATGGTAGTCCAAATGGTCGCGGGTGAGATTCGTAAAGATACCTCCTGCAAATTTCAGTCCGCCGATACGTTTTTGAGCCACCGAATGAGAACTTACTTCCATAAACGCATATTTACAGCCTTCGTCTGCCATTTTGCCTAATAATCTGTTAAGCGTAATGGGGTCGGGTGTAGTATGGTCGGTCGGAATGGCTTCTCCGTCAATATAATTGCATACCGTAGATATTAAACCTACCTTATATCCAAAGCGGCGAAACATTTCATAAAGCAAAGTAGCGATGGTGGTTTTCCCGTTCGTTCCGGTAACGCCCACCAAATCTAATTTTTCTGTCGGATTGCCATAAAATGTTGTAGCCAACTTGCCTACCGCATCTTCCGAATCGCTCACTTGAACATAAGTAACCTTGTCATCGGTTTGCTCAGGCAGGATTTCACATACGATAGCGGCAGCTCCACCGGCAATAGCTTTTCCGATGTACGCATGTCCGTCTGTTTGAGTTCCTTTCACAGCTACAAACAAACAGCCGGGCTTCACCAAGCGCGAGTCCATTTGTATGTCTGTTACCTCTATATTTAAATCGCCTGCCCAACGGCAAACGTTCACAGATTTCAAAATTTCTTCCAGTTTCATTTCTTTATCTTATTTAAGAATCAATGTTATAGTTTGCCCCCTGCGGACATGAGACCCGGCCGCAAGGCTTTGAGAAGTGACCTTCCCTACGCCCGACAAACGGACTTTCAGCCCGTAACTTTCCAACAGGTAAACGGCATCTTTCGCACCCATGCCCTTTACGTTAGGAAGCAACTTGCTGTTTATTTTAGTTTCTTTCAGCTCTGCCTGAGTGGGAGTGGTTGTCACTTTTCCCCATACAGGAATATCTTCCGACGCTGTCGGGATAGACGCACTGTTGCTGTTCACATTCAGTGCGCGCAATACATAAGCAGCCTCTTGGATATCTCCGCTCTTTACGTTAGGTATCAGTATCGAGGTAGAATCTTTGGCATGTTCCAAATCCTGATTCAAATGTTTCGCATAAATACGTTCGGCGATGCGGCTGAACACGCTTCCTGCCTGCAAGCCTCCGGATGCCGGACCGTGAGGTATCTGAATAGAAACAATGCAACTGTATTTAGGGTTCTCGGAGGGGAAGTAACCGCAGAAGCTAACCAAATAGCTTACTCCTCCAGCTTTATATCCGGCTTTACCTTGCGAGATTTGCGCTGTTCCTGTTTTGCCCGATACGCTGAACTGTTTGCTTCCTGCCGGTTTTGCAAGTCCTTGCGAAACCACTTTACGCAGAATAGTACGTATCTGCATCAACGTCGTATCCGAACAAATTTTCGGATTGACTATTTCCGTCGGAAATTCTTTCAATATCTCGCCGTCTTTGGCTATTGCTTTCACGAACTTGGGTTTCACCATCACGCCGTTATTGGCAATGGCATTATAAAAATTCAACAGATAAATGGGAGGAATCATCGTTTCGTAACCGATACTCATCCACGGCAAAGTGGTTCCTGCAAAATAACGTTCGTTCGGCCCTTGTATGCGCGGACTTGCTTCACCCACAAAGCCCAAGTTCAGCGGTTTGTCGATGCTCATGCGTTTCAAGCCGTCGACAAACTTTTGGGGATTCTTTCCGTAAAAATGATCGATAATCGTCGATACGCCCACATTGGATGATACTTCAAGGATGCGTGTCACATCTATCTTTCCATAACCGCCCTTATACCAGTTCCAGTCTTTCATGAAACTGCCGTGCATATTTACCACCCCGTTTCCTGTATCTACCACATAATCGGGCGTAATATATTTATCTTCGAGCGCTACCATGATAGAAGCCGTTTTAAAGGTAGACCCCGGCTCCATCAGGTTACTTACCGAAGCATTGCGCATTTCGTAATAATTCCCGTCGCCTGCTTTGGTCATGTTTACATTAGCTTTCACATCGCCCGTAGCAACTTCCATTACTACCGCCACTCCGGATACGGCATTCAGATTTTTGAGCTGGTCTACAAGGGCTTTCTCGGCAATATCCTGCATGTCGACATCGATGGTTGTAATCACATCGCAACCATCTACCGCCGGCTTATCCACGATATTCAAGTATTTGTTCATCACCTTTTGGCGGTGGGTGATGCCATTTTGCCCGCGCAAAATTGAATCGTAAGTAAGCTCAATGCCGTTTTTCGCACCCAACGTTATATCGGGGTACATATCGCCCAACGTACGGGCAGCCAACGAGCCGAAAGGTTTTTTCCGCTGATTGAAAGCCAATTCGTGAAATCCGCCCCGGTATTTATTCAAATTAAACACCGGAAGTTTTTTGACCTCCTTATACTCAATATATGAGATGCGCTTGGGGTAAAGCAAATAGTTTCTGCTCTTCGCACGCCTTCCGTTCAAGATATGCCGACGAAAGCTCTGCGCACTTTTATCCGGGAATATCTGATGCATCCCTTCACAGATTTCCGTCAGATGGTTCATCAGTACAGAGTCGTTACCGGCTTCTTTCAGCGCTACGAAATCCATATAAATTTTATATTCCGGCAAGCTGCTCGCCATTAATTTCCCGTCGGCTGAAATAATATTTCCGCGCGTAGGAGCAACCGTGACATTCTCTTTAACGAAACGGTCGGCAACGTCTTTCCAGTACTGACGTTCTGCAAACATGATAAATGCGGCCTTGATAATAACCGCCACCGCTATCAACGCCATGACAAACACTATGAACGTATAGCGGAGCATGATATTTTTCTGTCCAAACATCATCTTATTTCTTCTCTTTAATTAAAAATGGAGGAGTAGTAGCTGTTTGAAGCGGCATTTTCCCTTCTTCTGTTGCAACATATTCTTCGATGCGCGACTGGCGGCTCCGTTCGGTCAGTTCCGAAGAAATGGTCAGCGCATCATATTTTGTATCTACCAGCTCTTTTTTCAACCGGTCTATTTCAATGATTTCACGCTGGCTTTCATAACGGTTGTTTATATAGAAAATGGTCAAGATTACTATTAAAATAAGCAAGTTGGCCTGCTTTCTCAGGAAGTTATGAGCCAAAATATCCCCTCCCAAGATGCTTTTCAGCGTGATATGGAAAGTTTCCTGCTGCTTGTCTTCTTGTTGTTCCATAACTTTTACTTGTTATTTCTTTTCTGCAATTCTTAATTTAGCGCTTCGCGAGCGAGGATTACGCAGTATCTCCTCGTCGGCGGGCACGATTACTTTATTGTTTATCAGGCGGAACGGTGTTTTTACGTTTCCATAAAAATCCTGATCGGCCTTTCCTTCGATATTTCCTGTTTTCATCAGGTTCTTTACCATGCGGTCTTCCAGCGAATGATAGGTGATAACCACCAGTCTCCCTCCGGGCTTCAACGCCTCGGTAGCCGCATACAGCATTTCTTTCAGCGCCTGCATTTCTTCGTTCACTTCGATGCGCAGCGCCTGAAACACTTTCGCCAATTCTTTTTTTTCTCTTTCCCTGCTGTACAGCGGCTTTACCACTTCAAGAAAATCGCCTATGGTATCAAATGGCTTCCGGGCGCGCGCCTTTACCAATACGTTCGCCAGCTTCCGGCTGTTCTTCAGTTCACCGTACAGGTAAAACACATCAGCCAGCCGCTCTTCATCATACGTATTGACTACATCGGCAGCCGTCATTCCCGCCCGGCGGTTCATGCGCATGTCCAACTTTCCGTCGAAACGAAAAGAAAAGCCGCGCTCACTGTCGTCGAAATGATGAGACGACACTCCCAAATCGGCAAGAATACCGTCAACCTCTTCCACTCCGTAGTAACGAAGAAAGTTACGCAGATACCTGAAATTACTCCGCACGAAGGTAAAACGGCTGTCATCCACAATGTTGCGCTCCGCATCTTCGTCTTGATCGAAACTGAACAAACGGCTTTCCTTTCCCATCCGACGCAAAATCTCCCGTGAATGTCCACCTCCTCCGAAAGTTACGTCCACATAAATTCCGCCATCCTGCAAGTTCAGTCCGCAGATGCTTTCCTGCAAAAGTACAGGCACATGATAAGTCTGTTCCGTTTCGTTCATGAGTCAATATCTTTGCTGTTTTTAGCTATTATATAATTAAGGTGTAAAATTAGGCATTTCCTTATAATTAGGCACTATATTGGTTGGGGAATTTTTCAGAAAGTTATCAACAGCCCGCCTCAGCGCGGTGTATTTTGCTTTCTCAAACACAAGCCGTTATCTTGGAAACCTGTCGGCTTACACCGAGCCTTCCCAAACTTTTTCCGGCTTGCCGGAAGCCCGAAAAACGCTACCCATAGCGTAAACAAGTTCTATGGGTAGAACCGGGCAACGCTACCGCATGAGTTGACCAACACTAACGGTAGCGTTTTCCGGGATTTTACTGCGGGAATTTCCGCCAGCGTTTTACCCGGCAGAATAGTTAAACAAAAGCCGGGCAACAAACCGCCAGCTTTCCCTAAATCACGGGCAAAAAAAGGCCCGGTTTGTCATATCAACGTATACAAAACATGCCCTACAGTATATTTTTTGTGTTAAATAGTAGATTTTTTTACCACTATTGCCCTATTTATCAAAAGATACATTACTTTTGTAACACAAATACAATAAAGTAAAGAATGGCTGACGACTCAATCTTTTTAATTGACATAGACAAGATTCTGAAAGAAAAGGCAGGACCAAAAGCCAAAAGGGTTCCCCGATTCGTGGTTTCGTACCTGAAACACATCGTACATCAGGATGAACTGAATGTCTTTTTAAAAGAAGTCTCCGGTAAAGAAGGAGTCGACTTTCTGGAAGCGTGCATGGAGTTTCTTGATGTAAAACTTGATATCAGGGGACTTGAAAATCTCCCTAAGGAAGGTTTGTGTACGTTTGTGTCCAATCACCCTTTAGGGGGACAAGACGGTATCTCACTGGGATATATACTTGGAAAGCACTACGACGGGCGAATCAAATATCTGGTAAACGACTTGCTGATGAACCTCCGCGGACTGGCGCCCCTTTGTATCCCAATCAACAAAACCGGTTCGCAATCGCGCGATTTCCCTAAAATGGTAGAAGCCGGCTTCCGCTCAGACAGTCATATCATCATGTTCCCTGCCGGACTTTGTTCGCGCAGGCAGAACGGAACAATCAAAGATTTGCCGTGGAAAAAAACATTCATTACCAAAAGTATAGAAACTCACCGCACCATTGTACCCATTCATTTTGAAGGACGAAACTCGAACTTCTTTTACACGCTGGCAAATGTCTGTAAGTTCTTAGGAATCAAGTTTAACATAGCCATGCTTTATCTTGCCGACGAAATGTTGAAAAACCGCCATAAAACGTTCCGGGTAACTATCGGGAAACCCATCCCGTGGGAAACATTCGGTAAACAGAAAACTCCGGCCGAATGGGCGGACTACGTGCGTGAACTGGTTTACAAATTATAAAAAGATGTTATAATTGATAGATATGGAAGATATTATTGCTCCGATTGACAAGGAACTACTGAAATCGGAACTCACACCCGACAAACGTATGCGCTCCACAAACAAAAGTAACAACGAAATATACGTTGTAACATGGCAAAACGCGCCTAACGTATTGAAAGAAATCGGTCGCTTACGTGAAATCGCATTCCGCGCAGCCGGAGGTGGCACAGGCATGTCGATGGACTTGGATGAATACGACTTAATGGAAAATCCTTACCAGCAACTGATTGTTTGGAATCCGGAAGCTGAAGAAATATTGGGAGGATACCGTTACATACTGGGCGATGAAGTAGAATTCGACGAGCATGGGAAACCTAAATTGGCTACGGCTCACATGTTTGATTTCTCTGAGAAGTTTTTAAAAGATTACCTTCCTACCACCATCGAATTAGGGCGTTCGTTCGTAACCCTCGAATATCAGTCTACACGCTCCGGCTCAAAAGGTTTATTTGCACTCGACAATCTGTGGGATGGATTGGGAGCATTGACAGTAATCAAGCCCAATGTGAAATATTTCTTTGGTAAGATGACGATGTATCCCAGCTACAACCGCTTCGGACGCGACATGATTCTTTATTTCCTCAACAAGCATTTTTACGACAAAGACAAGCTGATAACCCCGATGACCCCGCTGCAGATAGAAACAGACCCGGCGGTTCTCGAAAAGTTGTTCTGCCACAATACGTTTAAGGAAGACTATAAGGTTTTAAACGCCGAGGTGCGTAAGTTGGGATATAACATTCCGCCTTTGGTTAACGCTTACATGGGACTTTCGCCCACCATGCGTATGTTTGGGACTGCCATTAACGACGGTTTCGGAAATGTAGAAGAAACGGGTATTCTGATTGCCGTAGATGAGATTCTGGAAGAAAAACGTGTACGCCATATCGAATCTTACATAAAAGAACATCCCGAAGCCTTGCATTTCACTTCAGGAGCTAATCCGGTGATTTCAAAATAAAAGAATTGTTTATAGGAACATTGAGCAGATGTTCCTTTTTACCCAATACTTCGCAAAAGCGTAGATTTACGCTTTTGCGACACTACTCTTTCAATCTTCCAAGTATTGCATAATCTTCCCGCTAATCTGCAAAAGGGAAATCTCACACATTTTTGTATCATACTCTGCCGAAAGGATACGTTCTTCCGCATCGAGCAGACTCTTTTGTGCCTCGCGCATCTCGATACCCGACAAGTCTCCCAGCAGGTAACGGTCTTTCGCTATGTCGTGATTTTCTTTTGCTGCTATCAGGTTCTGACGTTCAAGGCTCAACAGACGAAGGTTGTTCCGGTATGCCTGCCAAAGGTTGCTGAGGTCGGCACGCAATCCCTGTTCCAGTTCCTCACGCTCTAACTGGGCGTTGCGGATGGCAAGGCTTGCGTTACGCTTTTCGCGCTTACGGTTTCCGTCGAAGATGTTAAACCCTACCGTCACCCCGCCGCTGAATCCCCAATTACTGCGGCTGCGCGTGGCGTTTACATCGTATTTATTTAATGTATAACCGTATCCGGCATTCAGCCGCACGTAAGGATAGTTACGCGACAATACTTTCTTATAATCCAACTGTGCGATAACCGAATTCTGGTCGGCACGCAACAAGCTGGCGTTGGCGGTAAGCGTAGAATTCCAAAGGTCGTTGAAATCCAAGAAGTCGCTGATGTCAATCACCGAATCCCGTACTTGTATCGGGCGGTCGACATCTTTTGCCGCCATCAGCTCGTTCAGATTGATGCGCGAAGTATGTACCAGTTCCTGCTGTTTCATATACTGCGCACTGTCGGCATTAAAGTCTACCGTAGCCTGCTGATAATCCAAACGCGAGAAGTTTCCGATGTGGTATCGCTCTTCCACAATGCGCAACCGCTCCTTCGAGAGCGAAACAGCATAACGGAAGTTCTTCAAACGGATTTCCTGCTGAATATAATTGTAATACTCGGCGGTAAGCGTTGCAATAAAATCCTCAATGGCAATGCGGGTATTGGTTTCACCCTGCCGCTTTAATTCCTGCAACTGTTTATACGTGGTACTGATGCTGAAACCGTCGAACACTGTCCAGTTAACATCAAGCCCGGCATCCAATGTTTGGTCGAATACACCGCGCTGCTTGGTTGTGATACCCGTCTCCCGCTCTTCGGTATTCGTATTGTCTGCCGTACCGGTATAACTGGCAGTCAAATCTACCGTAGGCAAGAACCCTGCGTTCCCCAGCGTAGCGTTGTTCTTGCTAATCAATTCCTCATTGCGCGTAATGCGTAGCGAATAATTGTTCATCAACCCTTCTTCAAGACATTGCTTCAGGGTATATTCATATTGTGCCCTCAACGGGAAGGCTATGAAGACATATAGTATTAAAAAGGGAATGATTCGTTTCATGCTTTTTTCTCCTTTTTTTGCCGGTTAGTAGATATATAAGAATAAATGGCAGGAACGATATACATCGTAAGGAAGGTAGAAACCAACATACCTCCCACTACCGCCGTACCCATCGCGATGCGTTGATTGGCTCCTTCGCCCGTGGCAAAAGCCAACGGAATCAAACCTAAAATGGTTGCCGCACTGGTCATCAGGATGGGGCGCAGACGTTGAAGGGCTGCATCGCGGATAGCTTGCATTTTTTCTTCGCCATGCTCCTGTTTCTGATTCGCAAACTCCACAATCAGAATACCGTTCTTTGCCACCAGACCGATAAGCATGATGATACCAATCTGGCTGAATATATTCATGGTTATATTACCGAAATACATAAAAATCAATGCTCCGGCAATGGCAAGCGGAACGGTAAGCATGATGATAAAGGGGTCTTTGAAGCTTTCAAACTGGGCAGCAAGAATCAGATAAATCAATATCAGTGCAAGAATGAAAGCAAACATCAGACTGGAAGAACTTTCGCGGTAGTCTTTCGAGTCGCCCGAAAGGGCAGTACGGAAAGTGTCATCCAATACATTCGCCGCTATCTTATCCATTTCGTCCAGTCCCTGCCCGATGGTCTTTCCTTCTGCCAGTCCTGCCGAAATAGTAGCCGAAATAAAACGGTTGTAATGATACAGCTTGGGAGGAGCTACTGCTTCTACAAACTCTACCAAGTTATCCAACTGTATCATCTCTCCTTTGTCGCTCCGGATATAAATGGACTTGATGTTTGCCGGTTGGTTACGCTGTTGGCGGCTTATCTGCCCGAGAATTTCGTACTGCTTTCCGTTCATGTAGAAATAACCCATACGCTGACCGCTCAAGCCGTATTGCAGGGTTTCGCCGATGTCGCGCACGCTTACACCCATCGTTCCCGCTTTATCGCGGTTGATATGAACGCGCATTTCGGGACTGGTGAACTTCAGATTGACATCTGCCATCTGGAATACCGGGTTATCATAGACCTGTCGTAGAAATTCCGGCAATACCTTTTCCAACTTCTCGATACTTACCGATTGGAGTACATACTGGACGGGCATACTGCTCCGCCGTCCGCCAAACGATGACTGCTGACGTACAAATGCACGCGCTTTGGTATGCTTGCGTATCGCCTGCGATATCTGTTCGGCAACCTCCATCTGGGTATAATCGCGTTCTTTGATGTCTTTCAGTGTTATTTGGATATTTCCGCTTCCGCTTGAGACACGTGCCGTAACAAAAGCAGCATCGGGAATTATCGAATCAACCAACTGATTGATTTCTTCGGTATAATCGCGGATATATTCATAGCTGGCTCCTTCGGCCGCACGGGTATCGATATTGATTTGCGAACGGTCTTCAAGCGGAGCCATCTCCGAAGGTATCTTGTTCCAAAGGAAAGCGATGATAATCAGCATGACTATCGTAAACGGAATGGCAGCGAACCGATGACGCAACACATAAGCCAACGACTGCGAGTAATAACGGTTCATTCCCTCAAAGAAAGGCTCGGTTTTACGATAGAACCAGTTTTGCTTTTCGCGGTAGCGCAACATCTTGGTGGCAAGCATCGGAGTGAAAGTCAGGGCGGCAAATGCTGAGATAATCACCGAACCGGCAACCACGAAACTGAACTCGCGGAACAGGCGTCCGCTCGTGCCCTCCATAAACACAATCGGCAAGAATACCGCTGCCAACGTAATGGTTGTGGAAATGACGGCAAAAAAGATTTCTTTTGCACCTTCTATACCGGCTTCAAAGGGTTTCATACCACGTTCGATGCGGATATAGATGTTTTCGGTCATAACGATGGCATCGTCCACCACCAGTCCCACGGAAAGCACCACGGCAAGCATCGTCAACACGTTGATAGAAAAGCCTGCTACGTACATCACAAAGAATGCTCCAATCAACGATACGGGGATAACGATACAGGGAATCAGCGTTACACGCCAGTCGCGCAAGAAAAGGAAGATGATAAGGATAACCAAGACGAAAGCCTCGTAAACCGTACTTTCCACTTCGGCTATGGATGCGCGGATAAAACGGGTATTGTCAAATCCATACGTATAATCCACATCATCGGGCAAATCTTTCTGTATCTGCGTCATGCGTTCGTATACGGCATCGGCGATTTCAATATGGTTTGCTCCGGGCTGAGGAATAACCACCACACCCACCATCGGCACACCGTTCATTTTCATGTAGCTTTTCAGGTCAGCCGGACCAAGTTCGGCATATCCGATATCGCTGAAACGGATAATTCTTCCGTTGCTCTCTTTAATGATAACATTATTAAACTCTTTCGCCGTGTGCATTTGTCCCATCGTTCGTAACGTCAGTTCCACGGTGTTTCCTTCGATGCTTCCCGACGGAAGCTCCAAGTTTTCCTCATCAATGGCATTCTTTACATCTACGGGAGTGATTCCGTATCCTGCCATCTTTACCGGGTCAAGCCAAAGGCGCATAGAATAACGCTTTTCACCCCAAATAGATACACTACTTACATCGGATATGGTTTGTAACTGCTCTTTTACGGTCAGGTCGGCTATTTCGCTCAGCTCCAGCAGCGAGCGGGTATTGCTTTGGATGGCTACCATCAGGATGGGACTGGCATCGGCATCGGCTTTCGACACAGTGGGAGGGTCGCAATCGCGCGGCAAATAACGCTGCGCACGCGATACTTTATCGCGCACGTCATTGGCAGCCGTTTCCAAGTCGACAGACAATTCAAATTCCACCGTAATGCGGCTCTGTCCCTGCTGGCTCACGCTGGACAGTGAGCGGATACCCGGAATACCGTTGATATTCTGTTCAAGTGGCTCGGTTATCTGATTTTCAATTACTTCAGCATTAGCTCCCGGATAACTGCAACTAACCGAGATAATGGGATTATCGACCGACGGATATTCACGTACACCGAGAGTGGTATAACCGATGAGTCCGAAAAGCAGGATAATAATCGTAAGTACGGTGGCCAACACCGGTCTTCGGATACTAAGTTCGGAGATATTCATAAGCCACGCATATTAATCGATTTTATCTATGATAACCGGCATATCCTGACGCAACTGCAAAGTACCGGAGGTGAGAATCGTATCGCCCGCTGCCAACCCACGTAAAATCTGTACTTCCGCATCGGTACGAATACCTATTTCTACATCTACCGGCTGAGCTACCCCCGAACGATAAATGAAAACTTTATTCTTGCCCATTTCCGGCACTATGGCTTCGGAAGGAATGGCAATGGCATCAGCTATTTCCTGTTGTTTTAATTGGATATTTGCATAATGTCCCGGAAGCAGGCTGCCGCCCTCGTTAGGGTAAAGCGCCCGCACGGTCAATGTATGGGTTTCATCGTCAATGCGCGATTCGGTTGCATAGACCGTTGAGTTGAAAGAATCCAGATGTCCTTCGATTTCAAAAGAAAGATTGGTTCCTTTCTTTATCTGATGGGCATACCGTTCGGGGACATCAAACTCCACTTTCAGCGGGGTGATTTTCGTCAATTTTGCGATTACCGTAGTAGGTGAAGCGTATGCTCCGACACTCACTTGGCGCAAACCGATAATGCCGTCGAACGGCGCACGAAGTTCCGTCATATCAATGCTGGCACGCACATTCTCTATATCGGCATGAAGTGTGGCAAGTTCGGTTTTTACCTGCTCATAAGCCTCCTTACTTACGGCGTCACGCTGAAGCAGTGCGTTCTGACGAAACACACGGTCTTCGGCAAGGGGCATTTGAGCTTCAAGCCGTTTCAGTTGGGCTTGTAGCTGACTGTCGTTCACCTTTGCCAACAACTGTCCTTCGGTAACGAAGGTTCCTTCCTGAAAATTAATATCTATTATTTTTCCCGATGTTTCAAACGATAAATTCACTTCCTCGTCGGGCACAAGTCTACCGGTTACGAAGAGCTCTTCGGTTAGCAAATGCGGCTTTATGATTTTCGCGTTTACATTCAATGCTTTCGATGAAGTTGATTCTCTCGGCAGCGAACGTTCCGCCTCCGATAAATCTTCATTCTCTCTGGGTGTGAAAGTACGGATTCCCAATACGGCCAAACCAATTCCTATCACACCGATAATTCCCCATTTGATGCGTTTGTCCATGTGTTTTTCAGTGATTAATGTTTTGTGCTAATACGGAGCGCGGTATTTCCCTTCTTCTTTATCTTCCAGCATATTCAGGTAAGAGGCATAGCGCGACTCGCTAATGTAATGTTTTTCCACCGCTTCGCGCACGGCGCAACCCGGCTCATGACGATGCGTGCAGTTATTGTATTTGCAGTTTGCCGAAAATTCAAATATTTCCCGGAAATAATGCCCCACCTCTTCTTCGTCCATATCAAACGTTCCAAATCCTTTGATTCCCGGCGTGTCGATAAGATAGCCTTCCTTATTTACCGGATACATCTCCGAAAAAGTAGTAGTATGCGTTCCCTTGTTATGGGCTGCCGAGATTTCTCCCGTTTTGAGCTGTTGTTCCGGAAGTATGGCATTAATAAGTGTCGACTTTCCAACGCCCGAATTGCCTGAGAATAACGTAACCTTTCCTGCCAGTGCTGCCTTGACAGCATCAATGCCCGTGTTATTTAAAGCCGAAACCTTGTAACAGGCATACCCAAGATGGGTATAAAGGTTAATTAATCCATCCAAGTAACGAGACTCGTCTTCGGTATATAAGTCTACTTTGTTGAAAACCAAACAAACAGGTATGCGATATGCCTCGGCTGTAGCAAGAAAACGGTCGATGAAGATGGTGGAAGTTTCAGGATAATTGATTGTAACAACCAGCATACACTGGTCTAAGTTGGCAGCAATGATGTGCGACTGCTTGGAGAGGTTGGAAGCCCGGCGTATAATGTAATTCTTGCGGTCTTCTATGGAAGTAATAAAAGCCGTACCCTCGGCATTGACCGAAATCGAAACCCGGTCGCCCACGGCAATAGGATTTGTACTGCGAATTTCCTTCAAACGGAAATTTCCCTTAATTTTACATTCTACCGTCCGTCCATCGTCGGTCTTTACTACATACCAACTTCCTGTATTTTTTATAACTAAACCTTTATCCATAAACTCTCTTTAAATTGAAAATAGAGAAACAAAAACCCCCGCCTTGTTATACGGTTTCATATTTCCGCTTCTCCATTTCCAATTTCCAATCTTTACATCATACAGTCATGATTTCCTTATCTTTAGCTGCAAGCAAATCGTCTATTTGCTTGATATACTTGTCGTGAATTTTCTGCAATTTGGCTTCCGAGTTCTTCTGTTCGTCTTCCGGCATACCGTCTTTTACGGCTTTCTTCAGTGCGTCGATTGCATCACGGCGCGCATTACGAACACTCACTTTGGCTGTTTCACCTTCTGCCTTACACTGTTTTGCCAGTTGCTTGCGTCGTTCTTCGGTCAAAGGAGGAATCCCCAAGCGGATGATTTCACCGTTATTTTCCGGCATGATTCCCAGTTCAGAATCAATAATCGCCTTTTCAATGACACGGAACATATTCTTATCCCACGGTTTAATGGCGATACTACGAGCGTCGGGCGTAGTAACTGCTGCCACATTATTGATAGGAACCATGCTTCCGTAAGAGTCTACACGAATTCCGTCCAGCAGGCGAACGTCGGCTTTTCCGGCACGAATGTGAGCCAATGATTCGTCTAAATACATGACTGCCATGTCCATTTTCTCTTCAGCTCCGCTGATAATCGTTTTTGAGTCTGCCATAATCAATATACTTGTTTGTTTTAAGTTTGTGCAAAATAAGGCTTTAATGTGAACAAAAGTAAGCAATCTTTTCCTCTCTTCCAAATATAATTCAAACCTATTAAGAAACTGTTTTGAATTTCTACAAAAAGTTTTTCTTAACTTGATGTATCCGTTTTCGTGTGCGCTTTGGGCGATTTTTCGGTCTTTTCCACTTCTGTTCTTCGTCAGATAGCCCGCTATCTTCCTTATCACACAAGCGGAAATGCCTCAAAAAATCATCCCAAATCATCGCACGATAAATTCAAAACAGTTTCTAAAATTTTCCGCTTGCGGAAGCATAAGCCGAAATTATCCGCCGTTATACCCCGAAAAACGCTACCGTTAGCGTTGGCCAACTCATGCGGTAGCGTTGACCGATTCTACCCATAGCGTTGACCGATTCTACCCATAGCGTTGACCGGTTCTATGGGTAGCGTTTTTCAGGCTTCTGACCAAGTCGGATAAAGTTTGAACAAGCTCTTTGTACACATCCCCTAAATGGTTATCTTTGTGAGAATAAATGTCAGACGAATGATTACACTTTATTTAGCCCGTCACGGGCAGACGGAAGAAAATCTGAACCGCATTTTTCAGGGACATTTACCCGGAACGTTAACAGAGACAGGGAAATGTCAGGCAAAGGAAATGGGACGGAAATTGAAAGATATAAGTTTGGATGCAATTATCAGCAGCGATCTGAAGCGGGTAACAGATACCGTTTCGCTTGCCGTGGGATATCGGGGGCTGCCGTGGGAACAAACACCGTTGCTGCGTGAGATTGATTGGGGAAGCTGGACCGGCTTGTCGCTGAACTCTGTGGAGCTGAACAATCCGCCTGCCGATGCCGAAACGCGCGAGATGTTGTATGCCCGTGCCGGACGCTTTTTGGATTACTTAAAACAACATTACGAGGGGAAACGGGTGCTTGTAGTAGCTCACGGACAAATAAACCGTTCTATCGAAGCACATATTCTCGGCATAAAAGCAGACGCATTACGCAGTATCGGTCACATGCAGAATGCCGAAGTACGCCGTTTTGAAATTATGTAATAGTCAGAACGCTTACTGACTATTACACTTTTTCTTTTTTATTCTCTTTCGATGCTTTGACCGATTCTTCAAGAAAAGCTGCTTCTTCTGCTTCGCTGATAATACGCTCTACGTCATCATACTTTTCTGCAGTTTTTTTGCTTTCCAACAGTTCTTCCCGAACGGTTTCTTCCTGCTGGGGCATTCCATCGGCTTCAGTCTTTGCTTCCTGCGCCTGTTCGCGTTCAGCCTTTGCCGCAAAAATGGCATCGATGAATTGCGGGTCGCTTTTAATTTTCGATAACGTTTCACGGGCAGCCTCCTGCTGCGATTCTTTCTTGGAATAACCTTTTCCGGAACCTGCGGGGATGTTTTCTACCGTTATTTGAGTCTCGAACGTGGGGTTTTGGTCTGCATCTACTGACTGATCCAGCAAATTAAATTCTATCTCAAATTTATTTTTCTGACTCCATTCTATCAGCTTCGACTTAAAATTAACCTCTTTACGTGAAATTTTTTCCAGATTCAAATAGCGGTCGATAATACGTTCTTCCATGAACTTTTTACACACCCGATAGCCTCTGTCTAAATAAATTGCTCCAATAAGGGCTTCGAAAGCATTGCCACACATATAACTGTTATGCGAAGACTGCTTCGTGGCATACTTAATCAGTTTATTCAACCCTATTTCTACGGCTACACGATTGAGCGTTTCGCGCTGAACGATTTTAGAACGGGTATTCGTCAGAAAGCCCTCGCGTTTACCTTCGAAATGCTTATAAACGATATCGGCTACAATGGCATCGAGGATGGCGTCGCCTAAAAATTCCAGCCGCTCGTTGTTCAGCAGCCGGCCTTTTTCTTTAATCGATGAAGACCTGTGCAGCAAAGCCTGCTGGTAGATCTCGATATTTCTGGGATAAAATCCCAACATCCTATAAAAACAAAGATAAGACTCCTTATCTTTTCGGAAAAGGAGTCTTATCTTATCTATTATATTACAAACCACGGTTATTCGGCGTATTTTTTCATGATTACACATGCGTTGTGTCCGCCAAAACCAAAGGTATTGCTCAATGCGGCACGAACGGTACGTTTTTGAGCCTCGTTGAAAGTGAAGTTCAGGTTATAATCAATATTTTCATCGTTATCCCCTTCTTCGTGATTGATAGTCGGAGGCACAATATCGTTCTTTACAGACAATACGCAAGCAATAGCTTCTACCGCTCCGGCAGCTCCCAACAGGTGTCCGGTCATTGACTTCGTAGAACTGATGTTCAGTTTATAAGCATAGTCTCCGAACAATGCTTGGATGGCTTTCACCTCAGATATATCACCTACCGGTGTAGAAGTTCCGTGTACATTAATATAGTCGATGTCTTCCGGTTTCATTCCGGCATCTTCCAATGCATTCGACATAACCAACTTAGCTCCCAAACCTTCTGGATGAGAAGCCGTGATATGATAAGCATCGGCAGAAGCTCCCGTACCGGCCAATTCGGCATATATTTTTGCACCGCGCGCTTTGGCATGTTCTAATTCTTCCAGAATCAGGCATCCGGCTCCTTCTCCCATCACAAAACCGTCGCGGCTTGCGCTAAACGGACGTGAAGCATGAGTGGGGTCGTCATTGCGGGTAGACAAAGCATTCATGGAGTTAAATCCTCCCACACCTGCCGGGAAAATAGTAGCTTCAGCTCCTCCTGCCAAGATAATGTTAGCTTTGCCCAAACGAATCAAATCGAATGCTGCGCCAATGGCATTAGATGATGAAGCACAAGCCGAGGTTGTGGTGAAGTTAGGTCCATGAAAACCGTATATCATTGAGATATGTCCGGCTGCAATGTCGGCAATCATTTTCGGGATAAAGAAAGGATTGAATCGCGGCCCGATGGTATCTTTCGTCTGCGCATAATTCAGCACTTCTTCTTCAAACGTATGAAGACCTCCGATGCCGACACCATAGATAACTCCGACTCTGTTTAAATCTTCTTTTTCAACGTCAATGCCGGAATCCGCTACGGCTTCTTTGGCAGCCACAATTGCGTACTGCGTATAAAGGTCCATCTTGCGAGCCTCTTTTCGGTCAATAAAATCATTGGCATTGAATCCTTTTACCTCGCAAGCGAATTGCGTTTTAAATTTTGACGCATCAAAATGAGTAATAGGTCCTGCCCCGCTCACTCCGTTTACAAGGTTGTTCCAAAATTCCGGAACCGTATTACCAACCGGAGTCAACGCGCCAAGACCCGTTACTACTACTCTTTTTAATTCCATAAGAGAAATTAAATTATTTTGCGTTAGCTTCAATGTAGGAAATAGCGTCGCCTACAGTTTGGATTTTTTCTGCCTGATCGTCAGGAATAGAGATACCGAATTCTTTTTCAAATTCCATAATCAATTCTACGGTATCCAAAGAGTCTGCACCCAAATCGTTAGTGAAACTTGCGGTAGGTACTACTTCTGATTCTTCTACGCCCAATTTATCAACGATAATTTTCTGTACTTTTGATGCGATTTCAGACATAATTCTAATTTTTTAAGTTTATAAATAAATAAATTATTGATTTTTTCGGTGCAAAGGAATAAATATTTCTTGTCTTAACCAAATATTCAGGCAAATAAATGTATTTTCTTTGCACATTTTTATAGATAGTGTGCAGAAAAATAAGACTTGATTGCCTTAAAACGTACCGGAAACAGTCGGGGTATTTCCTTCAGGCTGTCAACTCTCTTCCCACACAAGCAATCCGAAAAATACCTATCCGTAGCATCGAAGGAAACAACGAGATAAACCTCAAGACGTTAACAGTAGTGCAAACCAACGCTATCCATAGAAATTCCGCCCTCACTTTCGTAAGGTTTTAATCAGTAAATATACATGAAAACTCTTAATCTATGTTATAAAACACATTTTTTAGGAAGAAACACTTGTCAGTTTACAAAAAGTCCGTATCTTTGCATCGTGTTTTTCATAGTATTAGATTTTAAGGTTAACAAAGGTTGGAGTACAGCGGTACTCCTTTTTTTATGCCTTCAATTCAGATTGTCAAGAAAAAAGTTAGAGAAAAAGTTTTCCAAAATTTGTGAGTATCGGAAAAATGACTTACCTTTGCACCGCAATTAAGCGAAACAGTTGCCCAGATGGCGGAATCGGTAGACGCGCTGGTCTCAAACACCAGTGGAGTAACATCCATCCCGGTTCGACCCCGGGTCTGGGTACGAAGAAATCGGCTGAGTATTTTATAACCAATACTCAGCCGATTTCATTTTATTATTTTATCCTACATATCCTGATACAGGAGCAACAACCTTTTCTCTTCCTTACACATTTTCTCAATAGCAAAACGGAAAAAGCGATATAGTTCCATGATTCCCAGTTTCTGAGCGTTGTATCAAATCGATTCAAAATAGTTCTGAAACTGTCCATCCACGCGTTTGTCCGTTCTATGGAGTATCGTTCCCTATACAACAATTCATCAAGGACTATACTGTCGTTTGTCGTTCCATTTCTTTTGTTGATACAGATGTTTGACACAATTCCATAACTTTTGAGCACGGAGCGGAGGGCTGCACAATCAAATCCGGCATCCGCATTCAGGAAAAGCCCGTCCGTTCTGATGTTGGCTTTTGCCATGTCTTCCATCATGTTCTGCATTACAGCAACAATATTGTGCGTGTCATGATGTTCCCCGCTTTTCGGAACGGACATGGCGAGAGGAAGCCCTTTCCTGTCTGTAAGATAAAGGGCATTGGTCGTCTTGCGTTTTTTCCTTCCCTGATAGCCGACTTCTTCCCCACCGCGTATAGCCGGAGTGTGGCTTCCGTCAAGATCCACACTTGACATGTCAAGTTCCGAACGGTGCTTGTCCAAAAGTTGCAGCCAAAGCGACTTCCATTCACCTTTCTTGCTCCACTTATTGTAATGGTGAAATACAGCACCGTATTTCAGGACCTTGCCGCTGAACAGTTCTTTCACGGGAAGATATTCCCATTGGCATCCGGTCTTTAACTTATAGAGAATGGTATTGATGACTTCAATCAGACTACTTTTTAATTGAAAACCGCGTTTTGCCACAGAAAGATGAGGAAGTATTTCGTTTTTTATCGTATCTTTGTCCAATACAGCGTACATAGGTTGTTTATTATGAATGAGTTTGGTCACCCATAATATAATGAATAATGCTATTTGTACGCTGTTTGACAACATTGTAATCTATATAAATAAGTTTAAATCACTTCATTATTTTTGTAAATTAAATTAGGTGTATAGTACACTATAAAATTTTACTCGTATGAATACTATGCCATTAGAAGCAGATACAAGATTACTCATTGATACCGCCTTGACCAATCTAGGTTGGAAGCTAGACGGCAAGGATAAAAATGTCTTTGTAGAGCAGCCTAAAACTGAGACAGAGCGTAAACTTCTTGGAGGTAAACGTCCTGACTATGTTTTATACTCTAATGAAAGTGATCGCCCATTGATTGTAATCGAAGCAAAAAAGAAAGGTACTCGCCTTGATGCTGCAATGGAACAGGGTATTAGCTATGCACGCAAAATCAATGCACCTTTAGTTTTTGCTACAGATGGTGTATTTTGCAAGGCTTATCATACTGATGCAAATCGCCCTCCAATTTTAAATGGAGAAGAAATTGATGAATTTATTAGGGAAACTCTGGCGCTACGCTATCTTAATACATACGAAGTAAATACTGTTAGCCCAAAAGTGCAATATGACAGAAAAGAACTCATTCGCATCTTTGACGAAGCTAATAATATGTTAAGAGGTGAAGGTCTTCGAGCAGGTATAGAGAGATTTGGAGAATTTGCAAATATATTATTTCTAAAACTCATCAGTGAAAGTGAACAAATAAAAAGAGAAAGTGGAATAAAAACTCTATTTGATGCAACAGCCTGTAGTTGGGATAGTATTAAAAATATCCCATTTACAACTCGCATAGATTATATAAATAAGACTGTATATGAAAAACTGAATTCCCTGTACAACACGGATATTTTCACACCTCTTCAAATTAGAGATGCAAGTATTTTAAAAGAAATAATGGATAAACTAGATCCATTAACTCTAACTGATGTAGATAGCGATGTAAAAGGTGATGCATTTGAATATTTTTTGAAGGCTTCTACTGCGACCAAGAACGATTTAGGTGAATATTTTACACCTCGACATATTGTTAAAACAATGGTTAGACTTGTAAACCCTCAAATTGGAGAAACCATATACGATCCTTTTTGCGGTACAGGAGGTTTCTTGATTGAAAGTTTTCGTTACATATATAATAATATGGCACGGACAGAAGCAAACCTTAAGACACTAAAAGAAAGCACTGTATATGGCAATGAGATTACCAATACAGCTCGTATTACTAAGATGAATATGATTCTTGCAGGAGATGGTCACAGTAATATTAACATGCGTGATAGTTTAGCCAATCCTATTGATGGCAAAACTACCTGGAAAGACAATGATGGAAATATTCATCATAATGGATATGATATTGTACTTGCCAACATGCCTTATTCTCAAAAGACAAAACACGGTGATTTATACGACCTCCCAACAACAAATGGAGATAGTATATGTGTACAACATTGTATGAAGGCAATAAATAGTGCATCTCCCAATGGAAGAATGGCATTGGTCGTACCTGAAGGATTCTTGTTTCGCAAAGATTTAACAAGAACAAGAGAGTATCTATTGGACAATTGTCAATTACAGAGTATTATATCATTGCCACAGGGGGTATTCTTGCCTTATACAGGGGTAAAAACAGATATAATATATGCGACAAAAGTAAATCAGAAAATCAAGAAATCAGAGAAGAAAAAAGATTTCTGGTATTTTGATGTAAAGAGTGATGGATATACATTAGATAACCATAGGCGTAAACTTGATACTCCAAGCGATTTAGCCAAGTATGAAGAATTTCGAAAATTCGATGCAGATCAAGTAGAAGATATGGTAAAAGTGGGATTTGAAATTATCCCATTAGATAAAGTTCGCAAAAACTCTAATATACTTGTTGGGAGTAGATATAGAAAACATAAAGAGATAGTCTCTGATTACGAAATTGTAACGATAGGAGATGTTTCAAAATTGGTTAGTGGATACGGATTCCCTATGACATTACAAGGTCAAGAAGGCACTATACCATTCTACAAAGTGAGTGATATGAATTCTATGGGAAATGAAACAGAAATGGTTGATAGTAATAATTATGTTTCTATAGAGTTGGCACAGCAACAAAAATGGTCATTAGCCCCACAAGGTACAGTAATTTTCCCAAAGATTGGAGCTGCTATCGCAACAAATAAAAAACGAATTCTATCCAAACCAGCTATTTTTGATAATAATGTAATGGGTATTATTTGTGGAGAGAAGATTTTACCTAAGTTTATGTGGTATATCCTTAATTCTATTGATATATCTAAATGGGCGACTCTTGCTAATCCACCTTCTATATCTAAAGATTCTGTTTTATCACAACAGATACCACTACCAACAATAGAGGAACAACGCAAAATTGTCTCAGAACTCGAATCATATAGACAAATAATACACGGAGCAAAAAGTGTATTAAATAATTATTTACCACATATTGATTATAATAAAGGTGACCTTCTTCAGTTAGAAGATATTGCTGTAATTAGGCCATCAAAAGATGACATAAAAGAGTTGTCTAATGAGACTGTTGTTTCATTTGTGCCAATGGCAAAATTAAATGTTTTCAACTCTGATTTTACAACAGACGAAGAACGAAGACTTAAAGATGTAAAGTCTGGTTTTACCTATTTCAGAGACAATGATATTTTATTGGCAAAGATAACGCCATGCTTTGAGAATGGGAAAGCAGGTATTGCTCGAAATTTGAAAAATGGTATAGGCTTTGGCTCTACTGAATATATTGTAATCAGGGCAAAAACAGATGTGGTATATCCTGAATGGATTTTCTACCACATTAACACTCCTACTTTTATTAATGGAGGTAAGAATCATATGACTGGAACAGCAGGACAACAACGTGTAGAGATTAATTATGTTAAGCAGTATCAAATACCAGTACCCTCACTTGAAGAACAAAAAAAGATATTGGATGAAATTAGTGCTGAGAAAAAACTGATTGATTCCTCAAAAGAACTTATTAAAGTTTTTGAGAAGAAGATAAATGATAAGATTAATAATATCTGGGATAATTAATTATGGCAGAAGATATAGACTATACAGAAATTCCGTATTTGCAAGAAATACTAAACTATCTTCCTATAAACCCAAACGATGAAGAAGATATTAATAGTTATATAAATAATATTACGAGTTTAATAGCTGTAAATTATAAGTATGAACAATATCAATTTGCTTATTTTGGAGTACATTTACTCTATATGACTTACATATATTGTACAGCTTGGAAGATTAGTCAAATAGTTCCTGAAAGATATCAAGATGTAATTGTCTTTGCTCGACCATATAGCGGCAGAGAAAAGGATCTTAAGATTGAGGAAGCAAATTCCATCTTTGCATATAGCCTGTTGCCAGAAAAAGATATTGCCAAGTTGTTTAAAATCATATGTTTGGATAAATCTCAAATAGCAAATGTGAGTGACTTAGTAGATGCTAGGAATGATATGGCACACGCGTCTGGAAAATTTAATATTCTTACAGAAGAAAGCTATGATGCAAAAGTTAGTAGCATCTTAACATCAATGCAAAATATTCATAGATGCATGAATGAGTCTATAAGAAAATGGTATTCGGAAATTTTACTTAGTTTCTGTGCTGGAGAATTTGAAGATTATAAAGAAGCAAAAGATTTATTAATAGAACAAATGATACAAAGCTTCAAACTGTCTGTTAATGAATTACTTATATGTAATGAAATGAGTGTGAGCTCTCTTATTACAGAACATCGAGGATATCAAACTAAACTCAAAAATTTTAAAAAGGTAGTCAACGAATATTGCCAAGAGATGGGTTTTATTCAATAAATAATATTTCTGCCGTAGAATTGCTATTCTGATTATTTTCACAAAGTTAAAAAGAGGCTGTCTCAAAATAAAAAATAGAGATAGGCTTACTTGCAATCTATAAGCTACACATAAAAATCTCCTGCTTTTAGTCCTATAATTACAAT
>NZ_JAMBLM010000007.1:0-187196 GCF_023337095.1 Bacteroides caecicola
ACAAGCTCTAAAAGATTTATCAGCGAATTTTAAAAGTTTTATATCATACATTGAAAGCTATACCGAACTTTTTTGTACTTTTGCCAATCAACAAATCTCGAAACAAGAAAACGATGAAATTCATTCATACACTTTGCTTGTCTTTGGTATTAACGTTCGGCAGCATGGGAACCCCCGTACAGGCGCAGAACGGAAACGAATATTTTTTACACACAATAACCAAAGGACAGAGTCTTTACTCCATATCCAGCATGTATAACGTAACGATAGAAGACATCGTACGTCTGAACCCCGGTTGCGAAAAACAAATACGGGCAGGAGAAACCTTAAAAATCCCGCAGGTAAACAGTGGTTCAAATCAAGAAAAGCCAACTTTCCATACGATACAGGCTGGAGAAACACTGTATCAACTGACCGTTAAATACAACGTAACGGCACAAGCCATCTGCGATGCCAATCCGGGACTGAGCGCAAGCAATTTCCGTATCGGACAGGTAATCTCCATTCCAGCACAGAGTGCTATAAAACAACCTCAGGAGAATCTGGCAAACGCAGGCAAAGACTCTGAAGCAAACGCACACAGCAACGAGTGGCGGGATATGCACAAGGTGGCCCGCAAGGAAACCATATTCAGCATCAGCAGGAAGTATGGCATCACACAAGAAGAACTAATTGCAGCCAACCCTGAATTAAAAAACGGGAAACTGAAACGGGGGATGTTTCTCTTCATACCTTATCCCGCATCACAACCGGTAAAAGACACGCAGGAAAAGACTCCGGTCAGCGCTCCCTCCAATGAAGAATTATTCAAACAGAGTGAGCCCTCGCCCCGTAAAATACAAACCGTAAAAGCCGCCGTCATATTACCTTTCACAGAAGGTCAAAGCCACGACGAGCAATTACGCATGATAGAATATTATGAAGGTTTTCTTATTGCGGTAGACAGTTTAAAGAAGCAAGGCGTTTCTTTGGATATTTATACCTATGACACAAAAGGGAACACGGCTTCGACCGGTACCATTCTGTCAAAACCGGAACTAAAGGATATGGATATCATATTCGGGGCTGTACATGCCAACAGTATCAATCAGCTGACCGATTTTGCCGAAAAGAACAAAGTCCGTGTGGTTATACCTTTTTCTCCGGAAGTAAAACAAGTATTCCGCAATCCGTATGTCTATCAGGTAAACACGCCTCAGTCTTACCTTTACTCAGAGGTATACGAACACTTCCTCCGCAAATTCAGTAAAGCCAATGTAGTCTTTCTCGATGCGGGAACAGGAAGCAAGGATAAAGACGAATTTATCAAAGGCATGAAGACAGAGTTGAGCAATAATCAGATTAGCTATCAATCGATAACCAACGTAGATACGCTTAAACTGCTTGCTGCCATTGACGCGAATAAAACAAACATATTCATCCCTACATCCGGACAGGATTTGGCTTTGAACAGACTGGTTCCTCAGCTAACGCAGATACGGCGCAGCCATCCGGAGGCAGATATCCATCTGTTTGGCTATCCGGAATGGCAAACTTATACACAAGATTATCTGGCAAGTTTTTACGAACTTGACACTTATTTCTATTCTTCTTTCTATACCAACAATCTATTTCCGGCTGCCGTAGACTTCACTCAAAGCTATCGTCGCTGGTATAGCAAAGACATGGCAAACATCTTTCCGAAGTACGGCATGTTAGGCTTTGATACCGGCTACTTTTTCTTGAAAGGATTGTCTCAACACGGAAATAAACTGGAAGAAAATTTAAATGCCATCCAAGTTATCCCGATACAAACCGGATTCAAGTTTGAGCGCGTTAATAATTGGGGAGGGTTTATCAACCGAAAGGTTTTCTTCGTTCATCTTACCAAAGATTTCGAATTGATAAAACTTGATTTTGACTAATCCTCTACATAAAGCAGAACTTAACATACATAACGAAGCAATCGATTCATGAGAATATACCAAATAATTATCTGTGGGCTTTTTTGTTTAATCAGCCTGTCTGCCCAAGCCCAGTTGCAGGACGAACGGCATAACTTCTCAGTCGGAGTCAACGGAGGGGTGAATTTAAGCAACGTCAGCTTCGACCCCAGCATTAAGCAAAGCAAATTAATCGGTCCGAATATCGGCGTGACAGCCCGTTATATCTCCGAAAAATATTTCAAAATGATTTGCGGTATCCAAATGGAAATCAATTACTCGCAACGAGGCTGGAAAGAAAGTATTGAAGACGGGAGTGGCGATACTTATCAGCGCGC
Source organism: Bacteroides caecicola (assembly GCF_023337095.1). NCBI lineage: Bacteria > Pseudomonadati > Bacteroidota > Bacteroidia > Bacteroidales > Bacteroidaceae > Bacteroides > Bacteroides caecicola. The sequence goes on from NZ_JAMBLM010000007.1 coordinate 2,261, forward strand.
CATGAATTATATTGAGATTCCATTAATGGCACACCTTGCTTTCGGTAAAGACAAAGGACATGGAGTGAGGTTCATCATTAATCTTGGTCCACAAGTCGGCTTCCTGCTTAGCGAGAATGAGAAAAAAAGCGACCCGTGGCATCCGTCAGAACGTCCGAACGGAGTCAATGAACAATACGGCAAAATGGCTGAAAATAAATTCGACTATGGTATCATCGGCGGAGGAGGACTGGAAGCGCGCACCGGTATCGGCAATTTCATTCTGGAAGCAAGGTACTACTTCGGACTAAGCGACTTTTATAACAGTACAAAGAAAGACTTTTTCTCACGCTCGGCTCACTCTTACATCGGAGGAAAGCTGACTTATCTGTTCGACTTAAAAAAATAATATTCTTTTTATCTAACCCCTATACTCTTTTATGATGAAACTTATTTCATGGAACGTAAACGGCATACGTGCTTGCTGTGACAAAGGATTCCGAGATGCTTTCAAGCAACTTGATGCCGACTTTTTCTGTCTGCAAGAAACAAAGATGCAGGAAGGACAGCTTGATCTTGCTTTCGATGGATATACTTCTTACTGGAACTATGCCGAAAAGAAAGGTTATTCCGGTACAGCCATATTTACCAAACATCAACCGCTGAACGTCAGCTACGGGCTGGGTATTGATGAGCACGACCACGAAGGACGTGTCATAACACTGGAAATGGAGAATTTTTATCTGGTCACTGTATATACTCCCAATTCGCAGGACGGACTGAAACGGCTGGATTACCGAATGACGTGGGAAGATGACTTCAGGAAGTTCTTAAAGTCATTAGATGCCAAGAAACCCGTATTGGTATGCGGAGACTTGAACGTGGCACACAAGGAAATCGACTTAAAGAATCCGAAAAACAACCGTATGAATGCAGGATTCACCGACCAAGAACGCGAAAAGTTCCAGACGCTGCTGGATGCCGGATTCATAGATACGTTCCGATACTTTTATCCCGAACAGGAGAACATTTATTCGTGGTGGTCGTACCGCTTTAAGGCACGCGAAAAAAACGCAGGGTGGCGTATCGACTATTTCCTCGCTTCCGAACGTTTGGCTGACAAATTATCCGGCGCTAAAATTCACACGGAAATCTTCGGGTCAGACCATTGCCCGGTAGAAGTTACGATAAACTGGTAGTACGTAATGAAAAACGACGGCTTCACTCTGCGCAAGCGGTTGCTCAGCTTCCGCTATGCTTTCAACGGAATCAAATGGTTAATCAGGCACGAGCATAACGCATGGATACATTGTTTTTCGGCGGTGTGCGTCATCGTAGCCGGATTAATCGTTCGGTTATCTGCCGGAGAGTGGATTGCTGTTGTTTTTTCCATAGGCTCCGTGCTGGCGGCAGAAGCCGTCAATTCTGCCATCGAAGCCCTTGCCGATGTCATTTCACCGGATTACAATGAAGCCATCGGGCGGGCAAAAGACATGGCAGCAGGAGCTGTTCTGATGTTAGCCGTAGTAGCAGCCACGATAGGACTTATTATATTTATCCCCAAACTATTTTAGCCAAAAGATGAAATCAATTATTTGTTTTCTGACAGCTCTCTGCCTTGCAGTCTCCATCCAAGCACAAGAAATAGCAGTTACGGGCAGCCGCAAAGCGGTACGTACATCGGGAGACGTAGGCGCAATTCTTCTTCCGGTAGCCGGACTGACTGCCATTTTAATCAATAAAGATTGGGAAGGATTAAAACAGGGAGTATTCGCAGGCGCAACCACACTTGGCGTTACGTATGCGCTAAAATACATTGTAAAGAAAGACCGCCCCGACCACAGCGACAACCACTCTTTCCCCTCCATGCACACTTCCGTATCGTTTACGGCAGCAGCTTTTATCCAACGCCGCTACGGATGGAAATGGGGACTTCCGGCTTATGTCTTATCCACTTACGTAGGATGGAGCCGAGTCTACGGGAAGAAACACGACTGGTGGGACGTTGCTGCCGGAGCTGCTATCGGAGCCGGAAGTTCGTACATCTTTACCCGTCCTTTTGCAAAGAAACACGAACTCACCATCAGCCCCGTTGCCGGAGACGGTCATTACGGTTTCTATGCTTCGATGAAATTTTAAAGGCTACTTGTGCGTCACCCCATAACCGAACAGGGCAAAGTCGCCCAGACACGGGTCTCCGGGAAAAACCTGTGCCAACGCTTCGGTTATCCGCCGGGCATTAGTCAGGGAAAACGAAGACTTGTCTGTCAGCCCAATATGATATGCTACACGGCAAACATGCGTATCCAGCGGAATTAACAAATCGGCAGGATTCATACGTTTCCATACACCGAAGTCAACTTCCGAATCGCGTCGAATCATCCATCTTAAAAACATGTTCAACTTTTTCTGCGGATTACGGTCGGATACCCCCAAAAAGGCACATAACTGCTGCATCGGAATGCCTGAATAACCGAGCAAAGCGTCTTCTAACGTTTTACCGGCAGCATAAACCGCATACAACTTTTCAAAATAACAGCGGAAAGCAGCATAAGAAACCATGCGATAAAAACTCCGCCGGTCATTGCTTTTAAAATCATCATCCCAACGCCGGGACAATACATAGCGCAAAGGAGAATGTCCCATTAAGGCATCCAGCTCATCCGCCTTCCTCAGTATCATGCTCCGGTTTCCGAAACTCAATACAGCAGTAAGCAATCCGCTGATTTCAATGTCCCTTTGCTCACGATAACGATGCGGAAACTGTACCGGGTCGGTATCTATAAAATCCGTACAGTGATAAGCCTGTGCCCACGCGCACAATTGTTGTTTCACTTCGTCAGTCATAACTAATTTCTATCCCATAAAAGTCAGGCATGAATCACGTCTCCCCCTCCCTGTTTTTACCTTGCCGGAAGCAGAACACGCAATCCATGCCCGCGCTTAAAAAACGCATCCGCATGTGTAACCCTACACATACGGATGTGTTCACTGACACATGCGGATGTTTCAACAAGTTCATCCCATAGCGTTTAAGCACGCAGGCGCGCTTTCGAAACACCGATGATATTCAATAAGTTAAGATTATCTCTATCAATTAAAATAATACAAAAAGGTGGCAACACCTTCAAGGGCTTTCTTTTTAGCCCCTTCAATCTCGATGGAAAATTTGATTTCCGCTTTGGCCACCCCGCGCAAGTTTACGAGCGACTGCAAATCGGCTACCAGACGAACACGCTGCCCTGACAGAACAGCCTGTCCGAAGCGCATCTTATCCATACCATAATTAACCATCATCTTCAGGTTATTCACCTCAATAATCTGATTCCACAAATGAGGAAGCAAAGAAAGAGTAAGATACCCATGTACAATCGTACTCTTATAAGGGCTTTCTACCTTCGCCCGTTCCGTATCTACATGAATCCACTGATGATCCAGCGTAGCGTCTGCAAACTGATTAATACGCTCTTGAGGAATTTCTATCCAGTCGGAAACTCCTATCTGATGTCCGACTAACTTTTCAAAATCTTCGTACGAGTTGATAATAACTTTCTCCATACAATATCTATTAATATCACTTAAACCGTAGACAAAGATAGAAAATTTATTCGATTTCTGCATTATTTATTTATAAAAATAAACCCTCTACGCAGAAGAGGTGGTCTTTTTCTCCGACATACAGTACGATTTTTCCATTCCACATCAGCCTGCCATTTATTTTATAATAAAACTGAAAAACATACCTTGAAAGAAAAACATTTTAAACATTGAAACTGTTGGATTAAACAAAACAATACTATATCTTTGCACAAAGGCATTCAACTTTGTGCAATATTAAAAACAAATTTATGGAAAAAAGTTTTTTGGCGTTTATTGAAAACAGTATCAAAAATAATTGGGATTTAGATGCCTTAACCGACTACAAAGGAGCGACGTTACAATATAAAGATGTAGCACGCAAAATAGAAAAACTCCACATCTTACTTGCCGAAAGCGGAGTAAAACCCGGCGACAAGGTGGCTCTTTGCGGACGAAACAGTTCGCACTGGGGAGTAGCTTTTCTCGCAATCCTTACCTACGGTGCAGTAGCCGTACCTATCTTGCACGAGTTTAAACCGGATACCGTACATAATATCGTAAACCACTCGGATGCACGACTGCTATTTGTGGGCGATTTCGTATGGGAGGGACTTAACGAAGCCGAAATGCCTAACCTTGAAGGGATTATTTTAATGACCGACTTTACGTTGCTGGTATGCCGGAGCAAACATTTGGAGTATGCCCGCGAACATCTGAACGAAATGTTCGGGAAGAAATTTCCCCGCAATTTCCGGCGCGAACACGTGAGTTACCGCCGAGATGAAACCGAGGAACTTGCCATTATCAATTATACATCGGGGACGACGAGTTTCTCGAAAGGTGTAATGATTCCTTATCGTGCTTTATGGTCGAACACACAATTCGCTTTCGACGTGCTGACACTTCAGCCCGGAAATCGGGTTATCTCCATATTGCCGATGGCACACATGTATGGTCTGGCTTTTGAGTTCATCTACGAGTTCTGCTGCGGTTGTCACGTTTATTTCCTCAACCGTATGCCGAGTCCGAAAATCATATTCCAAGCCTTTGCCGAAGTAAAGCCTCATATCGTGATTTCGGTTCCCCTCATCGTTGAGAAAATTATCAAAAAGAATATACTTCCGAAACTGGAAACGCTGAAGATGAAAATCTTACTGCGAGTACCCATCATCAACGACAAAATAAAAGAAACCGTACGCGAACACATGATTCGGGCGTTCGGAAACAATTTCTACGAACTGATTGTGGGTGGAGCTGCCTTTAACCAAGATGTAGAAAAGTTGCTCCGCAGCATTGATTTTCCGTACACCGTAGGTTACGGCATGACGGAATGTGCCCCCATTATTTGTTACGAAGACTGGAAACGCTTTAAGCCCGGTTCGTGCGGAAAGGTAGTACCGCGTATGGAACTGCGTATCGACAGTCCCGACCCGGCACATATCGTGGGTGAAATCCTGACAAGGGGAGATAACGTAATGCTGGGATATTATAAGAATCCGGAATCGACCCGGCAAGTTATCGACAAAGACGGATGGCTGCATACGGGCGACCTCGGTATTATGGATGCCGACGGAAACGTGACCATTAAAGGACGCAGCAAAAACATGCTTTTGGGTCCGTCCGGACAAAACATTTATCCGGAGGAAATAGAAGACAGACTGAATACCATGCCTTATGTGAGCGAATGTATTATCATTCAGCAAAGCGACAATAAACTTGCCGCACTGATTTATCCGGATTTCGATGAAGCCTTTGCACAAGGATTATCCAAAGAAGATATAGAAAAGGTTATGGAAGAAAACCGGGTAGCACTCAACCAAGAGTTGCCCGCTTACTCCCAGATAGCCCGCGTAAAGATTTATCCGGAAGAGTTTGAAAAGACTCCCAAGAAGAGTATCAAACGTTTCTTGTATCAAGACGTAAAATAAACAACAAAATGAAACTGAACAAGCAAACCATAGCATTGCTTCTGCTGATATGTCTATCGGCAGAGGCAATTCCTCTTTCAGCCCAAACTAAGAAGAAAGGCCTGAAGAAAACGGCGAATATATCGCTTAATATTACAAACAAAAAGAATTTTCCGCCCAAGACCGGCCTTAACATAGGATTGCTCAGTAATTTCAGTAGACTAAACGGAGTAGGTATTAACCTTATATCCAGCATTGTACACTATAAGGTAGACGGTGTACAGATTTCCGGATTTGCCAACGTTACGGGGCTAAACGTATCTGCTTTCCAACTTGCCGGGTTAGCCAACGTTACAGGGGATAACTCGAAAGGCGTACTCCTTGCCGGATTGATGAACATCAACGGAGAATCTGCCAAAGGTTTTCAGTTATCGGGGCTCGGAAATGTAACTGGTAAAGACTTAAAAGGATTTTCTTTAGGAGGACTGATAAATCTTGGAGGAAACAACACCGGAGGTTTACAGATAGCCGGATTGGGAAACATCAGTTCGAAAACCAACAAAGGAGTAGCCATCGGAGGACTGATGAACGTGGTAGGCGAAAACACCTGCGGACTTCAACTGACGTCTTTATTAAATGTGGCAGGTAAAGAAAACCGTGGTTTACAACTGGCGGGGTTAGGAAACGTCAGTGTAGAAAACAAGGGTGTACAGCTTGGTATTTCTAATTATAGCGCGCAGAATAACGGACTTCAGGTTGGGATAGGCAACGTAGCCAATGAAAGCCAAAAAGGATTGCAACTGGGTATCGTGAATGTCAGCCAAAGCGACAAGACAAGACAGATAGGATGTATCAACGTGAAGCCGGAAACACGCATCCAGATGATTATATCCGGAGGAAACGCCAGCAAGCTGAACCTCGCCGTACGCTTTAAGAACCGCTTTACTTATACCACATTGGGAGCGGGAACTTATCATCTTGGATTCGACAAAGATTTTTCAGTAAGCGGATTTTATCGGGCGGGCGTTCATTATCCGATTACCTCTCGCTTTGACATCAGCGCAGACATGGGATTTTACCACATTGAGACATTAGATAATAAAAACAATGGCTACCCTGCCCGCCTCTATGCCTTACAACCGCGCCTTAATTTAGAGTATAGCATAACCCGCCGCTTGGGAGTATTTGCATCGGGCGGTTATGAATGGTTGCGCCGTTATAAGGGAGAAGGAAAATTCGACGACAAAGGTGTTTTTGAAATAGGTCTCGTATTATTCTGAGAAACACTCATTTATCGTTCAGATTCGCAGAGCGTACACGACTTAATGTTTCAGGGGTCATCTGGAGCAAAGATGCTATATACACCAAAGGAGCACGCTTTAAAATCTCCGGATGAAGCTGAAGCAATTTGTTATAACGTTCGTGAGCAGGCTCAAACCGTAAGGTATCGGCTTTTACCTGAGATTCAATCAGTGAATATTCGAAAAACTTACGGTAAAGCACACCTATCTCTGCTTCTTTCAACGATAAATGTTCGATTTCCTCTTTCGGAATCTCCCACAATACGGTAGGCTCAAGCGTTTCTATCATCAAGCGGGTGGGTTCTTGCTTCAAATAGCTCTCCAAACAGACCACAATCCCGCCTTCATAAGCAATATGTTCGGTTAAATCTTTGTCATATTTAAAATAGAATTGGCGCGTCATCCCTTTTTCAAGGTACAACATCGCCTTACAGGTCTCTTTCTCGTCTAATATCCGTTCACCCTTCTTATACTTCTTACAAGTTATTATATCTGCCAACGCATGAATCTGTTCGCGGCTCATCAGGCAATGATATTGAGCCGCCAACTTTCTTACAATATCTACACTTGTTGTCACCATAAATTTCTTGCTTTTATAAATCTATTTAACCTTAATCCTATCAAATCCTTCACCAAAAACACCAATAACGGCACTTTGGGAAACAAAAGCCTGAGGGTCTATATCTTTAATCAAACGAAATATGGTATTCGATTCACTTTTCTTGGCTAACACGAACATCATCTTCACATGGTTATTGGTATAACACCCTACCCCGTCAAGAAACGTTACGCCACGGTGCATGTCCTTATTGATTCGCTTTCCTATCTCCTCATATTTCTTCGATATGATGAAGAACTGAACAGACTGACGTGCACTGTTTACTACCTGATCGAGTACAAAACTTGAGATGAAGAGCACTACATAACCGTAAACCACCTTCTCCCAATTATGCAATACCAGATAACTGGATGAAATAATAATCACATCGCAAATCAAGATAACACGTCCTAATGATATATCGCGATACTTATTGACGATAGCAGCAATAATATCTGTTCCGCCCGTACTGCCGTTTGCCGAAAAAGCCACACCAATACCTGCGCCGCAGAAAGAAGCACCTAAAACGCAAGACATGAAAGGCTGGTCATGAATCAGTGGTCCTGTAACCACATTCTGGATTACCGCCAATATAGCCGTCAACGTAAAAACAGCAAATATGGTTTTCAAACAAAACCTCAATCCTAATATCTTCAGCGCAAGAAGCAATAATAAGAAATTAATAATTAAATAAGTATATTGCACCGGAAATCCCGTCCCCCAATAAATAATAGAAGCAATGCCGGGAACGGCACCAGAAGGGATATCGCTGGGCAGAAGGAAGCCTGTCCATCCAATACCATACATAATCATTCCTAAACCGATCATCAAGTAATCTTTAATTTCTCTCAGTATTCTCTGCTTGCGAGTAACTATCAAAGCCGGATTCATTTTTTCTATGATTTTAATTTGGCGCAAAAGTACGAAAAAAAACTAATACGTATCGCAGTAAAAATAACATAAATTTCGTAATTTTGCCGCAAATATAGAACGCGTTAAAGTTAGCATGGCATTAGTCAACGAACATCTGATGAAACTTCCGGATAATTACCTGTTTACGGATATAGCCAAAAAGGTTAATTCATTCCGGGTAACCCATCCAAAGGCAGACATAATTCATTTAGGAATAGGAGATGTAACCCGTCCTATCCCCGAGGCGTGCGCCCAAGCTATGAAAGCTGCGGTTGATGATCTCACTCGCCCCGAAACGTTTCATGGCTATGGTCCGGAGCAAGGATACGATTTTCTGATTGAAGCCATACTGAGAAACGATTATGCACAGCGAGGTATCAGTTTAAGTCCAAGCGAGATATTCATCAGCGACGGAGCCAAATCGGATACGGGAAATATCGGCGACATCTTGCGCCATGACAACAGCATCGGTGTAACCGACCCTATCTATCCGGCTTATATAGACTCGAACGTGTCGTGCGGACGGGCAGGAATCTTGGGAACAAACCATCAATGGAGCAATGTGGTTTATATGCCGTGCATACCGGAAAACAATTTTATACCGGAGCTTCCTACCCAGCGGGTAGACATTATATATTTATGCTATCCCAACAATCCGACAGGTAGCGTATTAAGCAAAAACGAATTAAAGAAGTGGGTACACTATGCGCTTGCCAACGACACGCTTATTTTATTCGATGCTGCGTACGAAGCATATATTCGCCAGCCGGATATTCCGCATTCCATTTATGAGATAAAAGGAGCGAAAAAGGTGGCAATCGAAATACGCAGCTTTTCAAAAACGGCAGGATTTACAGGAGTGAGATGCGGATATACCGTTATCCCTAAAGAGGTAACAGCAGCCACATTGACAGGAGAACGAATCAGCCTGAACAAATTATGGAGCAAACGCCAAAACACAAAGTTCAACGGGGCTTCTTATATCGCCCAACGAGGAGCTGCCGCTATTTATACTCCCGAAGGAAAAGAGCAGGTAAAAGCCATGACAGATTATTATATGGACAATGCCCGTCTTATGAAACGGTATCTTGACGGAACAGGACTTAAAGTTTCAGGAGGAGAAAACGCCCCTTATCTTTGGGTAAAAGCTCCTAAAGGCTTTACATCATGGCAATTTTTCGAACACCTTTTATATGAAGCCCATGTAGTAAGTACCCCCGGTGTGGGATTCGGACCGAACGGAGAAGGATACATCCGACTGACTGCTTTCGGCGAACGGAAACAATGTGAAGAAGGCATGAGACGTATCTGCCAATATTTATAAGAATAACCAACTATTAAAACTATACAAACATTAGGTATTATGTCAAAATTAAGATTTAGAGTCGTAGAAGAAGCATTCCACAAAAAGCCCGTTGATGTTCCGCATCCCACCGAACGTCCGAGCGAATATTTTGCCAAATATGTTTTCAATCGGGAGAAAATGTTTAAATATCTGCCGAGCAAAGTCTACGCAAAAATGATAGACGTAATAGATAACGGAGCAGCACTCGACCGAAGCATTGCTGATGAAGTGGCAGCCGGCATGAAAAAGTGGGCGGTGGAATTAGGAGTTACTCATTATACACACTGGTTCCAACCCCTGACAGAAGGTACGGCTGAGAAACACGATGCTTTTGTTGAACACGACGGCAAAGGAGGTATGTTAGAAGAGTTTTCAGGAAAACTTTTGGTTCAACAAGAATCAGACGGTTCTTCTTTCCCCAACGGTGGTATCCGCAATACGTTCGAGGCTCGCGGGTATAGTGCTTGGGACCCTTCTTCACCTGTATTCGTTGTAGACGATACCCTGTGTATTCCTACCATTTTCATAGCTTACACCGGTGAGTCTTTGGACTATAAAGCCCCCTTGCTGAAAGCACTTCGTGCTGTGACCAAAGCGGCTTTAGACGTAATGCATTATTTCGACCCCTCTGTAAAGAAGATAGTTTCGTACCTCGGATGGGAACAAGAATATTTCCTTGTAGACGAAGGATTATATGCAGCTCGCCCCGACTTATTACTTACCGGACGTACATTGATGGGACATGAGGCTTCCAAGAACCAGCAGTTGGAAGACCATTATTTCGGCGCTATTCCTTCTCGTGTCGCTGCATTCATGAAAGACCTTGAAATACAGGCTTTGGAATTGGGCATTCCGGTGAAAACGCGCCATAACGAAGTAGCTCCGAATCAGTTTGAGCTGGCTCCTATCTTCGAAGAATGTAACTTGGCAGTAGACCACAACATGCTTATCATGTCTTTGATGCGCAAAATAGCCCGCAATCATGGATTCCGTGTGTTATTACATGAAAAGCCATTCAAGGGCGTAAACGGTTCAGGTAAACACAACAACTGGTCATTAGGAACAGATTCAGGCGTGCTTTTAATGGCTCCGGGTAAAACGGCTGAAGAAAATCTCCGATTCATAACATTCGTAGTCAACACGCTGATGGCTGTTTATCATCATAACGGATTACTGAAGGCTTCTATCATGAGTGCTACAAACGCTCATCGCTTAGGTGCGCACGAAGCTCCTCCTGCCATTATTTCTTCTTTCCTCGGTACTCAGCTCAGCAAAGTGTTAGATCATTTGGAAGAAAGCACCAACGACGATTTGATATCTTTGGCCGGCAAACAAGGTATGAAACTGGATATTCCCCAGATACCGGAGTTGTTAATCGACAATACCGACCGTAACCGAACGTCTCCGTTTGCTTTCACCGGAAACCGCTTTGAGTTCCGTGCGCCGGGTTCAGAAGCCAACTGTGCCAGTGCGATGATTGCCCTCAATGCTGCCGTAGCCGAACAACTGATTCAATTCAAAAAAGACGTAGATGTATTAATCGAACAAGGCGAACCTAAAATTTCTGCCATCATTCAAGTCATCCGCCGTTATATAAAAGAATGCAAACCCATCCGTTTTGACGGAAACGGATACAGCGAAGAATGGAAAGAAGAAGCTGCACGCCGCGGATTGGATTGCGAAACCAGTTGTCCTGTAATCTTCGATAACTATTTGAAACCTGAAACCATTCAGATGTTTGAATCAACAGGTGTAATGAACCGGAAGGAATTAAAGGCACGCAACGAGGTGAAATGGGACATGTATACCAAAAAGATTCAAATCGAGGCCCGGGTATTGGGCGATTTGGTAATGAATCACGTCGTTCCGGTGGCTATCGAGTATCAGACGAAGCTCATCGACAATGCATACAAGATGAAATCTCTTTTCCCTGCCGATGAAGCAGCTTCGCTTTCAGCTGAGAATCTGGCGATTATCCGAGAGATAGCCCAGCATACGGCATTCATCAAAGAACGTGTTGACGCTATGGTGGAAGCACGAAAGGTTGCCAACCGAATTGCTGAAGAAAGGGAAAAAGCTATCGCTTATCACGATACCATCGCACCTATGCTCGAAGAGATACGCTACCACATCGACAAGCTCGAACTTATTATTGATGACCAGATGTGGACATTGCCCAAATATCGCGAACTATTGTTTATACGCTAACAAGAATTAGGTTATTCGCAGGAAAACACTTATTTTTGTCGACAAAAGTGTAAAGGAAAAAACGCTATGACTGAAATGAATGTAACAGAAAGTTCGGAAAAAAAGAGTCTGAACTTTATCGAACAAATCGTAGAAAAAGATTTAAAAGAAGGGAAAAACGGGGGAAGAATACAAACTCGTTTTCCGCCTGAACCTAATGGATATTTACATATCGGACATGCTAAAGCCATCTGTCTCGATTTTGGTATTGCAAAAAAGTATGGTGGCGTATGTAACTTGCGTTTCGATGATACCAACCCCACCAAAGAAGACGTGGAATATGTAGAAGCTATCAAAGAGGATATCCAATGGTTAGGTTTCCAATGGGGACATGAATATTATGCTTCCGACTATTTTCAACAGTTGTGGGATTTCGCCATCCGCCTCATCAAGGAAGGAAAAGCGTATGTAGACGAGCAAACTTCGGAAGAAATTGCTGCACAGAAGGGAACACCTACCCAACCGGGAGTGGAAAGCCCGTATCGGAATCGCCCTATCGAAGAGAGCCTTGAACTGTTCCAGAAAATGAACAGCGGCGAAATTGAGGAGGGGAAAATGGTACTCCGTGCAAAAATTGACATGGCTAACCCTAACATGCACTTCCGTGACCCTATCATTTACCGGGTTGTAAAAACTCCTCACCATCGCACGGGAGACAAATGGAAGGCTTATCCGATGTATGACTTCGCACATGGTCAAAGCGACTTTTTCGAAGGTGTAACCCACTCTCTCTGTACACTGGAGTTCGTGGTACACCGTCCGCTTTATGACCTGTTCGTTGATTGGGTTAAAGACGGCAAAGACCTCGACGATAATCGTCCTCATCAGTATGAGTTTAATAAGCTCAACCTGAACTATACGCTGATGAGCAAACGTAATTTACTGGTTCTGGTTAAAGAAGGACTGGTAAGCGGATGGGATGACCCTCGTATGCCGACACTTTGCGGTTTCCGACGCAGAGGTTATTCGCCGGAATCCATTCATAAGTTTATCGACAAAATCGGTTATACTACCTATGATGCGTTAAACGACTTTGCCTTGCTTGAAAGTGCAGTTCGCGAAGATTTGAATACCCGTGCCACCCGTGTATCTGCTGTATTAAATCCGGTCAAACTGATTCTTACCAATTATCCGGAGGGTAAAGTAGAAGAGATGGAGGCTATCAATAATCCGGAAGACCCCAACTCGCCTACCCACATCATCGAGTTCAGCCGCGAATTATGGATAGAACGAGAAGACTTTATGGAAAATGCGCCGAAGAAATACTTCCGCATGACTCCGGGACAAGAAGTGAGACTGAAAAATGCATATATCGTAAAATGTACCGGATGTAAAAAAGACGAAAACGGTAACGTGACAGAGGTATATGCTGAATACGATCCGAATACGAAAAGCGGAATGCCGGAAGCCAACCGGAAAGTAAAAGGTACGCTTCACTGGGTTAGCTGCAATCACTGTCTGACGGCAGAAGTACGCTTGTATGACCGCTTGTGGAAAGTAGAAAATCCGCGCGACACGATGGCTGCCATCCGCGAAGAGAAAAACTGTTCGGCACTGGAAGCCATGCAGGAAATGATTAATCCGGATTCGCTGAAGGTATTAAAGGAATGTTATGTAGAAAAATTCCTTGCCAATGCCAAACCGCTTGATTACTTGCAATTCCAGCGTATCGGATATTTCAACGTCGACAAAGATTCTACACCGGAACACTTGGTATTCAATCGCACAGTATCACTGAAAGATACATGGAGCAAGATTAATAAATAAACTAACACATACCGTGAGGAGGGGACTGATTATGAAACAAATTCATGATTTTTCATGATACAGTTTCCTCATCACGGTATAAAAACAAATCTATTCTGTCCGCTCTCTTTTCATGATGAGAAACGATTTATCTTCTTCTTTTGAACACCCCAAGTTTAAAGAATTACTGGCAAAATACGAAAACATGGTACGTGAAAATACATCAACGTACTTTGAGAGTAACGAACTGACACAAATAGCCGAATATTATGCCAGTAAAAATATGATAGCCGAATCTGAGCAGGCTATTGCGTATGCTTTTAAACTTCATCCGAACGATCTTGATGTAATGATATATTGCTGCCATAACTTAATTGCAAAAGGTAAATACGACCAAGCGGAAAAGGCTTTGGAGCTTTTACCCGACCAGCAAGACAGCGAAGTGCTGTTTCTGCGTGCCACACTTTGGGTGGAACAAGGGAAAATCAAAGCAGCAGAAGAAATTTTCACCAAAATGGTAGAAGATGAAGAAGATGAAGAGGAAAGAGTAGAAACGCTGCTTGATATTGCTGACGTCTATATGGAAACAAACCATAAGGAATATGCGTACAAATGGCTGAAAAAAGCATATAAAGCAAACCCCGAAAACCGTGAGACATGGCAGTTTCTGGCAAGTTGTCATTTTGATCTTGGCAATATTGAAAAGTCTGTCTATTATACCAACCGGTTACTGGATGACAATCCTTACGACATTATACATTGGATTAACCTTTCCCGCTGTTACCTACAATTAGAAAACACGGAAAAAGCCGTTGAATCCATTGAATTTGCACTGGCTATCGAGCCTGAGAACCCAATGGCTATTGAAATAAAGGGGCTTTGCTATGTGCAGAATGAAAATTTACAGAAAGCTATCGAATGTTTCCACAAAATAGAAGAAACCCATCCATATAAAGGACAAATCTGGCAGGTACTGGCAGAATGTTACATCTCGATACAAGATTACGAAAAGGCAATCAGATATTTAAACCTGATTATAGACAAAACCCAACTTTCCGACTTGGAATGGGGTGTCACACTTCAGAGAAGGGCTACCTGCTATCTGTTTACCAATCAGTTAGAGTTGTCGAAAAAAGACATCGACGATGCACTAAAACACGACAGCGAATATGCCCAACTTTATCTTACTCTTGCCGAGTATTACATTCGTATAAAGGATATTGATAAAGCACGCACCGAAATAGCCTATGCGGAAGCATTGGCCATCGACAAAGGAGAAATCATCGAAGAAACTGCGAAAATGCTGTTCCGCAACGCATTGATAGAAGATGCACTCTTGTTTTTCAAACGGTTAGAGCAAGAATATCCTTTGCTCGTCAAATCATGCTATTTCTCCATTGCGTATTGCTACTACATTTTAAATAATCAGGAACAGATGATTCGGGCTATCATCAAAGGTACCATCCAGCAGCCCGACTTATTAGAACGTGCCGCTACCAACGGGCTGATGGATTCAACCAGCCAAGATTTCATCAGGATAGGGCTGAAAATAAAACACATGATGGAAAACGGCGAATTAAACAATTTGGAAGATTTCCAAGACTGACGTCAGTCTGCCGCAACATAACCGTAAGGTTTCAGTTTTATCACTCTCAGCGACGTTCATTCACACGGACTATTCTTATTCCCATAATCGTTTTTTGAGATTGCAGATAATCCGATAAAGAAACCGGTTCAATGGTTACCTGCTTATAGCGGGACGATGCGTGAAGCAAATGAACTACCGTACCCACCCGGCAGGCAAATCCCACATGAGACACATCCAATCCCGCAACAGAAGTAGTGAGAACAATGATGTCGCCATCTTGTATATCCAAACTGTCAGCCGAGGAAATCACTCGGCTTTTCGGGATATAGGACATCCGATAATCCACCCATGCCCGCTCTACCTGTTGCATTGCAGCGTAAGCCGATGGAGAATTCCGAAACGCAGGATAGGCATCGGGATGTTCTGTCATGAAATTTAACGAAACAATGCGTATGCTCGGATTCATCGAGTCTGTCAGTTCGCTGACAATCCCTCGCGCTTCATTCGCATGAATCCAATCGCTGAAATAATGGAGACGCGAAGCATAACCGTCTATCTTTCCGCCCCGGTATCTTACACGGACGAGGTTCTTTTTGAAATCGGCAAACGAACACTGTCCCCGCTTATTGCATTCCACAAGTGCCACCACCGTTTCGACAAACGTAGTACAGTCGAGTTTTTGCAACGAGACAACCAGCCTCTCCGGTCCGTTCTCCTCCAGCGTACCCGCCACATACGGAACTCCCAACAGATTGCGGGCAAAGAAAAGTGTCCGGCAGCTATCGGACGGCAACCGGGCAGCACACGACAACAGTCGTTCTACCTTTACACTGTCCTGCCCCACCGCCTGCAGTGGCAACAAAAACAGCAACATTCCCACGGCTACCCACCGCATCCAAACGCAACAAATCGAACCCACGGTTTATAAATTTTCGGGGTCTCCTTTCAGAATAGGTAAAGTAATCCGATACTTCACGGCAAGGATACGAACCAAAAAGACAGTCACCCCACCTATAATCTGCCCCAAATAATCTTCAATTCCTGCCTTCAGGCAAAACCAATAAACCAGCCCGCCTACCACACACGCCATCGCATAGATTTCTTTGCGGAAAATCAACGGTATTTCATTGATAAACACATCGCGCAGCACACCACCGGCAGCTCCGGTTATGCTACCCATGATGATAGCTATCCAACACGAATACCCCATCGAATACGCCTTGCTGAACCCTACTACCGTAAACAAAGCGAGCCCGATACTGTCGAACAAAAAGAAAGTATTGTTAAGCCGGATCAGGTATTTGCCGAAAATGATGACAAACAGCATGGCAAATGCCGTACAAACCAAATACATCGGATCAATCATCCACGGAGGGGTTACATCCAACAACAAATCACGAATGGTACCGCCGCCTACAGCAGTGGCAAACCCTACAATGTATGCGCCAAACCAGTCAAAACGTTTAGCCGACGCCAAACGAATTCCGCTTATCGCAAAAGCAAACGTACCGATAAAATCAAGTACGGTAACAAACGATGGTATTTCTATCAAGTCCATTGAGTTTTACTTATACAATATAATATATGTATCCGATCATTTTTTATCTCCGCAGCCGGACAAAACGTCTTATCAAAACGCATCCAACTGCCACCCTTATTTTTCGAGCGTAAAAATACAACAAATTAAAACGGCAACCAAATTTCAAAGCAAACAGTTGGCAAACACCTTGCATACAATCTTAACAGCAGGACGATATTCCATATCGACCCCACATCCCATCTTCCGACATTTCTCTGATATACAACTAATTAAATTTTATTTACTTTACGAAAGCACAAAAAAAACGCCGCTCATATATCCCCGAAAAACGCAACCGTTAGTGTTACTCATCTCATGCGGAAGCGTTGACCATTTCTACCCATAGAACCGACCAGTTCTACCGCATGTGTTTTTCAAGCCTTATACCAAACCGAAAAAGTTCAATTCACCCACTGATTGAGCAAAAGATTCACATTTCTCTATTTAAAAAACAGATTTTTTCAATTCATCCTGTTATCTATTAAATAAAATACATATATTTGCACCGCTAATCACAACTTATATTAAAATACTTGAATAACAAACACAATTTATTTATTATGAAAAAACATATTACTAAATCCTTTAAACAACAGGCTCTAACCTAAGAGAAACACAGACTTACATAGAGAAATGCTAATCATGTAAGATTTATCAAACCTATAATCAATCAATTTTAATTAACCCAATCTATGAAAAGAGGCAAATTTTCGCAATTATTATTGCTTTTGCTGATGGTTCCGGGAAGTGGTATAACATTTGCGAATCCTAACGGAACATCTTATTTCAGCGATTTATCTGCATCACAACAGGCCGGAACAGTTACAGTAAAAGGCACTGTGGTAGATGCCAAAGGAGAACCTTTAATAGGTGTAAGTATCCTTGAAAAAGGAACGAACAATGGTACGATTACGGATATCGACGGTAACTTTACGCTTTCTGTAACCGAAGGCGCTACAATTGAAGTGTCTTATATCGGTTATAAAACGTTATCACTGACCGCCAAACCCGATTTCGGACAAATTACCATGTCGGAAGACACTGAAGTGTTAGACGAGGTTGTTGTAACTGCATTGGGTATCAAGCGTTCGCAGAAAGCGTTAAGTTATAACGTACAAGAGGTAAAAGGCGAGGCTTTGACTGCCGTCAAAGATGCGAACTTCATGAATTCATTGGCCGGTAAAGTAGCTGGTGTGCAAATCAGCAGCGGTGCTACCGGAGCCGGTGGTGCCACTCGTGTGGTAATGCGTGGTATGAAATCATTGACTAAAGACAACAACGCATTGTATGTAATTGATGGTGTGCCGATGTTTAACACAGGTAAGAGTGGCGGTGAAGGACAGTACGGCGACATGGGAGGCTCAGATGCTGTAGCCGACCTTAACCCGGATGACATCCAAAGCGTCAGCATGATGACCGGCCCGTCGGCAGCGGCACTGTACGGTTCAGCGGCAGCCAACGGCGTGGTTTTGATTACCACCAAAAAAGGAGCTACCGAGCGTACTTCTCTAACTGTATCCAACAGTACTACATTCTCAAAGGCATATATCATGCCCGAAATGCAGAACCGCTTCGGCACAAGTTCGGGATTATACAGCTGGGGAGACCCGACAAGCAACAGATATGACCCGTCGGATTTCTTTAATACCGGAACAAACATCATCAACTCTATTTCTTTGTCTACCGGTAATGACAAGAACCAGACTTACCTGTCGGCTTCTACCACAAACACGGACGGTATTCTCCCGAACAACAGTTACAACCGTTATAATTTTACCGCCCGCAATACAACGAACTTCCTAAACGACAGACTGACATTGGATATCGGTGCCCAGTACATCGTACAGAACAATAAAAACATGGTGTCGCAAGGTCAATACTATAACCCATTGCCTGCACTATACTTGTTCCCGCGCGGCGACAATTTCGACGAAATCCGTTTGTACGAACGTTACAACACGAACTTCGGCTACATGGAGCAGTACTGGCCATACGGAGACGGAGGTATGTCTCTGCAAAACCCGTATTGGATTCAGAACCGTATCGTCCGTACTTCAGAAAAGAAACGTTACATGCTGAACGCCTCACTGAAATGGAAGGTCACAGACTGGTTTAACATCACAGGTCGTGTTAATTTGGATAATTCTGATTACCGTAACCGTGAAGAAAAATCGGCTTCTACCCTGACAACTTTCTGTGGTTTGGCAGGTGGCTTGAAAGACGTTATGCGCCAAGAACGCTCGCTGTATGCCGACGTATTGGCTACTATTGACAAAACATTCGGCGAATTCCGTTTGAATGCCAATGTGGGTGGTTCTATTTACCACGTATCTTCTGACGAATTGTCAGTAGCCGGCGACTTGATTATCCCAAATTTCTTCCAGATGAACAACATCAACTGGTCTGCCAACTACAAACCGGAACCGTCGGGATACGTTGACGAAATCCAAAGTGTATTCGCAAGTGCCGAACTGAGTTGGAGAAACCAATTATACTTAACGCTTACCGGACGTAATGACTGGGATTCTAAATTAGCTTTCTCTAACCAATCTTCTTTCTTCTATCCGTCAGTAGGTCTTTCAGCTGTATTGTCTGAAATGATGTCGCTCCCCGAATGGATAACCTATGCAAAAGTTCGCGGTTCTTATACCGTAGTAGCTTCTTCATTCGACCGCTTCCTTACCAATCCGGGATTTATCTATAACGGCCAAACTCACAACTGGGAGAATCCGACTTTGTACCCGATGGACAACATGAAACCCGAGAAAACCAAATCTTGGGAAATCGGTTTGAACTTAAAGTTCTGGGATAACCGCTTCAATTTGGACGCAACCTACTATCGTTCAAACACCTTGAACCAAACGTTTAAAGTCGATATTCCGTCTTCTTCCGGTTACAAACAGGCCGTAGTACAAGCCGGTAACGTACAAAATCAAGGTCTTGAACTTGCATTAGGATTCCAAGACGAATGGGCAGGTTTCGGATGGTCATCTAACGCTACCTTTACGCTAAACCGCAACAAAGTAATTCGTCTTGCCAGCGGAAGTATCAACCCGGTAACCGGCGAAGAAATCAACATGCCCGAAATGTATGTAGGATGGTTGGGTAAAGAAAACGTAGCTCCCCGCGTTATTCTGACTGAAGGAGGCTCTATGACAGATATTTATGTATATAACCAACTGACCAGAGATAACAACGGAAATATCCGTGTTGACCAAAACGGAAATATCAGTATGACAAGTTCTTCTACTCCGACTAAAGTGGGCGATTTGGATGCTGACTTCAACTTAGGATGGACAAACCATTTTACTTATAAAGGCATCGACCTCGGCATCGTACTATCGGCACGTGTAGGTGGTTTGGCTTACTCTGCTACTCAGGGTGTATTAGACTATTACGGAGTATCAGAAGCATCGGCTGTAGCCCGTGAGAACGGTGGCGTACCGGTTAACAATGGCATGGTAGACGCACAAAAATATTATCAGACTATCGGTACCGGTGAAGGTGGTTACGGACGTTACTACTTGTATAGCGCAACGAACGTTCGCCTGCAAGAATTAAGCCTGAACTATACACTTCCTAAGAAATGGTTTAAAAATATAGCAAACGTTACCGTAGGTTTAGTAGGACGTAACTTATGGATGATTTACTGTAAAGCTCCGTTCGATCCTGAATTGTCTGCATCTACGGCAAGTAACTTCTATATGAATGTTGACTACTTTATGCAACCCAGCTTGCGTAATATAGGTTTTAATGTAAAAGTACAATTCTAAAGAGATAGACTAAGGTC
The DNA here is from genome assembly GCF_023337095.1 of Bacteroides caecicola. Classification (NCBI taxonomy): domain Bacteria; kingdom Pseudomonadati; phylum Bacteroidota; class Bacteroidia; order Bacteroidales; family Bacteroidaceae; genus Bacteroides; species Bacteroides caecicola. Next base: position 22,832 of record NZ_JAMBLM010000007.1, read on the forward strand.
ATGAAAAAATATCTATTAAACATAACAACTGGTGCTGCGCTATTACTCTTGGCAGGAGGCTGTACCAGCAAGTTCGAAGAATATAATACGAATCAATATCAGATTCATGAAGCTGATCCTGCTACATTGATGAAAAACATGATTGAGACCATTGTAAATATTCAACAAAATGATTCTCAGATGCAGGAACAAATGGTAGGTCAGTATGGAGGTTATTTATGCCCTTCCAACACTTGGAGTGGAACCAATTTTGGAACATATAATCCGAGCGATGCTTGGAATGCCAATCCGTGGAACACACCGTTCGAAAAAATTTACGGAAACTTCTTCCAAGTTCAAGAAGCAACCAATTCAACCGGACACTACTATGCGTTTGCTCGTATGGTGCGCGCCATTACAATGTTGCGTGTTGCTGACACGTATGGTCCGATGCCTTACAGCCAAGTACAAAAAGGTAATTTCTATGTGGCATACGATACGCAAGAAGAGGTGTACAAAGCTATCCTTGATGACCTTGCAAATGCTGCTGACGTACTCTATAATTATCATGTAGACACTAACGGTAATGCCCCGTTAGGTTCAAACGACCCTGTTTATAACGGTAATTATGCAAGTTGGGCAAAACTGGCTAATTCAATGCGCTTGCGTGTAGCGATGCGTATCAGCAGTTTCTTACCCGATGTGGCTCAACAGAATGCAGAAGCAGCTACTTCACATCCGGCAGGACTTATCGAAACCAATGCCGATAATGCAATGATGTCTTGCGGAACACAAACCAATCCCTACCAGTTAGCAGCTGTAAGTTGGGGCGACTTGCGCGTAAATGCAAATATTGTAGATTATATGAATGCTTATAATGACCCGCGCCGTTCTAAATATTTCACAACATCTACAATAGCCAACATGGAAGGACAATACGTAGGAATGCGCACCGGCGATTCTGATTTCGATAAGAATGCAGCTTCCGGCTTTTCTATGCCTAACTATACTGCTACTGACAAAATGTTGGTATTTTGCGCTGCTGAAACATCTTTCCTGCGCGCTGAAGGTAAACTGCGTGGGTGGAATGTAGGAAGCAAATCTGCAAAAGAGTATTACGAAGAGGGCATTGAAAATTCCATGTCACAATATTCTGTTTCAGGAAGTGAATATATGGAAATCAATCAAGCTCCCGCAGTCAGCCATGCAAAAGATGATGTTCAGAAAGCACCTGCTACTATATCTAATACTGTAAGTGTAAAATGGGATGATTCTGATAATACGCTGACCGGAAAGAACTTCCAGCGCATCATTACTCAAAAATGGATTGCCAATTACCCGTTAGGCTTCGAGGCATGGGCAGAATACCGCCGTACAGGTTATCCGGAACTTTATCCTTGCATCGATAATTTGTCTAATGGCGTAATAAACAGTCAACGCGGTATGCGCCGTTTGAAATATCCGTATACAGAAACTACCAATAATCAAGCAAACTGTTCAGCCGGAGCAGCAGACTTAAATGGCTCAGACTCTCCTGCTACGGACTTGAAATGGGCAAAGAAAAACTAATATCTAAATCAAATCTATATGAAGAAAATATATTTATTATACGGTTTGTTCTTGTCGGTAATTACATCGCTATTCATCAGTTGCAGTGACTGGACAGACGCAGAACGCGAAGTATTTCCTGAAGAAATGACTTCGGAAGAATATTATGCTGCACTTCGTGCATACAAACAAACAGACCATCAAATTGCATTCGGATGGTTTGGTAACTGGACAGGTGAAGGAGCTTTTATGAAAAACTCTTTAGCCGGTATTCCGGACAGCGTGGATATCGTTTCTATTTGGGGAAACTGGGGAAACATAACAGAAGCTCAAAAGAAAGATTTGGAGTTCTGTCAGAAAACTAAAGGTACACGCTTTACTTTATGCTTCATTATCACTTCGGTAGGAACTCAAATTACTCCTCAAGAAGTTTATGACACATGGGAAGAAAAAGGGTACAGTTCTGAACAAGAAGCTGTAAACGACTTTTGGGAATGGCCTGAAGACGAAACCGACGAAGCAGCAGTAGAGGCTTCTATCCGTAAATATGCTTCGGCAATAGCCGATACAATTACCAAGTATGGTTACGACGGATTCGACATTGATTATGAGCCTAACTATGGAAACAATGGTAACATTGTAGATGATGACGATCGTATGTTTATCTTCGTGGATGAATTGGGCAAATATTTCGGACCAAAATCGGGCACAGGAAAATTGCTGCTGATTGACGGTGAACCCCAAAGTATTACAAGCCGACCGGAAATCGGACATTACTTTGATTATTTTGTAATTCAGGCTTATAACGCTTCAGGAGATTCAAACTTAGACAGACGCTTGATAGATGGCGGAGTTGCGGGACCGGGACTGATTCAGACCTACGGAGAAGAACTTGGCGAAGAACGTGTTACCAACATGACTATCATGACTGAAAACTTCGAGGCAGTAGACGCTGCTATGAACGGTGGATATAATTACACTGACCGTTACGGAAATACAATGAAATCATTGGAAGGCATGGCTCGCTGGCAACCGAGCAACGGTTTCCGTAAAGGCGGCGTAGGAACTTACCACATGGAAGCTGAATACGGAACTACTCCAGAGTATAAGAATCTGCGTAACGCAATTCAGATTATGAATTCTTCTTCACACTCATTGGTTAAATATTAACAGATGAAACTTATGAAACTAAATTATATCAAAACATTGTTTCTATCGGCTTCCATTGCCGGATTAGGAACATTTACAGCATGTGACAATGCTGAATATCAAGCTCTCGACACACATGCTTACATTGATGAAGCACTCTCAGGAAGCAGTTCAAAACTGACCGTACAAGCTACGGGCGAAAGTTCTACCACCTTGAATATTCATGTAAGTAATGCTGTTTCAACTGACAGCCACTTCAAATTGGTAGTTGACCCTACTATCTTAGATGAATATAATACCAAAAACGGTACAAGCTACATTGCTATTCCGGAAGGACAATACACGTTACCGGAAGATATCGTAATCAAAGCAGGAAACTATAATGCTGAGGCCTCTATCGTAACATTAAAAGCCTTTTCGGAAGAAATGGTTTATTCCGGAGAAGCATACGCACTGCCGGTACGATTGGAATCAACCGATGGTAATTATCCGGTAATGCCTAACACGGGTACTTATATCATTTTGGCAGAAAATATAGTTGAATTCTCTGCTCCGCAGTTCATTCATGGAGCTAACTTGTCTTCACCCGAGTATGCTGCAAATCCGGAAACTTATTCACAATATACCGTTGAAGTTCGTTTCCAAGTAAGTGACACGAATAACCGTAACCGTGCCGTATTTACTACAAGCGACGGCGAAAACAGATCGGTTCTTTTACGCTTTGAAGACCCGCAAAGTCCTGATGAAGCAAACGGATGGGCTGCTCACTCATTGGTTCAAATCCAGTTACACAATGGTTATGTAAACCCGAGCCATAACTTCGAATCTAACAAGTGGCAACATTTGGCAGTAACATTCGACGGAGCTACTTACCGTATCTACGTTAATGGCATCGAGAGCGGACAATTAGCTTGCTCAGATCCGTGTCTGAAATTTAAAGGAATCGGTTGGTTTACAGATGGCGACGGCGACCAAAGCGGCTGGTGGAGAGGATGTCAAATTTTGGTCAGCCAAGTACGTATCTGGTCTGTTGCACGCAATGCCACACAAATAGCCAACAGCATGACACAGGTAAGCCCGAACTCTACCGGATTGGAAGCATACTGGCGCATGGATAAAGGTACAACTGAAACAAGAGACGGAAGAACTTATACCATCTTCGAAGATGCAACCGGAAAGGGACACACATTGGAAACCAGCCAACCTATTACGTGGGTTGACGGTATCTTGTCTACCGATACAGCTACAGATTGGAAATAATACATATTATAAATAAACAAATAAACGATATGAAAAAGTTTTTTCAATATATGCTGATGGCAGCATTCATTGGCGGAACGGTTTCTTTCACTTCGTGTAACGATGATGATGAAAATCAAGTGAACGAATGGAACATGAGCTACGTTTCACTGCTGCAATCAGATTACCTCAGACCCATTGAATCTTTTACACTGAAACACGTAGAAGATAAAGGCATAGAAGGCAGTGTAGAATATAAAGTTATGGCTACACTGAATAAACCAACAAGTCAAGATGTTACTGTGAACATTACGGCTACTTGCGATAGCATTAGTGCGGACAAAGTGATATTATCTTCCAATACTGCAACAATCAAAGCAGGAGAAACTAAATCGGAAGATGTAACAATCAGCATCACCGACTGGTCGGATATTGTAACCAACAATGCAGAATGTGATATGGTACTAACCATACAGATGGATGGAATTTCTACTACAGCTGCCGATGTTACCAATTCTGAATTTAATCAAAGTATTAAAGTTAACATCAAAAAGGAACAGGCAAAACCTGAAGAGTTCTTATTCTTCGGTTATGCTCCTGAAAACAGCACACTCATGACGAACAAAACTGATTGGACGTTCGAATTCATGGAAGGTGTAGAAAATCCGAACTCCAATACTGTAGCCGGCACCGGTGGAAGTGATGTTGCCACAAATGGAGTTCCTTTCTGGTTCACTGTAGATTTCGGAGCAGTTTATAACGTAACCGGCATTCAAACCAGACATTGGGGAGCCGGATATGCACCAACAGAAATAGAAGTGTTTACTTCCGATAATGGCACAGATTGGAAATCGATGAATACGGTACAAACGTACGGTTCTGCTCAAGCAATTGCATTCAAAGAACCAAGAGCTACCCGTTATCTAAAATATCAAATGATTACTGTACCGGGTCGTGTAGATGTTACTGCATTTTATGTTTACGTAGCTAACGAATAATCCGGAAAACATTTCGATAATTATCATATAGGGGTTGGAATCATCCTCCTGAATGCACGAGGCAGGTAAACCGATGTATTCAGGAGGACAGATTCCACCCCTATCATTTTTATAAAAAAAGTTTTTCTTGCGCGGAGAAAGCAAATTTTTTCAGTATTACATAAATATATCCGAAAAAAATTGTAAGTTTGTTGCACTAAAAAATAACCGTGAAAAACGGTAACTACTTTTTGTTGACTCAATAAAAACTTTACAAACACATGCTTAAATCATTCAGCTATAAAAGCAAAAAACAACCCCATACATCAGTCAGAATATGCTTTCGTATTCATAAAGTTGTCGGCTTGTTTTTAAATTCATCGCGATAAAGTTATTATCCAATTTACACACATATTTAATCAATATTATTTATATGAAAAAACAGTACATCTTAGGATTGTTCTTTTTGTGCGGAGGACTTTTTGCTTGTTCTCCGGGCACAGTGAACCAAGCTAATTTTGAAGTGATTCCGTTGCCGCAAGACATACAGGCAAGCACGACAGGAGACTTTACGCTGACCGACAATACGGTTATCGTATATCCCAAAGGAAATGAAGTAATGAAACGGAATGCTGAGTTTCTGACAGAATACATCGGCGAACAAACGGGAAAAACCATACAGGTTACCGATGAAGCTCCGTCTTCGAATGCCATTGTTTTGGCACTCGGACTGAGTGACAGCAATCAGGAGGCTTATCGGCTGGAGGTTTCGAAACAGCAGATTACGCTGACCGGAGCTTCGGAAGCTGGTGTGTTCTACGGTATCCAGACGCTGCGCAAGGCAATGCCTACGGCGCAGGGAGATGTGGTGTTCCCTGCTACGGTGGTTAATGACTATCCCCGCTTTGCGTACCGCGGAGCGCACTTCGACGTTTCACGCCATTTCTTCACCGCCGACTCTGTAAAACGTTTCATCGACATGCTGGCGCTACATAACATCAACCGTCTTCATTGGCACCTTACCGATGATCAGGGCTGGCGCATCGAAATAAAGAAACATCCTAAACTGACTGAAATAGGCTCAAAACGCTCAGGAACGGTTATCGGACACAATTCGGGCGAATACGACAATACGCCTTACGGTGGATTCTATACACAGGAAGAAGCTAAAGACATTGTAAAATATGCACAAGAGCGTCATATCACGGTAATTCCGGAAATCGACATGCCCGGACACATGCAGGCTGCCTTGACGGTATATCCCGAACTGGGCTGTACGGGCGGTCCGTATGAGGTATGGAAGCAATGGGGTATCTCTGATGATGTGCTTTGCGCAGGCAACGACAAGACGCTGGAATTCATTGATGATGTTTTGGGAGAAATCGTTGAAATCTTCCCGTCGGAATACATCCACGTAGGTGGTGACGAATGTCCGAAGGTACGCTGGGAGAAATGTCCGAAATGTCAGGCACGCATCAAGGCTCTGGGACTGAAGGACGATACGCATCATACTGCCGAACAGAAGTTACAGAGCTTCATCATCAATCATGCCGAGAAGTTCTTGAATTCTAAAGGACGGCAAATGATTGGCTGGGACGAAACGCTGGAAGGCGGACTGGCTCCTAACGCTACCATCATGTCATGGCGCGGAATTGAAGGTGGAATCGAAGCTGCCAAGCAAGGTCACGATGCCATCATGACACCAAGTTCACATCTGTATTTCGATTATTATCAGACTACCGATACGGAGAACGAACCGATTGCCATCGGCGGCTACATTCCGGTTGACCGGGTGTACAACTACGAACCCGTGCCCTCGGCTCTTACCCCGGAAGAAGCTAAACACATCATCGGTGTGCAAGCGAACTTATGGACAGAATACATTCCTACTTTCCGTCAAGTGGAATACATGGAATTGCCGCGTATGGCTGCTTTGTCAGAAATCCAATGGACTATGCCGGAAAAGAAGAATTATGACAACTTCTTGAAACGCCTTACTCGACTCATCAACATCTATGATACAGAAAACTACAATTATGCGAAACACGTGTTCGGAGTAAGAGCCACTTATCTCCCCAATACGGCAGAAAACGTGCTCGATGTGGTTCTCAGTACAATAGACGATGCTCCCATCTACTATACGCTGGACGGCAGTGAGCCTACGGCTTCTTCTGAACGTTACACCGATACGCTGAAAATAGACAAAAGCTGTACGCTGAAAGCCGCAGCGATACGTGCAAACGGAAGCAGTAATGCGCTGAAAGAAGAAATCGCGTTCAACAAAGCGACCATGAAACCCATAACCATGCTTCAGCCTATCAATGAAAAATATAAATACGAAGGAGCCAACACGCTGATAGACGGACTGACGGGTACGAACAACTACCGTACCGGACGCTGGATTGCTTTCTACAAAAACGACATGGAAGCCGTGATTGACTTGCAGGAAGAAACATCTATCAGCAAAGCGTGGGTACGAACGGACGTGGTAATCGTAGATGAAGTTCTTGATCTGCGCAAATTGACCGTGGCGGTATCTGCCGACGGAAAGAATTACAAGGAAGTAAAATCGGAAACTTACCCGGTGGCTACCAAAGATGCCAAAGACGGTATCTATACTCATGAGTTAACTTTCGAACCTACAAACGCCCGGTATGTAAAAATCATCGCTCAGCCGGAATATCATATCCCGGCATGGCATTGGGGAAAAGGTGACCCGGCGTTTATTTTCGTTGACGAAATCGGTCTGGAATAACTAAACACACTAATCACATACCAGCATCTTGGGGTGTATCGCGTTTGACAACAATGACGGTACACCCCTTATATTAATAAACCAAAATCAATCATGAAAACAGATTTCTTTAAACTTTTATTGCTCTCCGGAGCAATCTCTATGGGAACCTCGGCATACGCACAGGTAGACTTGGTTAAAAACGGGAAAAGCAATTCTAAAATCGTATTGGCAGAACAAACTGAAGTGAACCGCACGGCTGCCAACATCCTGCAAGATTTCGTACAAAAAATAAGCGGATGCCGACTGGATATCCGGCAGAAAGGAAAAGCGGCTGCAGGCGACATCTTGATTGGTACTTCGGCATCGGACGATGTAAAAGAAGACGGTTACCAAATTTCTACCACCGGAGGCAAGCTGGTTATTACAGGAAAAGACAACGGAGCTGTATACGGCGTGGTGTCATTGCTCGAAGATTACTTGGGGGTAGATTATTGGGGAAATAATGAATATAAGTTGGAAAAGCGTTCTGACATCTCGCTTCCATCTATCAACAAAACCGATAATCCGGCTTTCCGTTACCGTCAGACACAGAACTATGCGCTTCAGACAGACTCTTTATACAAATGGTGGTACCGGTTGGAAGAACCTGCCGAAGCGTTTGCTGCGAACTACTGGGTACATACATTCAACAAACTGTTGCCCGTATCGGAGTACGGGACTACTCATCCGGAGTATTATGCTTACTTCGACGGCAAACGGCATCCGGGCGCACAGTGGTGTCTGACTAATCCGGAGGTATTCGAAATCGTGGCACAGCGTATCGACTCCATATTCAAGGCGAATCCCGACAAGAAAATTATCAGCGTAAGCCAAAACGATGGAAACAATACCAACTGTACGTGTCCTGAATGTAAAAAGCTGGACGACGCAGCAGGCTCTCCGTCGGGCAGCTTGATTTATTTCATCAATAAGTTAGCGGCACGTTTCCCGGACAAGGAAATCGCTACGCTGGCATATCTGTATACCATGAATCCGCCTAAGAACGTGAAACCGCTGCCAAACGTGGTGGTGATGCTTTGCGACATCGACTGCGACCGTGAGGTATCGCTTACGGAAAATCCAAGCGGACAGTATTTCATGAAGGCGCTGAAGGGATGGTCGGACATTACGGACAACATATTCGTGTGGGATTACGGAATCAATTTCGACGGTTATCTGTCGCCCTTCCCTAACCTGCATATCATGCAAGACAATATCCGCATCTTCCGCGACCACCACGTAAAAATGCACTTCTCGCAGATAGCCAGCAGTTACGGAGGCGACTTTGCCGAACTGCGTTCTTACTTGGCGTCGAAACTGATGTGGAATCCCGATGCGGATGCCGACAAGCTGATGCAACATTTCTTGAAAGGTTACTACGGTGCGGCAGGCGAATATTTGTATCAGTATATCAAAATCATACAGGGCGCACTGTGGGGAAGCGGACTCCGGTTGTGGATTTATGACTCTCCCATCTCGCATAAAAACGGTATGCTGAAACCGATATTGATGAAACGCTACAAACAGTTGTTCGACAAGGCGGAAGCAGCCGTAGCGGGCGACCCTGTGCTGCTGGAGCGCGTAAAACGTACCCGCCTGCCTTTGCTTTATTCAGAACTTGAAATCATCCGCACACAGCCGGAGAAAGATTTCGATGACGTAACTGCCAAACTAAACTACTTTGAAGCAGAAGCCAAACGGTTTAACAACCCTGCCATTAACGAACGTAACAACCGCGCGCTGGATTACTGCAAGTTATACCGCGAACGTTACATGCCGCGCAATGAAAAAAATTTAGCTTTAGGGGCTAAAGTAACTTACCTTACCGAACCTACGGGCAAATATGCCGAGTTGGGCAAAACGGCGCTGACCGACGGTTTGTTCGGCGGAGCCAGCTTTGTGGAGAGCTGGGTAGGCTGGGAAGGCAAAGACGGCGGTTTTATCGTCGACTTGGGTGAAGTAAAAGACGTATCCTACATCGAAACCGATTTTCTGCACCAGATAGGTCATTGGATTCTTTTCCCGCTGAAGGTAACATACAGCTATTCGGAAGACGGGAAGAACTATCAGGCATGGGGGACGATAGAGATGGAAGAAGAACGCTCGAACATGGTGTTGTTCAGAGGGGTTAAAATGGAATCGAAACAGCCTCTGAAAGCCCGTTACCTGAAAGTGGAAGTAACCGGAACGAAGGTTTGTCCGCACTGGCATTACGGCGTAGGAAATCCCTCGTGGTTCTTTATCGATGAAGTAACTGTAAGATAAGCCGACGGCTGAGAAAGAGAAAAAGCATTGTTGCCCCGCAAAAACGGAAGCGACAATGCTTTTTTATTAGACCTGAAAAAACACTACCCATAGAACGGAGGCGTTCTATGGGTAGAGTTGGTCAACGCTACCGCTTGGAACAACCAACACTAACGGTTGCGTTTTTCGGAATATAGCGGTAGGATATTTGTTTTTATACTCTCCTCAAACAGAAGTAATTACAGAACTCCAAGAAACTTTACCATGTATAATTCAATCCGAAGCTAAGCAACTCCTGTAATTGCAGATAACTTAAATCTTCTACACGCGGAACACTGTCATCGAATCGCCCATGAACAAAGAGTTTCGTAGACAGGAAACGATTGAAAGCAAAGGTGAATGTATTTTCCCATTCGCCAACTGCCTTTTCATAATTCGTAGTATACGAAAAGCGCGAATCCCAAGTAAGATTTTTAATAATCTTCCATGACAGGGTAGCTTCCAAACGTGAACCCCATACACTCTCTCGCTTGTTTCCCGCCTTTATATTGAACTTGGTAGGGTCGATACGGTCGTTCGCCACGCTATACAGCGTATAGTTGAGCGGGTTTATCAGAACGGAAAGATTACATACCCCGTCTTTCGTATATTTATAGTCCATACCCAAACCGACGTTCAACTCAGCCGGAGAGAAGAAAGCCGAAACCAAATTATCGGAGTTGGTTTCATAGTTAGAAAAAAACTGGGTTTTAAATTCGCCGGAAATGGTATAGTACCACGTACCGAAAGCGCGCAATCCCAACTTCGAAGTAAGACGCAACATATCGTTATTAGCCTTATAGGAATGAAGCGTATCCGAAGGAGCCGTTACGAAACCCAGCTTCCACTCTATTTTGTTTTCAAACTGAATGCCCTGCCGGTCATCGTAATTGGCAGTCCACGTAAATCCCGCCAACATAGATTTCGTACTTTCACCGCCCTTATACCAGTTACGGGAAATGTAGTTCTGCGAGAATTGCAGATAACTGTCGCCTGTAAATTTCCAGAAATTGGGTTTTATCACCAACAAATCTTGTTCATCTACCTTATCCACCTTTTCCCGGTGTGCCATCGAGCGTACTTTTTCTTTCTTCCTATTCTGAATTACCAAATTGCCGGACAGCGGTTCTACCCCTTCCAATACAGCCTCGTTCTGCTTAACCAAGCTCGGATATTGCACATAGAAGTTTAACAACTGGCGGTTGATGTAATTATCCACCTTTGCCGACCGCCTCAAATCCGGCAAGTTCTGAATATCCTTCTCTCTATAATCATCTTGCACAAAAGGTATCACAGGCTTCCATCCCTCTATACTCATGCTTTGCTCGATAGGCGCACGATAATACGTGGCAGGCATGGCGAGCTTATAGAAATTAGCATCAGACCTAATTCCGGTAATCTGCAAATAAAGGTCATCCCAGCGGTCTTCCCATTCAGAAAAATATGTACGATAATTTTTAATAAGATTCTTAAATGCGATCACCTCCGGCAAAGGTTTCGACTCTGCTGCCTGACGCATGATTTTCGCTTTCATCAATGAATCTTTCAAATGATTGACTGAATCTTCAAAATGAACAGCAGCTCTTTCTATCTCAAGCAACAAGGAATCAGCCTGTATGTCGATTACATCTTTAAGCGTTACTGCGGAGTCGCCTGCCGCCCTCGCATTACCACGCACGGCATCCAGCGTATCAAGCAGCACTGCTTTCTCCGTCACTATCGAATCACCCCCTTGTAATAAATCTCGTTGCGCTTCTTGCGCATATAACCCACTTCCCAAAGAATAGATTATTAATAAAAGTGTGCCTAATTTCTTCATCATGTTGTTTTAAAATCGGTATTCTTCGCAAAATTACATATTTTTATTTCCCCATAACCTATGATTCAGCTTTTTTTTCTAATTTTGCAACTTGGAAAAAAGATTTCAAAGGAAATTAATTTTTAAAAAACTCAATATTGTGGCAGAAACAAAGTATATCTTCGTAACAGGTGGTGTAGCCTCTTCTTTAGGAAAAGGTATCATTTCATCATCTATCGGCAAATTGCTGCAAGCCAGAGGCTACAGCGTAACCATCCAAAAGTTTGACCCGTATATTAACATCGACCCGGGAACACTTAATCCGTACGAACACGGTGAGTGTTACGTGACAGTAGACGGTCATGAAGCTGACCTTGACTTAGGACATTACGAACGTTTTTTGGGTATACAGACAACCAAAGCGAATAATATTACCACCGGACGTATCTATAAAAGTGTAATAGATAAAGAGCGCCGTGGCGATTATTTGGGAAAAACCATTCAAATTATCCCTCACATTACAGACGAAATCAAGCGTAACGTAAAATTGTTAGGCAACAAATATAAATTCGATTTTGTAATTACTGAAATCGGAGGTACGGTGGGCGATATAGAATCTCTGCCTTATCTGGAAAGTATCCGCCAGCTGAAATGGGAATTGGGAAAAAATGCGCTGTGCGTGCATCTTACTTACGTGCCTTACTTGGCAGCAGCAGGCGAACTGAAAACCAAACCTACCCAACACTCTGTAAAAGAACTTCAATCGGTAGGTATCCAGCCCGACATATTGGTGTTGCGCACAGAACATGAATTGAGCAGCAATTTAAGAAAGAAAGTGGCTCTGTTCTGCAACGTAGATGAAAGTGCCGTAGTACAGTCAATGGACATGCCTACCATTTACGAAGTACCGTTACGTATGCAAGAACAAAAGTTAGACGTGACAATTCTCGAAAAGATGGGACTCCCGGTAGGAGAAACCCCGACGTTGGGCCCGTGGAGAGAGTTCTTAAACCGTCGTCATCACGCTACACAGATCGTAAAGATAGGGTTGGTAGGAAAATACGATTTGCAAGATGCCTATAAGTCTATCCTTGAGGCTCTTTCACAAGCAGCAACATATAACGACCGTAAAGCCGAGATTCAGTTCATCAACAGTGAAAAGATAACAGACGAGAATGTAGAGGAACAACTGAAAGACATGGACGGCATTATCATCTGTCCGGGATTCGGACAGCGCGGCATCGAAGGAAAATTCGTAGCCATCAAGTATTGCCGTACACACAATGTCCCGACTTTCGGAATCTGCCTCGGTATGCAATGTATGGCTATCGAATTTGCCCGTAACGTGTTGGGATATGCTGATGCCAACAGCCGGGAAATGGATGAAAAGACTCCTCACAACGTTATCGACATCATGGAGGAACAAAAATCAATTACCAACATGGGCGGAACAATGCGTTTGGGAGCTTACGAATGTGTACTTGACCCCACATCAAAAGTATATCAGGCATACGGAACCGAACATATTCAAGAACGTCATCGCCATCGCTACGAATTCAACAACGACTATAAAGCTGAATTTGAAAAAGCAGGCATGAAATGTGTTGGAACTAATCCGGAATCAGACTTGGTGGAAATCGTAGAAATTCCTACCTTGAAATGGTTTATCGGCACACAGTTCCATCCTGAATACAGCAGTACGGTATTGAAGCCTCATCCGTTATTCCTGTCATTCATAAAAGCTGCTATTGATAAATAACAATCATATAAATTGAGACTATAACAAATGGATAAAAACACGTTAGTGGGCTTTGTTCTGATTGGAGCGGTTATCGTAGGATTTGGTATCTACAACCGCCCCAGTCAAGAAGAAAGAGAACGCGCACAGCATTATCAAGACTCTATTCAGCAGGTTCTTCAGGAACAAGAGCAAACAAAAATGATGCAGGAAGTAGCTGCTCAACAAACCATAGAGTACGACTCTGCCTCATTGTTTTATACAGCCTCAAAGGGAAAAGAAGTATTTACCACGTTAGAAAACGATGTGGTTCAATTAGTTCTTAGCAACAAGGGAGGACGTGTATATAAAGCTACGCTGAAAGATTATAACGACCAACAACATCAGCCACTGGTTTTGTTCGACGGAACAGACGCTTCGTTGAGTTTTGGCTTTGAAGGGAAAAATGAAAATATCCGTACCGAGCAACTGTTCTTTGAGCCGGTAAACGTGACAGACAGTACGGTAACAATGCGACTGAATGCACAAAACGGAGGACATTTAGATTTTAACTACCGACTGATTCCGAACTCTTACATCGTAGATATGAGTGTGCAAGCAGTCGGCATGGAGAATTTCTTCTCCCCTTCTGTAAAAAACATGTCGATCGACTGGAAGCAGCGTGCTCGCCAAATGGAAAAAGGTTACACGTTTGAGCAACGTTATACTTCGTTGACTTACAAACCGGTAAACGACAGCTTTGATTACTTGAGCGAAACAAAAGACGAAAAAGAGACCATCCCGGCTACATTGGATTGGGTTGCATTTAAGAACCAGTATTTCTCTTGCGTGTTCATGGCAGAAAAGAGCTTTGAAAACGCTACGCTGGAATCTAAAATGGAACAGCAAGGAAGCGGTTACATGAAGAATTATGCTGCCGACATGCAGAGCTTCTTCGACCCGACAGGAGGACAACCAAGTCATTTCCAATTCTATTTCGGACCGAATCACTTCAAGACTCTTTTGGCAAGCAACGATTTGAGCTTTAAAGACAAAGACCAAGAATTGGAAGACCTCGTTTATCTTGGATGGCCGATTATACGTCTGATTAACCGTTGGTTCACAATCAACCTGTTCGACTGGCTCTCAAGTATGGGACTGAGCATGGGATTAGTTATTTTATTAATGACTATCATCGTCAAGGTACTCGTACTGCCTACTACGTGGAAATCATTTATCTCATCTGCAAAAATGCGGGCATTGAAACCGTATGTAGATAAAATTAATGCCAAATATCCCAAGCAAGAAGATGCGCTGAAGAAACAACAGGAAACCATGGCGTTATACCGGGAATATAACGTAAGCCCGATGGGAGGATGCTTGCCTATGCTGATTCAAACACCGGTATTCATGGCATTGTTCTTCTTCGTTCCGAACGCTATCGAACTTCGCCAGCAAAGTTTCTTATGGGCTGACGATTTGTCTTCATACGACGACCTTATCAGTTGGAGTACACATATCCCCCTGCTGGGTAACCACCTCAGCTTGTTCTGCTTGTTATTCAGCGTTACTACGGTAGTCAACCAGATTATCATGATGAAACAGCAGGATACGGGAAGCAACCCACAAATGGCGGCAATGAAATGGATGATGTACATCATGCCCGTTATGTTCTTCTTTATATTCAATGAATACGCTTCGGGATTAAGCTATTATTACTTCATCTCCGGACTTATCGGTATCTTGACGATGTGGGTTATGCGTAAAATGACAGACGAGCAGAAACTGTTGGCACAACTTGAAGCTAACAAAAAAGCTCCTTCAGCACGTAAACCGACCGGACTGATGGCAAAACTGGAAGCTCTGCAAAAAGAACAAGAACGTCTGCAAAAAGAACGCGAAGAACGTTTGAAGAAATATCGCAAAGAATAAAACTCTCCGGCGACGAAAAAAGTCAACCCGTTGCCCTTGAGAACAACTTACTAAAGTTACCTCTTTTACGAGTTGGCCAAGCCGCAATCCGCGAATTGGTCAACTCGTTATTATTTCATATCTAATCTAAATCACTGTATCAATGAAAAAAACAGATCTTATGACAATGACAGCTGCCATGATGTTGGCTACTTCTGCCTGTGTAAGTCCTGAAAACACAACCACAGATGACAGTCCAATTATCGGACGACAAGAAATTACCATTGCCGACGGTCGGCTTACTCCCGAAGCATTATGGGCAATGGGGCGCATCGGCAGCTCAAGCGTTTCGCCGGACGGAACAAAAATAGCTTACACTGTTTCTTATTACAGCGTAAAAGAAAACAAAAGTCACCTCGCCATTTATGTGATGAATGCCGACGGTACAGAAAATACTCTGCTTACCACGACCTCTGCCAATGAAGGAGAACCCGTATGGATTAAAGGCGGAACAAAAATAGCTTTCCTCAGCGCGGCAAGCGGAAGCAACCAGATTTGGGAAATGAATCCGGACGGAACCGAACGCCTGCAACTCTCACATTACGAAGGTGATATCGAAGGGTTCCGCTTTTCGCCGGATGAAACCAAAGTGCTTTTCATCTCACAAATCAAATACGGCGAACGTACCGCCGATATTTATCCCGACTTGGACAAGGCAAGCGGAATCATCGTAGACGACTTGATGTATAAACATTGGGATGAATGGGTGCAAACCATTCCTCATCCATTTGTAGCCGATTTTAACGGCAAAGAAGTGGGCAAAGCTACCGACATACTGGCGGGCGAGCCGTACGAATCGCCCATGAAGCCCTTTGGAGGCATCGAACAGTTGGCTTGGAGTCCGGACTCAAAACAGATAGCTTATACCTGCCGCAAGAAGACGGGCAAAGAATATGCTGTTTCAACAGACTCGGACATCTATTTATATAATCTGGAGAGCAAAGAAACACGCAACTTGTGCAAAGAAGATGCCAACGACAAGAACAAGGGCTATGATACCAACCCTAAATTTTCGGCAGACGGACAATACATTGCTTGGCAAAGCATGGAACGCGACGGCTACGAGAGCGACCGGAATCGCCTGTGCGTGTTTAATCTTCAAAGTGGAGCAAAGAAATACGTAACAGAGTCTTTCCAGTCGGGCGTAGACGACTACTGCTGGGCTGCCGACAACAAAACGCTGTATTTCACCGGTGTATGGCACGCCACGAGCATGATTCACAGCACGAATCTGGAAGGTGACGTAAAACAGTTGACAGACGGAATGTACGATTATGTATCGGTAGCCACGCTGGGCGACGGGAAATTGCTCACCAAACGTCATTCTCTCAGCGAAGCCGATGAACTGTTTACGGTAGATTTACAGGCAAATAACGCAGTAACCCGCATCACCAAAGAAAATGACCATATTTTCAGCCAGCTAAAACTGGGTAAGGTAGAACCGCGCTGGATGAAAACCGTGGATGGAAAAGACATGCTTTCATGGGTGGTTTATCCTGCCGACTTCGACCCCAATAAGAAATATCCTACGCTGTTGTTCTGCGAAGGCGGTCCGCAAAGTCCCGTCAGCCAATTCTGGAGTTATCGGTGGAACCTGCAAATCATGGCTGCAAACGATTACATTATCGTAGCTCCCAACCGCCGCGGCTTACCGGGATTCGGTATGGAATGGCTGGAAGAAATCAGCACTAATTACGGCGGACACTGCATGGACGATTACCTGACGGCAATCGACAACATGGCTCAAGAGCCTTACGTAGACAAAGACCGGCTGGGATGTGTAGGTGCAAGTTTCGGAGGCTATTCTGTTTACTGGCTTGCCGGGCACCACAACAAACGTTTCAAAGCATTCATCGCCCACGATGGATTCTTCAACATGGAACAGCAATACTTGGAAACCGAAGAACTTTGGTTTACGAATTGGGATTTAGGCGGTGCGTACTGGGAGAAAAACAATCCGGCTGTGAAACGCAGCTATGCCAACTCTCCTCACCTCTTTGTCGACAAATGGGATACTCCGATTCTTTGCATCCACGGCGAGAAAGATTACCGTATCCTTGCATCGCAGGGCATGGCAGCCTTTAATGCCGCCAAGCTGAGAGGAGTGCCTGCCGAGTTGCTTATCTTCCCGGATGAAAACCACTGGGTGCTGAAGCCGCAGAACGGAATCTTGTGGCAACGCACGTTCTTCAAGTGGTTAGACAAATGGTTGAAACCGGAAAAACAATAACCTGAAATACGGAAACCACAAATAAGAAGAATCGCTCAGATTTTATGGAAACAGCCATCGTTCCCATAATAATCTGAGCGTTTTTTTATGCGCTTCCTCTCCCTTCAGAACACGGCTTCTCCTGCCAGCGGCAGCCTGTTCATCCTCTGTCTGAAGGCTGAAAAAACGCTACCCATAGAACCGGTCAACACTATGGGTAGAAATGCTCAACGCTACCGTTAGAAACAGCCAACACTAACGGTAGCGTTTTTCAGGCTTATAACGTCGGAAAATATCTTCTTATGCCTCTGTCGGGTGTAGGAAATTGAAGCAGATTTGAGTTTTGACATAAAAAAAGCTGTCCCAAAATCATTTTGAGACAGCTTCGTTCGAGTATTGAGAGCCTCTTGTCGGATTCGAACCAACGACCCCGAGATTACAAATCACGTGCTCTGGCCAACTGAGCTAAAGAGGCAGGTGGGTAAGCTGTCCATATCGCGCCGCTACAACCTTCTACCTTTGCTGCGATCAAGCCCTGGAGGATTCAAAGGGAGCTGGCCGTATGGGACTTACCCATATTTCATTTTCATCATCAATCTCTCTCGATTGCGGGTGCAAAGGTAAACATTATTTTTTATTCCGCAATACCCTATTAAAAAAAATTGCTCATTTTTCTTGAAAAACGTGATTTTTCATTCTTTTATATAGCATGGATAAGCGAAAAAACGTACTTTTGCATGAATTAATCAATATAACAGACATGACAACAGACAAACCGGCAACCATACAGCAACATGCCATGCGATACGGAACTTTTATGGGTATTTTCTGGATTTTCAAATTCGCTTTTCTCCCGTTAGGTTTTACCATTCCGTTGTTACAACTGTTCTTCATCTTGCTAACTTGTTTCGTCCCCATATTGGGCTACATTTATACCCGCAAGTTCAGAAACTATTACTGCGAGGGAGTTATCAGTTTTTCGCGTGCGTTTTCTTTTACTTTCTGCACATACGTGTTTGCAGCCATGCTGACGGCGGTAGCCCATTATATTTACTTTCGCTTTATCGACGAAGGATATCTGGTTAACATGTACCTGAACCAGTTAGAGGCTATCAAGTCATCGGCAACGGGCGAAATGCTGACTTCGGTCGACCAACTGATTACGGCTTTCAGCGTAGTGTCGTCTCTGTCTCCCCTTGAAATAACATTCCAACTCATATCGCAAAACGTTATATACGGCACTCTGTTAGCGTTACCTACCGCTTTGCTGGTTATGAGAAGAAAAAAACAATAGCACATCAAAAACAATGGATATTTCAGTTATCGTACCTCTTTATAACGAGGAAGAATCTTTGCCCGAACTCTATGAATGGATTGCAAGGGTAATGAAGGCCAACGGCTTCAGCTATGAAATCATTTTCGTGAACGACGGAAGCACCGACCGTTCATGGCAGGTCATTGAGGAACTCAGCCGTAAGTCGGATGCAGTAAAGGGTATCAAGTTCCGCCGGAATTACGGGAAGTCGCCGGCTCTCTACTGCGGTTTCGAGCGCGCGCAGGGCGATGTGGTAATCACTATGGATGCCGACTTGCAAGACAGTCCCGATGAAATACCGGAACTTTACCGCATGATTACCCAAGATGGTTACGACCTCGTATCGGGATGGAAACAAAAACGTTATGACCCGCTTTCGAAAACCATTCCCACCAAACTTTTCAACGCTACGGCGCGTGCCGTATCAGGTATTCATAATCTGCACGACTTTAATTGCGGACTGAAGGCATATCGCCGTGAAGTCATCAAAAACATAGAAGTATACGGCGAAATGCACCGCTATATTCCTTATCTGGCGAAAAATGCTGGGTTCTGCCGCATCGGAGAAAAGGTCGTTCACCATCAAGCCCGCAAATATGGCAAGACAAAATTCGGGTTAAACCGTTTTGTCAATGGCTACTTGGACTTGCTCACCTTGTGGTTTCTCTCTAAATTCGGAATCAAACCGATGCACATCTTCGGCTTTTTGGGGTCCATCATGTTTATCTTAGGCTTTATAGCCGTTATAACCGTGGGAGCAACCAAGCTGTATGACATGTATCACGGGAACCCTTACGGACTGGTTACAGACAATCCTTATTTCTATCTGGCGCTGACAACCATGATATTAGGAACTCAACTATTCCTTGCCGGATTTATAGGTGAGCTGATAGTACGTAACGCACCGGAAAGAAACAAATATCAAATCGAGAAAGAATTATAATCCCATGAAGAAACTACCGGTTATTTTATGCGTATTGTTGATGTCGGTATTCTTTTTCCCGGCGTGCGAGGTAGAGAATTGCCCGCCCAACTCGTTGACGTATGCCCAGTTCAACTTTGTCGACCAGTACGGACGAAGCATTGAATATACAGACACGCTCACCGTAGTAGGACGAATGGTTACCGCCGATACTACCATTAATGACACGCTGATAAACAGGGAAACAAGCGTAAGCTCGCTCAGCTTACCGCTGAGTTACAACAACGAAACTCAATTTATCATCCGATATAACAGACAGGGGCAAGATGTTATCACGGTGAAGCATCGTAACATTCCCTACTTCATGAACTTAGACTGTGGGACAATGATGTTTTACGAAGTTACCGAAGCTACATCTACCAATCGAATGATGGATTCACTGGTTATCACTAATCCGAATATTGATAATAATGAAAAAGAGAATTTCAAATTATATTTCACTGTTGCTGATACTGAGTAGCTTCCTGCTAACGCCTTTTTCCGGCTACGGACAAGTACACAAAGCTGCATCCAAAGAGGCGAAAGAAGAAAAAAAAGAAGAGGTACCTTTTTATCAGGGGACGTCTATCGGGGTAGAAATAGCCGGACTGGTAAGTAACTTTTTAGGAAGCGACATCATGAGCAGCGAAGTAGCTGTGCAGGCAAACTTCAAGAACCGCTTCCTGCCCGTGGTGGAAATAGGATACGGCAAGGCGGATGCTATTAATGACGGGAATGACCTTCATTACAAAACGTCTGCTCCTTATTTCCGCATCGGTATGGATTATAATGTATTTCATAAGAAAACCCACCTGCCGGGCTATTTATATGTAGGCTTACGTTACGGTATGAGTTCTTTTTCATACGATGTTAACGGACCGGATATGACCGACCCTAATTACGGAGAAATCATCACCCTCCCTTATTCATATAGCGGATTAAAAAGCAATGCCAGCTGGATGGAAGGCGTTGTAGGTTTAAAGGTGAAAATCTACAAAGGTTTTTGCATGGGATGGAGCGTACGCTACAAAATGCGGATGAACGTAAAGGGACACGAAAACTCCATCCCGTGGTATGTTCCCGGATTCGGGAAAAACGCCAGTAGCAGTTTTAACATAATGTATAATTTGATTTATAATCTACCTTTCTAAATGAGTTTTGCGGAAATTTGGCTTTTAGCCGTCAGCTTAGCCATCGATTGTTTTACAGTTTCGGTAACAAGCGGAATTATTCTTCACCGCATCCGATGGGGAATATTCCTGAAAATGGCGTTCTTTTTCGGATTGTTTCAGGCGGCAATGCCACTTATCGGATGGGCAGGTGCAAGCAGTTTCAATCATCTGATTGAGGCTTACGACCATTGGATTGCATTCGGGTTGCTGGCATTTTTGGGTATCCGGATGATACGCTCCCACTTCCGGGAGGACGAAGAACAATGCTGCTTCGACCCTACCCGCCTCAGCGTTATCCTTACCCTCGCCATAGCTACCAGTATCGATGCACTCGCCGTAGGCATTTCGTTTGCCTTTACAGGTTTCAACACGCTTGCTTCGCTATCTTATCCGCTTTGGGCTATCGGTATCGCTTCGTTTGTCATATCCGTAACGGGAAGTATCATAGGGGTATTCTTCGGCAAACGGTTTAATCTGCGGATGGAGCTGTTCGGAGGTTTGGTACTTATCGGAATCGGAGTAAAAATATTGATTGAACATTTATTACAGAATCATTAAAAGCTATTTCACATCATGGCAAATAAACAACTGAAATGGCAGTTGCCGTTTCTTCTTTTCCTTATTATAGGAACCATCCTTATCCTGCGTAAACAGGCACCGTATCAAACCAATCAAGGACTCATTTTCGGCACAACGTATAAAATAACCTACCAGTCGGACGATAACTTGAAAGATGAAATTGAAACTGAACTACAAAAGGTAGATTACTCGTTATCGCCGTTCAACAAGAAGTCGACCATTACTGCCATCAACAACAACACCAGCATGAAAGCCGACACCATGTTTACGCAGGTTTTTAATCTGTCGAAACAGATTTCGGATGAAACGGGGGGAGCTTTTGATATCACCGTAGCCCCGTTAGTAAACGCATGGGGATTCGGATTTAAAAACTCTGTTCTTCCTGATTCGGCACAAGTAGACAGTTTGCTCCAGTTTATAGGAATCAACAAAATCAATCTGGTAAACGGCGAAATAGTAAAAACCGATTCACGGATAACGTTAGATTGCAGTGCCGTAGCAAAAGGGTTCGGAGTGGATTGCGTGGCTCGCCTGCTTGACCGCAAAGGTGTCAAGAATTACATGATAGAAATAGGCGGAGAACTGGTTATGAAAGGGCAAAATGCCAGTATGCAACCGTGGCATATCGGCATAAACAAACCGATAGACGACTCGCTTGCGGTTAATCAGGAACTGCAAACCGTATTGGAAATAAGTAATGCAAGCATGGCAACATCGGGTAATTACCGTAATTATTATTATAAAGACGGAAAGAAATTTGCTCACACCATCGACCCGCGCACGGGTTACCCCGTACAGCATAATATACTTTCGGCAACGGTTATTGCCGACAACTGTGCCACTGCCGATGCGTATGCCACTGCATTTATGGTGTTAGGACTCGACTCTGCACGTGCCATTTGTAACTCTCACGACGAACTGGATGCTTACTTAATATATTCTGACGAGAATGGGAAAATGCAGATATTCTATACCGACGGCATGAAAAAATACCTCAAACATTAACAGGAAAAAGGCTGACGCTTCAGCCTGCATACAAACAAAAATGCCATTCCGCACACTTCATCATATCCACCGATATATCTGTGCGGGATGGCATTAATCTTTTTCGGAAACCAAACGCTCTCTTATCCCAAATAAGACTTGAGCAACTTGCTACGTGAATTTTGTCTTAATCTTCTGATGGCCTTTTCCTTAATCTGGCGGACGCGCTCACGAGTCAAACCAAATTTGTCGCCAATTTCTTCCAACGTCATTTCCTGCGTGTTAATACCGAAAAACATTTGGATGATATCCTTCTCTCTTTCGGTTAACGTAGAAAGTGCTCTGTCGATTTCCCTCGAAAGTGATTCATTAACCAACGAGCGGTCTGCCATAGGCGAATCGTCGTTTACCAACACGTCTAACAAACTGTTGTCCTCTCCTTCAACGAAAGGAGCATCAACAGAGATATGACGTCCTGATACTTTCAGTGTATCCGAGATCTTATCAACCGGAATTTCCAGTTCGTCAGCAAGTTCTTCGGCAGAAGGACGACGCTCATTCTCTTGTTCAAACTTCGAGAATGCCTTGCTGATTTTGTTCAAAGACCCAACTTGGTTCAGCGGCAAACGTACGATACGCGACTGCTCTGCCAAAGCCTGCAAGATGGACTGGCGAATCCACCAAACGGCGTAACTGATAAACTTAAAACCACGGGTTTCATCAAACTTTTCGGCAGCTTTAATCAAACCCAAGTTACCTTCGTTTATCAAATCCGGCAAACTCAATCCCTGATTCTGATACTGTTTAGCTACTGATACTACAAATCGCAAATTAGCACGTGTCAGCTTCTCTAATGCCGCACGGTCTCCTTTACGGATACGCTGAGCGAGTTCTACCTCTTCTTCTACAGTAATCAAGTCCTCACGACCGATTTCCTGTAAATACTTGTCCAGAGAAGCGCTCTCTCGGTTAGTGATACTTTTGGTTATCTTTAATTGTCTCATTTTATATAAAACGATTTGGATGCAAAGTTATAAAATAAATTTGAAAATATCCGCCTTTCGGACGGAAGTTTTTCAGATTCTATCTCATCAATTACATATATCAACAATTATACCACCAATAAATATGCCAAAGGCGTGTATGTTTAACAAAACATAACACGCCTTCTTTCCATGTTAATCTCTTCCTTAAGAAATCCTATTGCCGTTGAATATTTTTATTCGGCTTGCGACAAATCAACTGCATAATTGGCACGTTTACCTGACGGATAGACACCTGTCATGAACAATACTTGGTCGGGCGACTGCGAAGCTGCCTTCATCACGTCTTCCAAATCCTGTACGCTGCGTAGCTGTTTGCCGTTTGCTTTCAGTATAATGAATCCCTTGCGGATGCCGCTGTCTGCCATGCGTCCGTTTGAAACTCCCGTTACCTGTACGCCGTAACCCAAGTTGAGCTGGCGTTTCAGTTCGTCGGGCACTTCGCGGAAGGCTGCTCCCAGAATCTGCATGTCGGCTTTCTTAACCACTTTCGTATTACCCTGCGCATTTTTCAGCGTGATGGTAAATTCTTTTTCTTTCTTGTCGCGGAATACCGTTACTTTCACCTTGTCGCCCGGACGTTTCTTGGCGAGCAATCCTTGCAGTCTTGCCATTGATTCAACCTTTTCGCCGTCGAGCGCGATAATAACATCGTTCTTCTGCAAAATTCCGGCAGCCGAGCCTTCATCCGTTACTTCAGATACCTGTACACCGTAACCTATTCCCAGTTCTTTCTGCTCTTTACGGATTTCTTCAGGATATTCTTCGCGTCCCATATCCATACCCATGATGCCCAAAAGCGCACGCTGTACGGTTCCGTATTCTTTCAGGTCGGTCACCACTTTCGTCATGATGCTTGTGGGGATGGCGAAACCGTAGCCCGAATAGGCGCCGGTGGGCGAAACCAGCATGGCATTGATACCAACCAACTCGCCGCGCGCATTAACCAGCGCACCTCCACTGTTTCCCTGATTGATGGCTGCATCGGTCTGGATGAACGATTCTACCTGATTGGCACGCAGGCTGCGTGCCTTTGCGCTCACCACGCCCGCCGTTACGGTAGAACCCAAGTTGAACGGGTTTCCCACGGCCAATACCCACTCTCCTACCTTCAGTGCGTCGGAGTTTCCAACCGGGATGGCAGGAAAATCATCGCCCTCTATCTTCACCAAAGCCAAGTCTGTGTCGGGGTCTGTACCTATCACGCGGCCTTTCAACTCGCGACTGTCGTGCAGCTTCACGCTGATTTCGTCGGCATCGTCCACCACGTGGTTATTGGTTACGATATATCCGTCTTTCGAGATGATTACACCCGAACCGAATCCGCGCTGCTCCGGAGTCTGCACCTCACGCTGGCGTCCGCGACCGTCGCCAAAGAAAAAGTCGAAAATATCCGGCTGCCCCTGTACTATCTGAGTCTTGCTGCGCTGGATAGCCATGATGTGTACCACCGAGTTCAACGAACTTTCAGCCGCTTTTGTCAAATCAACCGGCTGCATGTTGGCAGCATCCATCGCCGCCGTACGTGTCAGCGGAACCGTTTGGAAAGAATCGTAAAAAGAAGCATTCGCCTCCGTCTTGTTCTGCATTACAGCATACGCCGTAACTCCTGCCACTCCGGCACTGACAGCAATCATAGCTGCTGCCCCTATCGCAAATTTAGTTGACGTTTTCATAATCTTATATTTCTTTATTTGTTAATTTCGAGTTTGTTTTAACTTTTCAGTTGCTAAAGTAGAACAAAATCCATACGGTTGTACACGTTGTCAGTTCTTTTTTCCGTCTTTTAACAAAGAAAGAATACCCATTAACCGCAGTTAACGGGCACATCTGCCAAATTTACATTCGTTACCACTCTCTGCCGTGCCCACGTCCGTCGGTTCTGACAGCCTTTCAGTTTTCCTGCAAAAACGCATCCGCATAAGTCTATCAACCTAAGCGGATGGATTCGGTCACTCTACCGCATGTGTTATGAGACATATACGGTAGAATTTATGATAGTTTTCCGGCCGAATAAGTAACGAATTTTATTATAGCCACAAATTCAATAAAAAAAATGAAACCGATAAAACCACAAATGTTTCAGATTTCCACGAGCCGGTACTTCAGAAAGTAGAGTTTACAGTGCGGTTGAAATAAAAAAACACGAGCGAAACCAATATATTCGGTTTATTTCCGTACCTTTGCAGATGAGAGATGCAGTCGGACGGTCTGTCGCCGGTATGTTTTATACAGGAGGAAAGTCCGGGCAACACAGAGCATCCTACTTCCTAACAGAAAGCTATCCGCAAGGGTGGAGTAACGCAGAAGAAAATAACCGCCTCGCTCCGCAAGGAAAAAGGCAAGGGTGAGAAGGTGGGGTAAGAGCCTACCAGCCGCATGGCGACATGCGGGCTGTGCGTCTTAGGAGTTGTAAGGTCATGTAAACCGGCATTAACGAGGGCTGCTCGCCCCACGTCGGAGGGTAGACCGCTGGAGTCTGCCGGTGACGGCAGATGTAGATAAATGACAGACATCCCTGCCCGTCAGGGAAACAGAACCCGGCTTACAGTCCGGCTGCATCTCTTTTATTTAATACTATCCTTTATGAAAAAGGCAACAATCAGGTATTGGCTGCAATTTCTCAGCAACGGCATCTGGCGCATTACGGAAGACGAAGTGACGCCCGTACAGCGACGGCTCTATGCCTGCATCAAAATCATCATCCTGTCCGTCCGCCAGTTTCTGAACGACCGCGTGCTGGTACGCGCCTCTGCCCTGACATACAGTACCCTACTTTCCATCATCCCGATTCTTGCCTTGCTGTTTGCCATCGCCCGCGGCTTCGGGTTCGACTCGTTCGTAGAAACCATGTTCCGCAGCAACGTTACCGAAGAACAGGCCGAGCTGGTCATTTCGTGGATTAACTCGTATCTTGAACACGCGCAAAGCGGCATCTTTATCGGTGTAGGTTTAATCATGCTGCTTTGGACGGTTTATAATCTGATAGACAACATCGAGCTGAGTTTCAATACCATCTGGCAGGTGAAATATCCACGCACGATGTTCCGCCAGATTACCGACTACTTTTCGATGATGCTGCTCTTCCCTATCCTTATCGTGGTATCGGGAGGATTGACTATCTTTATGACGACTTACCTGAAGGAGATGGAAAACTTCCTTCTACTTGCGCCTGTCATTAAGTTTTTTATCCGGCTGATTCCGTACATGCTGATTTGGGGAATGTTTATCGGGATGTATGTTTTTATTCCGAACACGAAAGTGCGGTTGAGCCATGCGTGGTTTCCGGGTATACTTGCCGGAAGTGCTTTTCAGGCTTTTCAGTACATCTACGTCAACAGCCAGATATGGATTTCAAACTACAACGCCATCTACGGAAGTTTTGCCGCGATACCGATGTTTTTGCTGTGGACGCAAATCTCATGGACAATCTGTCTGTTCGGAGCGGAAATGAGTTATGTGAGTCAGAATCTCGCCTCTTTCAACTTCGGGAAAGAGACCGAAAATATCAGCCGCCGTTTCCACGATTTTTTCTGTACCATCATACTGTCTGCCATCTGCAAACGCTTTGAAGAAGGGAAATCGCCTTACACCGCAGAACGAATCAGCAGGGAACACAAGATTCCCATCCGTCTCACCAAACGAATCCTTTATGAGCTGCAAGACATGCAACTGATTTATGAAACGGTAAACGAAAGAAAGGAGCAGGACGTCAGTTACATTCCGGGGGTAGACATCAACCAACTGACAGTGGGTATGCTGCTTGCCAAACTGGATGCCAACGGTTCGGAAGATTTCAAAATAGACCGTAATCTTTACTCCGATTCATGGGAAGCCTTAATCAAAGCCCGCGAGGATTTTACAAGAAAAAACAATCTGATTCTGCTGAAAGACCTATAAACCGAAGACGAAGAGACAAAAAAAGAGAGCGAAATCGAGGAATATTCCTCCTTTCGCTCTCCTTTCTTTATACTCTTATTTTCTGTTTATTTGCTAAGCTGCATCATCCGGCTCAAGTATTTGCCTATGATATCAAACTCGATGTTGACCACACTGCCTACGCTCAGTGTGTGAAAGTTCGTATGCTCATACGTATAAGGAATAATAGCCACCTGAAACGTATCCTCCGTAGGATTGCAAACCGTAAGGCTTACGCCGTTGACGGTTACCGAACCTTTATCTACCGTAAAGTAACCGCGCTTCGCCATTTCGGGATTAAAATCGTATTTAAAAGTAAAATACCAACTGCCATCCGCATCTTCAATCGCTGTACATACGGCAGTCTGGTCTACATGTCCCTGTACGATGTGTCCGTCTAAACGCCCGTTCATCATCATGCTACGCTCCACGTTGACTTTATCTCCCGGCTTCAATAATCCGATATTAGAACGCTCAATGGTTTCTTTCATAGCCGTTACCGTATACGTTCCGTCCTGAATGCTCACTACTGTAAGACATACACCATTATGAGAAACACTCTGATCGATTTTCAACTCGTCGACAAACGAACATTTTAAAGTAAGATGAAGGTTTTCTTGCTCTTTTACCACCTTCACCACTTCCGCATATTCTTCTACAATGCCTGAAAACATATATTCTCTCCTATAAATTTATTTAATTCTTTTTGGGTATCGGGCTGCTCCATACTGTCTCTCCTTCCGAATCGACAACCGAGATGATTCCGCCTGCATAATCATCAATATAACTGTTTCCTTTTAGCAACATGTCTTCTGCCATGTGAATAGCTTTTTCCAGCGTTTTGAGCGCAAATCCTTTATTGTCGCTCATTTTTCCGTCAGAAAAGTAAATGTCATAAGTTTTCATACTCTTTTCGTTTGGATAAATCTTTATTAAATAGCAGGCGCAAATATATCAATTCCCTCTATTCCTACCAACATATAAGCAATAAAAAAACCGGTTTGTTCAACCGGTTCACGAAAGAGCGGAAAACGAGACTCGAACTCGCGACCCTAACCTTGGCAAGGTTATGCTCTACCAACTGAGCTATTTCCGCAATCTATTTCTAATTTAAATACACGCTGTATAATGAGCGGAAAACGAGACTCGAACTCGCGACCCTAACCTTGGCAAGGTTATGCTCTACCAACTGAGCTATTTCCGCAATAAGTGCCCAGAACAGGACTCGAACCTGCATGCCTCTCGACACACGCACCTGAAACGTGCGCGTCTACCATTCCGCCACCTGGGCAATTCGTCACAACCTATAAGGTGCTACGTATACAATCATGTCAATCTACGAAAGAGCGGAAAACGAGACTCGAACTCGCGACCCTAACCTTGGCAAGGTTATGCTCTACCAAC
Organism: Bacteroides caecicola; assembly: GCF_023337095.1. NCBI lineage: Bacteria > Pseudomonadati > Bacteroidota > Bacteroidia > Bacteroidales > Bacteroidaceae > Bacteroides > Bacteroides caecicola. The sequence goes on from NZ_JAMBLM010000007.1 coordinate 51,854, forward strand.
TGAGCTATTTCCGCAATCTTTTGGTGAAGGAAATGAGACTCGAACTCACACGACATAACTGTCACTACCCCCTCAAAGTAGCGCGTCTACCAATTCCGCCATTCCTCCAAATATTTCTTTGTGCCCAGAACAGGACTCGAACCTGCATGCCTCTCGACACACGCACCTGAAACGTGCGCGTCTACCATTCCGCCACCTGGGCAACTTTATCACAACCTAAAAGCTGCTACGTTATATACAATCGTGTCAATCTGCGAAAGAGCGGAAAACGAGACTCGAACTCGCGACCCTAACCTTGGCAAGGTTATGCTCTACCAACTGAGCTATTTCCGCAATCTTTCTACTAACAATCGGAACTCTTTCCCGATTGCGAGTGCAAAGGTAGTGCTTTTTCTGAAAATACCAAATACTTATGATACTTTTTTAACGAATAAGAACGCAAAAAGTAACAAATTATGTTTCCGAAAACTTTTCAACACATCCTGTCGCGGTAGTCTTCGTACTTAAATGTACGGTAGATTTCAACTTCTCCGCTACTGTGCAACAATGCTATCGAAGGATGATGTATGCCATTAAACATATTGGTTTTCACCATTGTATAGTGAATCATGTCTTCGAAAACCACCCGCTCTCCTACTTGTAATTCATGATCGAAGCGCCAACTGCCCATATAGTCTCCGCTTAAACAACTGTTTCCGCCTAACCGGTAAATATGTTCTTCTTTTTTTGCGGATTTCACGGCATCGGACGGAAGAGATTCTGCTCCTCTGACGCGAGGCTGGTACGGCATTTCAAGACAATCGGGCATGTGACAAGTAAAGCTGACATCGAGTATTGCGGTCCGTATCCCCCGACTTTCCACTATGTCGACTACCGTAGAAACCAATGTACCTGTTTGCCACGTGAAAGCCGAACCGGGCTCTAAAATAATATGCAAATGGGGATAACGTGCTTTTAATCCCTGAAGCAACCGGATAAGATGGTCGGTATCATAATCGCTACGAGTCATCAAATGTCCGCCACCCAGATTCAACCACTTCAACTGCGGGAACCAGCGTGAGAAGTGTTCTTCGATGTGTACCAGCGTACGTTCCAACTCGTAAGAACTCGATTCGCAATGGCAGTGACAGTGGAATCCTTCAATGCCTTCGGGCAACACATCGGGCAACAAATCGGCAGTCACTCCAAAACGTGTTCCCGGCGCACAAGGGTTATAGAGCTCTACTTCTACTTCCGAATATTCAGGGTTTACACGCAAGCCGCACGAAATCGGCGCTCCGCTTTCTTTCACTTGCGGGTAGAAACGATTGAATTGCGACAGTGAATTAAAAGTGATATGACTGCTATAACGCATAAAAGCCGGAAAATTTGCTTCTGTATATGCCGGCGAATAGGTGTGCGCCTTGCTGCCAAATTCTTCGTAAGCAAGTCGGGCTTCATACTCCGAGCTGGCGGTAGTATAGTCGATGTATTCGCGGAATATAGGAAATGACTTCCACATCGCAAAGGCTTTAAAGGCCAAAATAATTTCTACGCCTGCCGTATCTGCTACGTGTTTTATCAAACTCAGATTCTTTCTCAGCAAATCTTCTTCCATGACGTAGCACGGAGAAGGAACGTTGTCGGGATTCAACATAGACATACTTTTTATATTATATATAATCAGTTCATTTTTAACTTATTAAAAAGTCATCCGACTTTTCTCGGAACTTTAAAAAACGCAAGCCGTAGCGTCGATGTGTTCTATGGGTAGAACCGGGCAACGCTACCGCTTGGGATGGGCAATGCTACCGTTAGCGTTTTCGGGGCATGACGCCGAAGATTTTTCTTACATTTTCATCGGGCGGAAATGTTTACACACCAAGCATTTTTATCGCCGCTTTCAGCCTATCACCTTAAAGCGTGCGTACTTCAACAACAGTTGTTTTTCGCCTGCGTTCTGAAAACGGACGGTGGCTTTGCAATTATCTCCCGTACCTTCTACCCGCAAGATTTCTCCTTTGCCAAACCGCTCATGCTCTATCTGCTGACCGGGCGATACGGGAGCCGTTCCTCCTGCACCGACCGAGGCGGAAGATGAAACCGGAACTTTACGCAATGTGCGTTGAGGTTGAGGCTTCACAAACCTACGCGGTTCATCCGCGAACATATCAGTGGCAGATACCGGACTTTCATCTCTACGCGAGAAGTTGCTGCGGAAGCGGGAAGAGTATTCGTCCACCTGCCGCGTTAAAGACGTATCCTGCGGCAAGCTCAGGTAACGTGCATCAATGTCTTTCAGAAAACGGCTGGGATTACAAAATTCCATTTTCCCGTACTTCAACCGGTTCTTGGCATACGAAAGAAAGCAATGGTCCTCGGCGCGGGTTATCGCCACATAGAACAGTCGGCGTTCTTCTTCCAACGCTCTATAAGAATCAGAAGACATCAGGCTCGGAAAGAGCCCTTCCTCCATGCCTACCACAAAGACATTTTTAAACTCCAGTCCTTTTGCCGAATGGATAGTCATCAGAGTTACCTTCGGCTGGTCTTCGTCTGCATTGCTGTCTTGATCCGTCAGAAGGGATATTTCAGAAAGATAGTCGGTCAGACGGATTCGGTCGTTTCCTTCTTCCCGCCTCATCGAACAGAAATCATGAATGCCGTTAACCAGTTCTTCGATGTTTTCCTGACGGCTTAAATTTTCCGGAGAACGGTCTTGGTAAATATCACCCAAAATGCCCGACTGCCGGATTATCCCGCTGCCCAGTTCGTAGGCGTCTTTTGTTTCCACACCTTCCACAAAACCCGCTATCAGATCGCGGAATCCTTGCAGCTTGGTGTGCGTACCTTTATTTATAGATACATTATAAGATAACGGCTCGTTTAAAACCGCCCACAGGCTTACTTTCTCCCGGGTGGCAGCCTCAATCAACTTATTCAGCGTTGTATCACCTATTCCGCGTGTGGGATAGTTAATCACTCGCTTAAAGGCTTCCTCATCGTTCGGATTCACTGCCAGACGAAAATAAGCTATTACATCTTTTATCTCCTTGCGCTGATAAAACGATAATCCGCCGTAAATGCGATAAGGCAAATTATGTTTGCGGAGCGATTCTTCAAAGATACGGCTTTGAGCATTCGTACGATACAAAACGGCACAGTCGCTATACGCATATCCGTCGCGTGCGTGCAGCCTGCCGATTTTGTTGGCTACGATTTCACCTTCTTCCATGTCGCTATACGCCGAGTACACGGGAATGGGTTCGCCTTTATCCTTTTCCGAGAACACCTCCTTTCGAATCTGTTCCTTATTTTTGGCTATCAGGCTGTTGGCTGCTTTTACGATGGTTTGCGTGGAGCGGTAATTCTGTTCCAGCTTAAACAGGCGTGCATCTTTATACAGTTGGGTAAACTTCAAGATATTGTCGATGTTCGCACCCCGAAACGAATAGATGCTCTGAGCGTCGTCTCCCACCACGCATACGTGGCTATGAGTACCCGTAAGCTGAAGCACAATACTATGCTGGGCAAAGTTCGTATCCTGATATTCGTCTACCAATATATAACGAAAGCGTTCGGCATAGCGCCGGCAAATGTCGGGATGCTGCTTAAACAATAAAAAGGTATAAACCAGCAAATCATCGAAGTCCATTGCATCGCTCTGCCGACAGCGTTCCCAGTAACGGGCGTATATCTCACGCATCAGCGGAATCTTCGCATCTTGGTCGCTCCGATAAAATTCGGCACTGGCGGCATAGGCATCGGGCAACACCAAATGATTTTTAGCGTTGCTTATGCGTCCTAATACCATCCCCGGACGGTAAGTCTTATCATCAAGTTTCATCTCTTTAATGATAGACTTCACCAGACTTTTCGAGTCGGCAGCATCGTAAATAGTAAAATTGGGAGTAAAGCCCACGGCAGCAGCCTCTGCCCGCAAGATACGCGAAAAGACCGAATGGAAAGTACCCATCCACAAATAACGCGCCCGCTCCATACCCACCTGACGGGCAATACGTTCTTTCATTTCGCGTGCTGCCTTGTTGGTAAAAGTCAGTGCAAGGATAGACCACGGTTCGTAACCGTTATCAAGCAAATAAGCTATCTTATAGGTCAATACGCGGGTTTTGCCGGAGCCGGCTCCTGCTATCACCAGCAAAGGGCCTTCATTATAAAGCACGGCATCGCGTTGACTTTGGTTTAATTCATCCAAATAATTCATCATAACACATTATTTCCGCAGAAGTTATTCTGCCGCTGTAAAACGTTTGATTACGTTATACGCCGAGAAGATACCCAACTCGCCAGCTTTACTCAAATCCTGAATGCCTTGACGGTTGTTTCCCAAGAAAATATTCATCAGTCCACGGTTATAGTACGCATCGGCAAAACGCGAATCGAGTTCTATTGCCTTATCATAATCGGCCAGTGCTGCACGGTAGTCTTTCAGCAACGCATGAACATTTCCCCGATTGTAATAAGCATATACGAAATCAGGATTCAAACGAATCACTTCATCCAAATCTTCACGTATGCGATTGTAATCGTAAGAACGGATTTGCGCATTCTTATCGTCGTTAACCGTTTCAATATCGAACGTCTTGTCTCGCTTACGGTATTCCAACTGTTTATAATAAATCAGCGAACGCGAGAAGTAAGCCGGGAAGAACGTTGAGTCTTGCTTGATTGCTTCATCCAAATCGGCAATGGCATTATCGAAATCCTGCACCAGATAGAAATCCAATGCACGCGCATAATAACTCAATGCACTGTCGGGATGATTCACAATTACCGACGTCTGGGCATCGACCGAAGCAAAATGCTGTTTCACCTGTTCCTCGGTCAGTGATGTCTCATTGTTCGTAATCAGCAACCGGTGTGGCAACACATGGCGATTATTCAGGTCGTCAATCGCTTTCGAGTAATTAACCTGCCGGCGCACTTCGTCCTGACGCTCGTAATATGTCAGTGCAAACATCGGCTGCGGCAAGATATTTACGTTACGGTCTTGCACACGTCCCCGATAATCCGTCTTATATTTACGTTCGTTGGCATCCTCGTCTGCCACCACCATTTTCCGGTAGTTGTTCATGTTTTTATCCGATTTCTTACGAGTTTTATCCGCCGAAGCCGTAGCTTGATTCTTCGTTCCGTTTTGGGCATCTATCTGTGCTTTCAACACCTTAAATTCATCTTCGTCCGCCCCTTTCAAGTCACCCGTTTTCCGGCGTGCCTGCGCACGGTACTGATAACCGGCAAGAAAGTTAGGATATTCTTCAATCACTCTTGTATAATCTTCGATGGCACCCCGGTAATCTCCCGTCCGGTCTCTCAACAACCCGCGGTTAAAGGTAGCCATCATGTTATCCGGCTCCATATTCAGCACAAAGTCGAAATCTTCAATGGCACGATTGTCATCGCCCACCTGTGCCCGCAACAATCCGCGGTTATAGTGGCCGATGAAATTATTGCGGTCGATATCCAAAGCAATATCATAATCCGACATCGCCCCGCGCAAATTGTTCTGATGATAACGCGCCAATGCCCGATTGATATACACACCGGCATTACGCACCGAAAGCCGGATTGCTTCCGTCAAATCCGATTCGGCATCGCTGTACTTCGACCGCTGCAAAAAAAGCATACCGCGCGATGTCCATGTATCCGGATTATAGCGGTCCATTTCAATCGCTTTGTCGGCATCGGTCATAGCCTGAAGCGTATCTTTTTGTTTCAAAGACACCTCCGTACGCATCAAATACGCATCCGTATAGCGAGGAGAAATACGAATAAGCGTGTCTAAATCGGCACGCGCTGTAACGTAATCTTTCTCGTTCATACGGCATAAAGCCAAATTATGCCACAAGCTGATATTTTCCGGATCTAACTTCAACGCTTTGAGATAATCCTCAATGGCATCCTTATAATTTTTCTGTTGGATACGGGCAATGCCACGCACCTGATAGGCATTGACAACGAAAGGATTACGCTGCAAAGCCTCCGAGCAATCCAACTCCGCCCCCCTGAAATCATCGAGATTCAACTTTGCAAGCCCGCGAAAAAAAAACGGTTCGGCAAGATAGGGTTTGGCATTGATTACCTGATTGAAATATTGGATAGAAAGTACATAGTCTTCAAAATACAGTGCGTTTTTGCCGATTGTCATTACTCTCTCCGCATTAATCTGAGAAAATAAAGACAATGGCAAAAGCAGACCTGCCAGCACTATGTATAAAAAACGTTTAATCATTTTACCGTTTTCACCTTATAAGAACAACGTGTTTTCCCCTTCAGCATGTTATTGAGTTTGCCGCGAATCATTTGCTTGCGTAATGAAGATAAGTGGTCGATAAACATGGTTCCGTCCAAATGGTCGAATTCATGCTGCATCACACGTGCCAGATAACCTTCCACCCATTCATCGTGAGGTTTCAAATCTTCATCAAGATAAGTTACATGAATCCGGTCGGGACGCTTCACACTTTCGTGGATGCCGGGCAGACTTAAACACCCTTCTTCCATCGAAACCATTTCTTCGCCTGTTTCGATAATGTGAGGATTGATATAGGCGTGTCTGAAATCTTTAAATTCGGGCATGTCGTCAGACAATACGTCTAAATTAATTACCACTACCCGGATAGGCAATCCCACCTGCGGTGCAGCAAGTCCCACCCCGTCGGCGCGGTCCATCGTTTCAAACATGTTTTGAATCAGTTCTTTCAAATTCGGATAATCCGGAGTTATATCTTCAGCCTCTTGTCTTAACACCGGCTGGCCGTATACATAAATAGGTAAAATCATTTTTAACGTTCTGTTTTTTTAATTTATAATTTATATCTTTTCGATTCCAAATAAGACTGCAAGATGATGGTTGCGCTTAACTCGTCAACCAACGCCTTGTTTTGACGTGCTGTTTTTTTCAGTCCACCGTCTATCATTGCCTGATGTGCCAACACGGAGGTAAAACGTTCGTCAACCCACTCTATCGGTATGTCCGGCAGTTTTTTCTTCAACTGGTTTACAAAAGGAACGATGCGTTTCATGTTTTCCGAATCCTCGTTATTCAGTTGTTTGGGATGACCTACCACAATACGCTCTACTTTTTCTTGCGACGTGTACTTTAACAGAAAGTCCATCAGTTCAGTGGTCGCCACGGTAGTAAGACCACTCGCTATAATCTGCATAGGGTCTGTCACCGCTATGCCGGTTCGCTTTTTTCCATAATCTATCGCTAATATTCTGCTCATAGTGGCGACAAAAATACAAATTAAATTGAATATTGAATATATCTGAAAGGCAGATTAATAAATTTCTATAATTTTTTAAGTCGATAAGAGAGCTATGTAAAGCCTGTTCCAACGCTATTCCGCCCTATCCGGGGCTTGGAAAAATTCTACCCATAGAACCCGTGGATTCTATGGGTAGAACCGGGCAACGCTACCGCAAAGACACGGCAACACTACCGTTAGCGTTTTCAGGGTCATCCCGATGAATGATTTCCACCGGACAGTAACGTTCAAACAGGCTTGCATCGCCGGTGGGGATAAAAAAACATGCGGACAAACCTCACGGCCTATCCGCATGAACTTTTACGTATTTAATGGCTGGGTTTAAAAACCCGAAAACAAAACGACTTCAAATTACCATTCCACGAATTTACCTCGTGCTCTGCGTTCTTTCAGCACTTCTGCCAAATGTTTATTCTTGGAAGATGCTATATATTTACGTCCAAAAATATTAGGGATAGCTACACCCACAGAAATACACATGATAACCAGCCCTGAATTAACCCCACACTCAATGGCTTTCATCAGCGTGGTTACTTTATCGATGTCAGTAACATTCATGTTTATCAGCCCGAACAGCATCCGATACATCAATACTCCCGGAATCATCGGAATAACCGAAGGGATGGTTAGTACGTGATTGGGGACATGAAACCAATGAACTGCCTTCACTGCTATCAGGCTGACTAATACCGAACCTGAGAACGAACCGATAACCAGTCCCATATCCAGACCGATGTTATCGGTACTCGGACCGAGGTTGACAAAGTTACGGGTACATACCGCAAGGATACCGCCAATGGCTACTACCCATAACAGACGGCGCTGGATGTTAAAAATCATCGAGAATCCCATAGCCGAGATTGCCGCCGCCAAAGCATATTCCCAATACTCATGATGCGGAACCATGCTTATGGTAGGGAAAAAGTCTTCAATATGACAAAGTTTCACAGCAAAAGCAATACCGAACGCCATCGCCGAAACCATCAGCAACGTATTGACGGCGCGGACAATACCTACCTGAATATAATTATCGAGCATATCGTCGACAAAGTTTATCAAAGGCACGCCGGGCACAATAAACAATGCACATGCCAATAGCGGATGCCACGGAGTATCAGTCCATTCGGCAGGAAGCAAAGTAGATGTCCACGCAATTAACGTAGATATAAATGCAGCTATTGCAATCCCCATATAATGGTTTAATCCCGATTCGTTACATTTGGCGCGGACACGCATACCAATGATGGCAGCAATGGAAGCATACAGGAACGCCATCCAGTCGCAACCGAACTGAATACAGAATCCTCCGCAGGCAAATCCGGCACCGATAGCCACCTGCCACGGAGTATAATTACGTTTCTTGGTACGTATCTTCTCTAACTCTTCTTCATAACGGTCGAGTGAGTAATCTTCTTCAATCGCTCTCCACGAAAGTTTGCTCACTTCCGAAATGGCAGTCATGTTAACTCCATGCCCATCGATGCGCTGGAACTTGGTAAACGAATAATCCCCGTCACTTACGTTAACCATCAGCATGGTGAAACTGACGTTTATATGAAGCTTTTCTTCAGGGATACCTAAATAAGCAGCCGTACACTTCATGTTTCTCACGATACGGTTGGTATCTGCCAAACTCTCCACTAAAAGTTTTCCTGTACGCAATAAAAGGTCTACCCTGCGATGCAACTGCTGGTCGTGGGCCTTTACCGTCGATTCTAAATGTTCGTTTAACGCCATATTTTATTCAAAAATGTTTTCGGGGCGCAAAGGTAAAAAAATATCCCCATTAATTTTTAACTTTGCCTGCTAAAGTTGACGACAGAAATAAAAAAAGACAATAAACCGAAGAGGGATAAAGTTAAGTTTTAACTGCCATCCTGCTGATAATCAAACACCAATGAATAAATCGAAAAAGATAGAAGAAGAAAAACGAACGGTTGAAACCATGATTCGGCTTTACTGCCGATACAAAGAGGGGAATGCCGAACTATGCCCTTCTTGCAAAGAACTGTTGGAATATTCACATATCCGCTTATCCAAATGCCCGTTTGGAGCAGAGAAAAAAACATGTCGCCTTTGCCCGGTTCACTGTTACAAGCCGGAAATGAAAAAGAAGATGCAAAACGTAATGCGTTACGCAGGGGTACGTATGTTATTTTTACATCCCGTCATCGCCATAAAACATATTTGGAACGAGATAAAGTGAGGAATTTTTCCACACTGTATAAAAAAAATCCTCAATAAACACGTTTTGGCTTAAAGTATTACTTTGCTGATTATCACTATTAAAATAAAAATCCGTACCTTTGGCACGTATATTGTTATGAAAAGCCAATGGCATCTAAACCATTAAACGAAAAAGTATGAGACGTTTTTTAACAAAGAAGGAATTAAAGGTAAAAAGAAAACAAACCATTTATGCCGGAATTGGCGTGATTGTAATTATCGTATTGTATTTGTTTTTGACACGCAAACCTACTCCTACGCCAGAACTACCTGTCGTTTGTGTTACCCCGGCACAACAGCAGGATGTGGAAATCTATGGCGATTACGTAGGACGCATCAGCGCACAGCAATTCGTCGAAGTACGGGCGCGTGTGGAAGGTTTTCTCGAACAAATGCTCTTTGAAGAAGGAACACAGGTAAAACGTAACCAAGTGCTTTTCGTTATTGACCAAGACCAATATCGGGCAAAAGTGGATAAAGCCCGTGCGCAACTGAAGAAAGACGAGGCGTCGGCGCGCAAAGCAGAACGCGACTTGGCTCGTATCCGTCCGCTTTACGAACAAAATGCCGCCAGCCGTCTGGATTTAGACAACGCAGAAGCCGCTTACGAAACGGCCATCGCAAGTGTAGGCATGAGCCAAGCCGATTTAGACCAAGCTGAACAAGAATTAGGGTATACGGTAGTACGTTCTCCGATATCCGGACAAATCAGTGAGCGCTACGTTGACCTCGGTACACTGGTAGGAACGAGCGGAAAGTCATTGCTTGCCACCATCGTAAAGAGTGACACCGTACAGGTGGACTTCAGCATGACTGCACTCGATTACTTGAAAAGCAAGGAGCGTAACGTTACGTTGGGACAGAAAGACTCAACCCGCTCATGGCAGCCTACCGTAACCATTACTTTGCCGGACAACAGCGTTTATCCTTATAAAGGATTGGTGGATTTTGCTTCTCCGCAAGTAGACCCGAAAACCGGAACATTTTCAGTACGTGCGGAAATGAGCAACCCCGACCATGTTTTGCTTCCGGGACAATTTACCAAAGTACGCTTATTATTAGATGTGCGCGAACATGCCACGGTAGTTCCGCAAAAGGCACTCATTATTGAAAAAGGAGGCGCACATATCTTTGTGATGCGTAAAGATTCCACCGTAGAAAGACGTTTCATCGAATTGGGTCCTGAATTTGGTAACGATGTAGTGGTAGAACGCGGACTTATCCCCGGTGAACTGATTGTTAGTGAGGGATACCATAAATTAACTCCGGGAGCTAAAGTAAAGGTAGCAGAAGCTCTTACCGAAGATGAAAACAAAGATGGCAAAGACAGCCTATAATAAAGCAACGGCAAATCAAAATATCTCATGAAAGTAAATTTCTTTATTGACAGACCGGTCTTTTCGGCTGTTATCTCTATACTTATCGTTATCGTGGGTATCATTGGCTTAACAATGCTTCCCATCGACCAATATCCGCAGATAACTCCCCCTGTGGTAAGAATCAGTGCGTCGTATCCGGGCGCAAGCGCTTTAACAGTGTCGCAGGCTGTGGCTACTCCTATCGAACAAGAGTTGAACGGTACGCCGGGCATGTTGTATATGGAGTCAAACAGTTCGAACTCCGGAGGATTCTCGGCAACCGTAACGTTTGATATCTCTGCCGACCCTGATTTGGCTGCGGTAGAAATCCAGAACCGTATCAAGCTGGCAGAGTCTCGATTGCCGGCCGAGGTTATCCAAAACGGTATCGAAATCGAGAAACAAGCAGCCAGCCAGTTAATGACAATCTGCTTAACATCAAACGACCCTAAATTTGATGAAATTTATCTGAGTAACTTTGCTACAATCAACGTACTCGACCTTCTCCGCCGTATTCCGGGAGTGGGCCGTGTATCAAATATCGGTAGCCGTTACTATGCCATGCAGATATGGGTAGACCCTGCCCGCCTTGCCAATTTCGGACTGACGGTACAGGATGTACAGAATGCGTTGAAAGACCAAAACCGGGAGTCGGCTGCTGGTGTATTGGGACAACAGCCTGTCACGGGATTAGACATTACGATACCCATCACTGCGCAGGGACGTTTATCGAGTGCATTGCAATTCGAAGAAATAGTACTTCGCGCTAATGCCGACGGGTCGCTTATTCGTATGCGCGATGTAGCACGTGTATCATTGGAAGCTCAATCATATAATACAGAAAGTGGTATCAACGATGGAAATGCTGCTGTATTGGGTATCTATATGTTACCGGGAGCCAATGCCATGGAAGTGGCAGAAAATGTTAAGAAAGCAATGGAGGAAATGAGTAAAACGTTCCCGGAAGGATTAAAATATGAGATTCCTTTCGATATGACGAATTACATTTCCGAATCCATTCATGAAGTATATAAAACTTTGTTCGAGGCATTGATATTGGTTATCATCGTGGTATTTCTTTCATTACAGAACTGGCGTGCCACGCTTATCCCGACCATTGCCGTGCCAATCTCTTTGATCGGTACATTCGGATTTATGCTTATTTTCGGATTTTCACTCAACATATTAACTCTGTTGGGATTGGTTCTTGCCATCGGACTGGTGGTAGACGATGCCATTGTGGTGGTGGAAAACGTTGAGCGTATCATGGAAGAAGAACACCTCAGCCCTTACGAGGCTACCAAAAAGGCGATGGACGGACTGACGGGAGCCTTGATTGCCACTTCTTTGGTGCTTGCTGCCGTATTCGTTCCGGTAAGTTTCCTTTCGGGAATTACAGGACAATTATATCGCCAGTTCAGTGTTACGATTGCCATTTCCGTATTGCTCTCTACCGTGGTAGCTCTGACGCTGAGTCCGGTAATGTGTTCGCTGATATTAAAACCCAACGACCCTAATAAACCCAAGAACCGGGTGTTCCGGACAATAAACCGCTGGCTGGATTTGGGAAACAATAAATACGTAGCGGGTATCAAACGCATTATAAAGAATCCCAAACGAGTAACTGCCGGATTTGGAATGGTTATCGTATTTATCTTCTTGTTATACCGCCTCATCCCGACCAGCTTCCTCCCCACGGAAGACCAAGGATATTTCACTGTGGAATTAGAGCTGCCGGAGGGAACCACGCTGGAAAGAACCCGCATCGTGACCAATCGTGCCATAGATTATTTAATGAAAAACCCGGCAGTGGAATATGTACAGAATGTTACAGGTACAAGTCCGCGCGTGGGAACAAGTCAGGCACGAAGCCAGCTTACCGTTATATTGAAAGAGTGGACCGAACGCGATGATACGACCATTGAGGAGATTATGGCAGACGTTCAACGGGAATTTTCACAATATCCGGAATGTAAGGTATACCTCTCTACCCCACCCGTTATTCCGGGATTGGGTACTTCGGGAGGATTTGAGATGCAGCTTGAAGCGCGTGGAGATGCCAACTACGATGACTTGGTGGAAGCTACCGACACGCTGATGTATTATGCTTCGCAGCGGGAAGAGTTAAGCGGGTTGTCATCTTCGTTACAGGCTGCCATTCCGCAACTTTACTTTGATGTAGACCGCGACCAAGTTAAATTATCGGGTGTACCGATGTCGGACGTATTTGCTACGATGAAGGCTTATACCGGTTCGGTATACGTAAACGACTTCAACATGTTTAACCGTATTTACCGTGTATACATTCAGGCCGAAGCTCCTTACCGCGAACACAGAGATAACATCAATCTGTTTTTCGTACGTGGAAGCAACGGTTCGATGATTCCGCTTACCGCACTCGGAACAACCGAATATACCACAGGTCCGGGAAGCATCAAGCGTTTCAATATGTTTAATACGGCAGTGATACGCGGAACCGCTGCAAGCGGATACAGTTCGGGACAGGCTATGGAGACCATCGAACAGGTGGCGCGCGAGCATCTGCCCGATAACATCGGAGTAGAATGGAGTGGTCTGTCTTACCAAGAAAAACAGGCAGGCGGACAAACGGGCATGATTATGTCGCTGGTGTTCCTTTTCGTATTCCTTTTCCTTGCCGCTCTCTATGAAAGCTGGAGCATCCCCATCGCCGTATTGCTCTCACTGCCCGTTGCCGCGTTAGGAGCATACGCCGGAGTTGCACTCTGCGGATTGGAAAACGATACTTATTTCCAGATTGGTCTGGTTACGCTGATGGGGTTGGCGGCAAAGAATGCCATCTTAATCGTAGAGTTTGCCAAAGATGAAGTAGATGCCGGACGAGATTTGATTGAAGCCACGCTTCACGCTGCCCACCTGCGTTTCCGTCCTATTTTGATGACCTCGCTTGCCTTTATCCTCGGTATGGTTCCGATGGTCATCGCCACAGGCCCGGGAGCTGCCAGCCGTCAGGCCATCGGTACAGGTTTGTTCTTCGGAATGATAGCGGCGGTTACGATAGGAATCTTCCTTGTTCCGTTCTTCTTCGTGATGATTTATAAAGCTAAAAACAAACTGAAAGCAAAACATGCTAACTAATATTATATGTGTGTCATGATACAAACTTTATTAAGATATCGCTTTTTATTTTTCCTGTTTGCAGCTTCGCTTCTCTTGGGAAGCTGTAAGTTAGGAAAACATTATACGCGCCCCCAACTCGAATTACCCGAGACACTCGACAGCCTGAGCGTTGACACTACCTCCATCGGCGATTATGCATGGGAACAGCTTTATACCGATACGACCCTGCAAGCCTTGATTCGCAAAACGCTGACATATAATAAGGATATGTTGATTGCTGCGGCGCGGGTAAAACAACTGGCTGCACAAAAGCGCATCGATTATGCCAGCATGTTTCCGCAGGTAGGCTTACGGGTGTACGGAGAACGTGAAAGAGAGAACTACGGAGGCGACCATGTAAGCATGGACGACCAGTTTGACCTGAAAGGTACTGTGGCATGGGAACTCGACTTGTGGGGGAAACTCCGCTGGGCAAGAGACCGCAGCGTAGCGGAATTTGTGGGTTCGGTAGAAAACCAGCGTGCCTTGAAGATGAGCCTTATCGCACAAGTGGCGCAATCTTATTTTGAATTGGTAGCACTCGATAACGAACTCTCGATTGTAAAAAAGACGGTGGATGCCCGCAGCGAGAGCCTTCATCTGGCTCGCATCCGCTACGAAGGAGGTCTGACTTCCGAAACGGCATTCCGTCAGGCACAAGTGGAGTTGGCGCGTACTGCCACCCTCGTCCCCGATTTGGAACGGCAAATCACACTGAAAGAAAACGAAATCGCTTTTCTTACCGGCGAATATCCGCACCACATCAACCGTTCGGTCTTACCCGAAGACGTAATGTTTCCGGTCAGCCTTCCGGTCGGATTGCCTTCGGCGTTGCTTGAACGCCGTCCGGACGTGCGACAGGCAGAACAGGCGCTGATAGCTGCCAATGCTTCGGTAGGCGTGGCTTACACCAGCCTGTTCCCCAACATTGCGCTGACGGCTACTTACGGGGCGGAAAGCGAACTGCTGAGCGAACTGCTTAAATCGCCTCATCACCTGATTACCGGTACGCTGACCCAGCCTATTTTTGCAATGGGGAAAAACCGCGCCCGCCTGAAAGCAGCCAAAGCCGCTTACGAACAGGCGCTGTATGCCTACGAGAAAGTGGTGCTGAATGCGTTCAAGGATGCTTATAACGCAATAGCCGAATTTAATAAGATAAAAGAAATCTACGAAACCCGCCTACGATTGGAGCAATCGTCGAAAAGTACGCTTGAGCTTGCCCAACTGCAATACATGAACGGGGTTATCGGTTACATGGATTTGCTGGATGCGCAACGTGGATATTTAGATGCACAAATCAGTCTGAGCAATGCCATCCGCGACAAACAAATTACGATGGTAAACCTCTATAAAGCACTCGGAGGAGGCTGGAAGGAATAACCGTTTTTCAGTTGCAGCTACCGTCGCTGCCGATTTTCTGCTAACAACCTGAGCAAGAGAACATTCGGCAGAGGCGGTAACTTTTTTGTATCCGCCGTAAAATTCTACCGCTTGCGTTGCCTTACATTACCGCATGTGACAACACTTTCTACCGCAAGGGAGCAGCATCGCTACCGCATGAATTTTTCCGCTTTTTTCTTTGCTTCCTGTTCGCTGTTTCCGAAGTAAAAAAAAGAAGAAATGGGAAAGACATCATTTTACATGAAGCGGCTGTTGCCGTTGGCATTTGTAATGTCGGCAGTTACGGGCATCGGCCTGCATATTGCCGGGCACGGAACCGACCACGAGGCATGGCACATTTGGAGCGTGGCACACGTAGCAGCCAGCCTGCTCTGGCTCGCGTCTGTAAGTTTTCACGTAAAGCGACACCGGTATTGGTATAAATCCCTTGCCCGAAAAGGCATCGGCAGAAAAAGCAAGACAACCCTTTTCTTGTCGGCAACTTTCCTGACAGTAACGGTTACGGGTATCATGCTGCTGGCGTATGTAAGCGGGGCGAACTCCGGTATCGGGCTGTGGCACTACCGACTGGGCATTTTGCTGACGGTACTTTCACTGGTTCACGCCGCCCGCCGGAGATGATTCGCCGGAACGGATGGTACATAACGCAGGCTTTTCCCGACTAAACTGAGAAACTGTTTTGAATTTCTCCAAAAAGTTTTTCTCGCCTTGATGCATTCCCTTTTCGTGTGTGCTTTGGGCGATAAATTCAAAACAGTTTCTGACAGAACGAAGAATAAAAATCTGTAACTTTGCCTGACAGTAATCCCAAACAGAACCCGAATCATGAGAAAAATTTTCCGCATCGCTATACTCCTCTGGGGAGGTATCTTTTTACAGCCCATCGCCGCAACCGCTCAACAAGTGAGTCTGGAGGAACAAATACAACACATCGCCAACCAACGGAAGGCGGAAGTGGGCGTAGCCGTGATACGTAACGGAACGGACACGATAACCGTGAACAACGAGTGCCGTTATCCAATGATGAGCGTATTCAAATTTCATCAGGCACTTGCCGTTACGGATTACTTACGGCGAAACAACCGTTCGCTCGACAGCCTGATAACCATCGGCAACGAAGAATTGAAACCCGACACGTACAGTCCGCTGCGCGACAAGTATGCAGGCAATGACACAGTAAGCCTGTCGGTGGCAGAACTGCTGACTTACACGCTGCAACTGAGCGACAACAATGCTTGCGACATCCTTTTCCACCGTCTTGTCAGTCCCCAAGAAACCGACCGCTATATCCGCAGCCTCGGTGTGACCGACTTTTCCATCCGCATGACCGAAGACGAGATGCACCAAGATTTAAGCCACTGTTACGAAAACTGGACCACTCCCCTCGCGGCAGCACGTCTGTTTGAAATTTTCCTCAACCGCCTCCCCGCAGACGGTTATCGTGCGTTTGTCAGACAGACCCTCGTCACCTGCCAAACCGGAAAAGACCGCCTCTTCCGCCCGCTGGAAAACACCGGAGCAATCATCGGACACAAAACGGGAACAGGCGACCGCAACCCCCGCGGGCAAATCATCGGAATCAACGATGCCGGATTCGTCGTCCTCCCCAACGGACAGCGATACACCATCGCCGTATTCGTAAAAGACTCGGAAGAAACACCCGAAGCCACGGCGCAAATCATAGCCGATATTTCAGAAACCGTCTACCGATACATACAACAAATAACTTTACAGAATGAGACAAAATAATCGGGCATTTTTTTTAGTTATCAACTTTTTATCGTATCTTTGCGCCCGAATTAGATCAATATAAAGTCTAACACAATTAGTTATTTACAAACAATTAATCAATTTAATGGAAAACTTAAAAGACGTAAAGCCCATTGAAGATTTCAACTGGGATGCTTATGAAAAAGGCGATTCAACAACTGCCGAAAGCAAAGAAGCACAAGAAAAGGCTTATGACAACACGCTGAACAAAGTAAGCGACCGTGAGGTAGTAGACGGCACTGTAATCGCAATGAACAAACGCGAAGTTGTAGTTAACATTGGCTACAAATCAGACGGTATCATTCCGTTGAGCGAATTCCGTTACAATCCGGATTTGAAAGTTGGCGACACAGTAGAAGTGTACATCGAAAACCAAGAAGACAAAAAAGGCCAACTGATTTTGTCTCACAAGAAAGCACGCGCTACTCGTTCTTGGGACCGCGTAAACGCTGCGCTTGAAAACGAAGAAATTATCAAGGGTTACATCAAATGCCGTACGAAGGGCGGTATGATTGTTGACGTATTCGGTATCGAAGCATTCTTGCCGGGTTCTCAAATTGATGTGAAACCTATCCGCGACTATGATGTATTCGTAGGTAAAACTATGGAATTCAAGGTTGTTAAAATCAACCAAGAATTTAAGAACGTTGTTGTTTCTCACAAAGCACTTATCGAAGCAGAACTGGAACAACAGAAGAAAGAAATCATCAGCAAACTCGAAAAAGGTCAGGTACTGGAAGGTACTGTCAAGAATATCACATCTTACGGCGTATTCATCGACTTGGGCGGCGTAGACGGTTTGATTCATATCACCGACTTGTCATGGGGCCGCGTAAGCGATCCGCATGAAGTAGTTCAGTTGGATCAGAAGTTGAACGTTGTTATCCTTGACTTCGATGACGAAAAGAAACGTATCGCTTTGGGTCTGAAACAACTTACTCCGCATCCGTGGGATAGCCTTGACCCGAACTTGAAGGTTGGCGACCACGTGAAGGG
The DNA here is from genome assembly GCF_023337095.1 of Bacteroides caecicola. Taxonomy (NCBI): domain Bacteria; kingdom Pseudomonadati; phylum Bacteroidota; class Bacteroidia; order Bacteroidales; family Bacteroidaceae; genus Bacteroides; species Bacteroides caecicola. Next base: position 70,017 of record NZ_JAMBLM010000007.1, read on the forward strand.
TAAAGTAGTTGTGATGGCTGATTACGGTGCATTCATCGAAATCGCTCCGGGCGTTGAAGGTTTGATTCACGTATCAGAAATGTCATGGTCACAACACTTGCGTTCAGCTCAAGACTTCATGAAGGTAGGCGACGAAATCGAAGCTGTTATCCTGACTCTTGACCGCGAAGAACGTAAGATGTCTTTGGGTATCAAACAACTGAAACCGGATCCATGGGAAACTATCGAAGAGAAATATCCTGTTGGCTCTAAACACACCGCTAAAGTGCGTAACTTCACTAACTTCGGCGTATTCGTAGAAATCGAAGAAGGTGTTGACGGTTTGATTCACATCTCTGACCTGTCATGGACTAAGAAAATCAAACACCCGTCTGAATTCACTCAAATCGGTGCTGACATTGAAGTAGTAGTTCTGGAAATCGACAAAGAAAACCGTCGTTTGAGCCTCGGTCACAAACAGTTGGAAGAAAATCCGTGGGATGTATTCGAAACTGTATTTACAGTAGGTTCTATCCACGAAGGAACTATCATCGAAATGTTGGATAAAGGTGCTGTTGTAGCATTGCCTTACGGCGTTGAAGGTTTCGCTACTCCGAAACACTTGGTTAAAGAAGACGGAACACAAGCTCAGTTGGACGAAAAATTACCGTTCAAGGTTATCGAATTCAACAAAGATGCTAAACGTATCATCCTTTCTCACAGCCGTATTTTCGAAGATGCTGCTAAGGCAGAAGAAAAGGCAGAAAAGAAAGCTAAGAAGGCTTCTAAGAAAGAAGATACTCCGATGATTCAAAACCAAGCTGCTTCAACTACGCTGGGAGACATCGATGCTCTGGCTGCATTGAAAGAACAATTGGAAGGAAAGAAATAAATCTTCACTTCACATAATAACACAGAAAAGGCTGCTCACTGAAAGGGCAGCCTTTTTCGTTTGTATTACTCGCTGAATCTTCTTATCATTATCCGGCTATTACATGCGGAACGAACTCAGACAGATTGTCTGTTATCTCCGTACGATTCTCACGGATGCCGATTCCGCCCGGTTCGCCACCTATCACCCATGAACCTATAACAGGGTAGCGCCCGGCGTAAGTGGTTGGCTTCACATATTGCTGATAAACATAAGCCCCCGTATTATAATCGCCCTCGGTTTCGGGAAGCAGGAAATGTTCCTCCCAATCGCGAATATCTACAATACTTACGTTATGCCCCTCGCGGGAGAACACCGGTTTCTTGCAGAATGTTCCCGTTTTAGGACGTGACAAGAAGCAGGGAAGCACATAGGAAGAATCCGGAAACAATTCGAATAGTGTACAGAGAATTGCTTTATTCGACATAACCAACTTCCAAATCGGCTCCAGCCATACCACGTCTGCCAGACAACCATCGGGACTTTCATCAGCCATCCATTCCCACGGATAGAGTTTAAAGCAACGCTTCACCAATTCCCCCGAAGGGTCGGTAAATTTCCCATTTTGAAGGTTAAGTGCGTTGATATCCAGCACGCGCGTGGAGAAACCGGCTTCCATTGCCGTACTGGCAAGGTATTGTAACGTACCCGTATCTTCCGATTCTTCCAATGCTCCGGCAAAATGTATGTCACTGCCTTGCGGGAAGATGTCTTTCCACGATTGTACCAACCCTTCATGGATGCCGTTATATTGGTCGAGTTCCGGGAATACATCTTCTTTCCATTGCCACTGGATGACGGAAGCCTCTAACAGCGATGTAGGAGTATCGGCATTGAATTCCAATATCTTCGGTGTCCCCTCTTCGTCAAACATGAAATCGAAACGTCCGTAAAGACTCAGTTCGTCATCATTCCACGACTGACGGATGCGCTCGATGATTTCCGGAGGAAGATTTAAAATACGCTCCATAAACTCCGGCTTCTCTTCGATGATGTATTGTGCAGCATCGCAATACATCCTGTATGCTTCTACGGTAGCCGTCTCCAAGCGTTCGGTTTCTTCAGGCGATAAACGGTAATAGGCTTCTTCGCGCCAATAACTTCCGTGAAAATCAAATCCCAATGCCTCTATCTTCGTCTGGTAATCACGGCGAGGCGAAATTGATATACGCTCCATATTGCAGATACATTAAGCATGAATAGAATTTGAACGGCGCGTAGTACCAAATACATTGCCGCTCGATTTTGACGATGTACTTCTGCTGACATTCACTTTCGAGGGAGCACTGACACGCTGACCGTTGGCATCGGTCCACGAACCGGACTGCGGATAATAATAATGCGTAGTGGTTAATCCGTTCATAGGCGAAGGCATCAGTGCCCAGCGCATCAGCATTGCATTGTAAATCCAACTGTTTCCCTGACTATCACGATATTCCTCCTTATCTTGAGGGTTTTCCGGAAGTTCCGTCTTCTGTGTACAACCGGCAAGCGTCATCAAACAGACTGCCGCTGCCAAAAAACTTTTCTTGTTCATATAATCTTTCTTTGTTCTTCTTCGGATGATATAAATTGGTTAAAACACCCAGCCAATGCGGGCATTTATCGTATGCTGAAAGTAAGTAGAGTTATCCAGTATCCAAAGTGATACCACTTTATCTAACCCGCCCCAATGCAAATAACCGGTATAATTCACCCCCACTAACCAATGATCGGTCAGATAGTAGTCATAGCCTAACGACAAACCAATGGAAGTATGTACCTCTCTGCCTTTTTCCACCTCGCTAAGCAAGTTTCCGTTCCAGTCTTGCTTCGGACGATGCTCGTTACATATCAGTACGCCCAACGAGCCTTGTACATAAAGCGAATGCTGGTAAAGCTGCATAAATTCCCAACCAAAGCCCCAGTCGATACCATATTCACGCCGCTTCCAATCAAGTTTACCCCGCTGCATTTCTGAATTCAAATCCAGATAAGACAGCGTTTTGCTTCCTTGATTAGAACCAACATAGAAATCAAACAGTGCATATAGCTGACTTTTTAAATAACAACGCACTTCTCCGCCCAAGCGGTAACCGTCTTTATTATAAGGATTCTCCGGAAAGTTCTCGTAACCGCCGGATAAATTGAGGCTCCACTTTTCTTGTGCCTGAAGTGAAGCGAAACTCAACATCATAAAAAGAGCCATCACAACTTTTTTCATATCCTTTTATGTTTTCTTTACATAATCAAAGTAGCACCTGCCCAAATATACAAACTTTTAGCTGAAACACAGGCTTACTTTCACGAGTTTAGCCGATAAAACATTGTAATTTCCGAAAAAACTTATTACTTTGCGACAATAAATCATTAACTCACGACACTTATGAAAGGCATTGTTTTAGCCGGAGGGTCGGGCACACGCCTCTACCCCATCACCAAAGGAGTATCAAAGCAGTTGCTCCCTATTTTTGACAAACCGATGATATATTACCCGATTTCGGTGTTGATGCTTGCCGGGATACGGGACATCCTGATAATCTCTACGCCGCACGACTTGCCGGGATTCCGCCGCCTGTTAGGAGACGGAAGCGATTTCGGAGTCCGCTTTGAATATGCCGAGCAGCCGTCGCCCGACGGATTGGCTCAGGCTTTCATTATCGGCGAAGAATTTATCGGCAACGATGCTGCCTGCCTTGTATTGGGCGACAACATCTTTCACGGAAACGGTTTCACCGTCATGCTGAAAGAGGCGGTCCGCACAGCAGAGGAGGAAGGCAAGGCTACGGTGTTCGGTTATTGGGTGAGCGACCCGGAACGTTACGGAGTGGCAGAGTTCGACCGCAACGGGAATTGTCTTTCCATCGAAGAGAAGCCTGCGCATCCGAAATCGAATTACGCCGTTACGGGACTTTATTTCTATCCGAACAAGGTGGTAGATATAGCGAAACATATCAAACCGTCTGCTCGCGGCGAGTTGGAGATAACCACTGTCAACCAGCGTTTTCTTGCCGATGGCGAACTGAAGGTGCAGACATTGGGACGAGGATTCGCGTGGCTCGACACGGGTACGCACGATTCGCTTGCCGAGGCTTCGACTTACATTGAAGTAATCGAGAAGCGTCAGGGGCTGAAAGTGGCGTGTTTGGAAGGAATCGCCTTGCGGCAAGGTTGGATTACCGAGGAGAAGATGCGTGAATTGGCGCAGCCGATGCTGAAAAACCAATACGGACAGTATCTGCTGAAAGTGATAGACGAACTGAATCGTAACCAAAAAGAATACTCAACAGAATTATAAGCTATATGGAAGTAATCAAAACTCCCATCGAGGGGGTAGTTATCATCGAACCTCGCTTGTTTAACGACGGGCGGGGATATTTCTTTGAGTCGTTTTCGCAGCGCGATTTCGACCAAAAAGTAGGCACGGTACGTTTTGTGCAGGATAATGAAAGCAAGTCGAGTTACGGCGTGTTGCGCGGACTGCATTTCCAGAAGCCTCCATACGCGCAAAGCAAACTGGTACGTGTGGTAAAGGGAGCGGTATTGGATGTGGCGGTAGACATCCGCAAGAGTTCGCCCACGTTCGGGCAGCACGTGGCGGTAGAATTGACCGAGGACAATCATCGCCAACTATTCATCCCGCATGGTTTTGCCCACGGTTTCAGCGTATTAAGCGACGAGGTCATTTTCCAATACAAATGCGATAACTTTTACGCGCCTCAAAGCGAAGGTGCCATCGCGTGGAACGACCCGGCATTGGGCATCGATTGGCGTATTCCCGCCGACAAGGTTATTCTTTCAGAGAAAGACAAGCACCATCCGCTGCTGAAAGACGCTGAATGGCTGTTTGATTGACAATACAGTCGGTTGACAGAACGCATAAACATTCCGTCAACCGACCATCTTAACCTTTATTCTTTTTATATCTTTTCTCATCGAAATAAAAATAGATACTAATCAACACCATTAATGGAAACCGAGTGTTGCCAAACACATCATAATGTGCTTTCCCAAAGTCACTATACTCAACCCAATAAACATAAACAATGAACAAAAGGGAGAGTACTATTTGTCTTAACCTTAACTTGGTTTTTACTTTCATGGCACAAATAAAAAACTGATTCACTTCGCTAAACAACTCATCACTTAGACTTATCATCTTTATATTTCCTTTCATCGAAATAAAGATAGATAGGATATAATATCATCAGTATAAACCGAATACTAGCCAACATCTCATGGTGTGCCTTTCCATAATCGCTGTATTCAACCCAAAAACAATACGAAAGAAACAAAAGAATAACCACAATACGCTTCAATCTTATCTTTGTTTTCACTTTCATGGTATCAATATTTGTTGTCCGAAAATAGCTTCGGCTTCTGTCTTAGGCTCTGAGATAGGTTCTATCAGACAGCCGTCAAGATAAAGAGCCGGTGCGGTAGCTATCTCTTGTGAAGTAGTTGCGCTTTGATTCGTAGTACAGAATTGTTGCAACTAAAAGTCATCATTAAAACAAATTACCGGGGCAAGAAATCGAACTTTTTTCATAATACTACAGATTTAGAAGTTAATAATACAGAGAAATTAGTTTTATAGTATAAAAGGAATTTCCGCCAATAGAAAAATATTCTTTACTTCAAAAATAAAGAAACGCTTTTACATAAACAAATTTTTACTTACTTTTTTGATTTTTATTTGAGCTTATTTAATCCAATCGGTCATTAAAAATCAGCTTTCATTTTGTGCGATCAACCCTAAGTTTTATATAGGTCAGTTGTAAGGAGATTGGGAAATAAGAATTTATATTCCCTTAAAACACTACCGTTAGCGTAACTCATCCCATGCGGTAGCGTTTACCAATTCTTCCCATAGAACCGGGGCGTTCTATGGGAAGAATTTTTCAAGCTCCTCACAAAGCCGAATAAAGTAAATTGTCATCTTTAGAGCCTGTCGTCTAAATTTTGCTCAATGCCAAGTATAAACTACAAGCAACGCTCCTTCATGTTCCAAATGTTGCTCCGCTTCTTTATCCGCTCTGGTAAAGCCATGCTCTATCAATTCTTGATACGTCAAATAGTCATTTAAATAACTAAACAAATGTTTCCCATCGGTTCCAACGGGAGTTAAAAGACCCTTATACGCATTAACACTATCATTTTTAGAAAGCTGTCCATTCTCTGTATTATAGACATAATCAAACAAGAAACCGTCGTGCGAAACCATAAAAATAATATAATCTTTATACCATATAGGAGTATTTGCCCAATAGTTATAACCGTTTTCATCTATCAGTTCTAAATTCTGCCTTTGCTGTTCAGGTATTCCTTTACGAAATTTCACTTCAATTTGCCTTACCGAATCTTTCCCCGCAAAGAGATACAAATTATCTGAGGAAGCCGAAGTAAACACTACTCCTTGCTCCGATGACGTAAAATAACAAGGTCTGCCGATAAAGTCGAACTGTCCTTCTTTATACTCAAATAGTTTATTCAGCACATTCAACTCCTTGTCAGTTATAAAAATTTTATATTTATCTTGTTTTATATTCGGAGTTCCATCTTTATACGGTATATAGGCAAATATGAAATTTCCATCCGGTAATATCTCCATATCCCATACTACAAACGGAAGATTTAACGTACGCTCGTACTGCCCATTTTTCCCATTGTAGACCAAAACTTTATGCCGGTAATTGTCTACTACGTAAATAAAAGAACTGTCCACAGCAAAACTTTTTATCTCCAAGTATTCTTTCGGTCCACCTCCCCGGCTCGCCAGCACAAACTTCAAATGACCTTTCGCATCGTATGCCACAATTTTCCCGGCACGGAAGTCAGCCAAATAAAACAGACCATTTCGGACTACAAATTTATCAACCCCGTATAACATCGCATCCGCTTTGTCTTCCAATGGAAGAAAAGTAATGCTGTCAATATAATGCCGCAACAAAGTATCAGCATTCTCTATATCTAAATTCCAGACCTTTTCGGTTTGCGTAATAGCTTTCTTTTCTTTTACACAGGCCGAAACCAACAATAATAATGTAACAAACACCAAACCTTTCATTATACTTAATCGTAGTTTTTTAATGTAGCATTTTTCAAGATAAGTCAATCTTCTGCCTATTTTTAGCGACTTGTTTAAATTGACAAAATGAAAAAGGCGACAAGGTAAAAAATCTTATCGCCTTATATCTTTACCAATCAATTAGTTAAGACTATTAATTCGTTCTTTTCATCTTCAGTTCGTAGAGGTCGTTCCGGCGGTCGCGCAGGTTACGCACACTGCCATACGTATGCAGCTCGCTCAGCAAATCCAAGTCTACGTCTGAAACCAGAATCATTTCGGTGTTCGGAGTGGCCTCCGCACGGCGTCCGTCGGTGGGGAAAGCGAAATCGCACGGCGTAAACACTCCCGACTGGGCGTACTGGATATCCATGTTATGCACGCGCGGAAGGTTGCCCACGCTACCGGCTATCACCACAAAACATTCGTTTTCGATGGCACGCGCCTGCGCACAAACCCTTACGCGCGAATAACCGTTCTGCGTATCGGTAAGGAAAGGAACGAAAAGGATTTGCATCCCTTGATCTGCCATCAGGCGCGACAGTTCGGGGAACTCCACGTCGTAACAAATCAGCACACCGATTTTCGCACAGTCGGTATCGAAGGTTTGCACACGCTTTCCGCCGCTCAGTCCCCAACTCTTTACTTCATCGGGCGTTACATGAATTTTCTCATACATCTCATACGTTCCGTCACGGCGGCAGAGGAAACCTACGTTATAAAGCGCATTGTCTTCTTTCTTCACATACGGCATACTGCCGGTGATGATGTTGATGTTATGTTTGATGGCAAGGGCTATGAAGCGGTCTCTCACCTCCTCGGTGTACTGCGCCAGCGCACGGATGGATTGCGCCTCGCCCATGTCGTTGTATTTCGCCATCAGCGGAGCGTTGAAGTATTCGGGGAATAATACGAAGTCGCTTTTGTAACCGGACACGGCATCAATGAAGAACTCAACCTGTTCAAACACGTCGTCAAGCGTTTTATACGAACGCATCTGCCACTGAACCAACCCTACACGCACCGTCGTCTTGCGGTCGACGTAAGAATCCGTAGGCGGCTGATAATAGATGTTATCCCACTGGAGCAGCGTGGCACAATGTTTTGACTCTTCATCGTTGGGCAGGTAATTGCGCATCACACGGCGCACGTGGAAATCGTTCGAAAGCTGGAAGGTAAGCACGGGGTCGTAAATCTCGCGCGAACGCACCTTTTCAATGTATTCCTTCGGGCGCATCTTATCGGCATACTTGTAGTAGTTCGGGATTCGCCCGCCAAACATGATGGCTTTCAGGTTGAGCTTTTCGCACAGCTCTTTACGATACTCATACATACGACGTGCCAAACGCAGCCCACGGTATTCGGGGTGAATGAACACCTCGATGCCATACAGGATGTTTCCCTTCGGGTTATGCGTGTTAAAAGTTTCGTTTCCGGTAACTTTCGCATAGGTATGGTCGCCCTTCACCATGTCATAATCTACGATGATAGACAGCGCGCAGCCTACGATTTTGTCATCTACCACGGTTACTATCTGACCTTCGGGGAAGATGGTTATCAGCTTTTTGATTTGTTCTTTCGTCCAAAACACATCTTTATCGGCATACACGCGCGTAAACGATTGGGAAAGTTGTGCATAATCCTCCATCTGAAGATTGCGCAACTCTACCTTATTAATCTTATGTATCGGTTCCATAATGTTTTATTTGTTTGCTATTCGGATGCAAATGTATAAATTAAATCAACACCATATACCCGCAAATAAAAAAACTGTTCCCCGGCTCACGCCGGAGAACAGCCACAACACAAACACAAAATAAAACACGACAAAACTACTATGCAATCAGCACCCTCCGTCCCTGTTTTACAGGGGCAGAAAGCATTAGCCTATATTCACATACGTGCGAATGCTCTAAATGCGCTGCATGATACTAACGTTTTGATAAACGTTTTTGTTCAACTATTCTTTAATTTTTTACATTACTCCTGTTTCGCGCAAGTGTAACTGCCAGTTCCATGCCGAGCGTAAAGTCTCTTCGATAGGAGTTTCGGCTTTCCAACCCAGCTCTTCGTTTGCGTATGTGGGGTCTGCCCACACCTGCTCGATATCTCCTGCACGGCGACCCACAATCTGATAATTCAGTTTCACTCCCGTTGCAGCCTCGAAAGCCTTAATCAGCTCAAGCACAGAGAGTCCGCGACCCGTACCAATATTGAATACCTCGACCTTGCTCTTCTGCTTGTCTTCCAAGATACGGTTCATCGCCGTAACGTGTGCTTTAGCCAAATCCACTACATAAATATAGTCGCGGATGCAAGAACCGTCGGGTGTATTATAGTCATCGCCAAACACGCTCAGTTTTTCGCGGATACCCATTGCAGTCTGAGTAAGATACGGAATAAGATTTTGAGGAACCCCGTTCGGCAGTTCACCAATCAACGCCGTAGGATGTGCGCCTATCGGGTTAAAGTAACGCAACAGGATAGCCTGAACCGGAACTCCCGAAGCAATCGTATCATGGATAATTTCCTCATTGATTTGTTTCGTGTTTCCATAAGGAGATTCAGCTTTCTTAATCGGAGCCTCTTCGGTTACCGGAAGTTTGTCCGGCTGTCCGTAAACGGTACATGAAGAAGAGAAGATAATGCCTTTCACTTCGTGTTTCGGCATCAATTCCAACAAGTTAATCAGTGAAACAATATTATTCCGATAATACAGCAAAGGTTTCTGAACCGACTCACCAACTGCTTTACTTGCTGCAAAATGAATAATACCTTTAATTCCCGGATATTTGGCAAATACGCCATCCAACGCTGCATAATCCAAACAGTCTACTTTTTCAAAAGCCGGACGGATTCCGGTGATTTGTTCGATATGGTCAACTACATCGGCGCGGGAATTTGAAAGATTATCTACAATAACAACTTCATAACCACTATTTTGTAGTTCAACGACAGTGTGTGAACCGATATATCCGGTTCCTCCTGTAACCAAAATTCTCTCTTTCATAATTTTAAGGTATTTTCTATTAAAGTAAAAATGTTTTCTTTGGAACAAAAATACGCATAATAATTGAGAATATTGTATTCCGACAGTTTAAAATAATAAAACAAGCTGTTACAAAAACAGGCTTTTCGAACGGACACGTATAACTTTAGTTCCTGAAAGAACGTGCCGCCGTCTTCTTCAAGACAAGTCATAAAAAAGCCCGTCGCTTCATTTGAAGGACGGGCTCACTATTTTTCTAAAAAAATCTGACTTTATAAAATCAGCATCAGAAATACAGATAACGATTATCTACCACACCTGCGTTCTGATACAAATCATTGATCAGCTGTCGTGCTACAATGTTTGCAGCTGTATTTGACAGGGTTTCTTCTTCTTTCTTTGCATCAAATTCTTCTGTGCCATTCTCTTTGCCGTAAACCTGAATCATATAGACTCCTGCATTGCCTTTGATAGGAGCGCTGGTCTGGTTTACCGCTGTTTTTGCAGCTACTGCGCTAACTGCCTGTTCGCTTCTTCCGGTAGCGGCAATGTAAGCCGATGCAGAGAAGGTTACATGTTTTACCGTATCGCTGACAGCATCTTTCATTTCTTTTACTTGAGCAACAGAATTAAAGTTTTTCATTTCGCCCATTATCTTTTCAGCTTTCTTGTCGCGACGGATTTCATCTTTCAACATGTCTGCTACACGGTTGATGTTGCGATAACCGGCTTTGTTTACTCTTTCAAGAGCTACTACCATCAGGTGGTCGTTTTCTCCACATTCATACAAAGGAGATACTTCACCCGGTTTAGCATCGAACACCCATTTCAAAGCTTCGCGAGTAGATTTTATACCGCCTACATTATGTTCTGCACTTGAGAAATCCGAACGCGGAATCAATGAGTAACCACTTTCTTCTACATTCTTTTCAAGCGACTCCAATGTAGTATTTTGAGCTACAAACTGGCTGAACTTGTTATATGCAGCGTTATAAGTTTCTTTGCTGAATTCAACCGGACGTTTTACTACTGCCACTTTATATTTAGGCTGCATACTCTTCTTATTCATTACCTGAAGAATCAAGCGTCCCTGTCCGATTTCAAGATTAGCAAGTTCGTTTACCGGCTGCGAAATCAATGTGCTGACATATTTGGCATTTTCTGCGTCTAAATCCGCACCTTCCCAGCTACGTGCGCTTATCCAAGCTGCTTCACCCGGCTGGCCGTAAATTTTTGCCACTTCAGCAAAGTCGGCTCCGCCTTTCAGTGCATTATAAATACTGTCTGCCAATGTTTTTGTTTTGTCTATCGTTTCGCTATATACCTGAATCTGGCGTACTTGAATTGAATCGGGGGCCGTAGTCTTGGCGATAATCTTGAAAGTATTGTAAGAATCGTCAGACTGATTGTAATACGGACCATACACTTCATTAACTGAAGCCGAATCCAAGCGTGCAGCTACATCCAACGGCAATACAGACTTGTTTACCGGAATATCTGAATAATTTACAGAAGAACCGTTAGCACGAACAAATGCTGCATAATCGGAGTTTGTTTCTGACAACTGATTGCTGGCAGTTGTTACTTCTTCCAACACAGCCTGACGGTCGGCATCCGACGGAACTACGTGTACGTCAATGTAACGGATGTCACGGGTTTCAACCAACTGTTTGAACTGTTCTTTCTTTTCGTTATACAGTGCTTTTACTTCATCATCGGTTATCTGAATCGTAGAATCATTAATAGAAGTATAAGGAACTCCGGCAAGTAACATATCGCTTTGTTCTGTACGTGACTTGAAAGCATCTTCTGCCGAAACAGGATTTGAAATCAAAGATTTTACGATTAAGTTCTGATATTTTTCAGCCAATGTAGATTGTGCCAGTGTTTTTTCCACAAACTGCCAGAATGTACCTAATTTCTGATAGTATTCTACATACTGAGCAGGCATTTGACTTTTGCCTAAGTTTGCATAATCTACCAAGAATTTTTTCAGCATATCCTTATCAAAAGCTCCGGTTTGGGGATTACGGAACGGGGTTTGAGCCAACAGCGGATGAGTACCTTCATCGATGATAGCCTGAATTTCTGCCTTCGTAACCGTCAAGCCTAATTTTTCGGCCTGTGCTGCGATAAGCTGATTTTCTACATACGTTCTCCATACTTGGTCTTTCACGCCGGTTAGTTGTTCGTCAGACAAAGAGTTCAAACCGCTTGTAAGTTTATACACTTCGCTGAGTTCTTCCACCATTTTCTGATAATCTTGGGCGGATAGTGATTCACCGTTTACCTCTCCAACGTTCTGCGCTCCCTGATGCGGTTGGAGTATCTTCCAAGCATCGCCTGCTATAAAGGCAAAAAGGGCGAGACCAATTACAATGACCAATAAAGGTCCTTTGCTTCTGATTGTTTGTAAAGTTGCCATTTAAAGTTATTATTTTTTGTTTATTGTTTTTTATTAGTTTGCACTTTAGCGCACGAAGATACAAAAAATGCCGTTCAGTCACTATCTTTATGCCGAAAAAAACGTTTATTTCTCGATTTTCAGTTTAACAAGTTCGATTTTTGTTGCTGTAACCTTGATTATTGTAAACTTAAACTTGCCGCCGACAAGTATTACTTCATGGACTTTCGGGAAACTTTGATATTCATTCAGTATCAGTCCGCCCACGGTTTGGTATTCATCGCTTTCGGGCAAATCCAAATCAAATTCTTCATTCGCTTTTTCTATTTCCAACCTGCCTGATAAAATATATTCGTCCGGCCCTATGGCTTTCGCTATGTTCGAATTTGTATCGTGTTCATCTTCAATGTCACCCAATATTTCCTCCATCAAATCTTCCATAGAAACAACTCCCGACGTACCGCCAAACTCATCAACAACCACAGCCAACGAACGATTCTTCTGCAAAAAAAGCTGCATTAACTTGTGGGCGCTCATCGTTTCCGGCACAATGGGAATCGGACGTATACTTTTATGCCAATCGCTCTGATTCTTAAACAAATCGGATGAATGTATATAACCTATTATCTGGTCTATGCTCCCTTTATATACGATTACCTTACTGATGCCGTGCGCTATAAAAGCATTCTTCAGTTCATCTAATTCCACATCCATATCAACCGCAATAATCTCGGTACGAGGAACCATGCAATCGCGTATTTTGACATTCGAAAAATCAAGTACGTTTTGAAATATTTTTATTTCAGGGTCGATTTCATCGTCATTGGCAGAATTATCTATACTACTTTGAATAAGGTAATCTAAATCGATCTTCGTGAAAGCCTTTTCAGAATGTTCTCTATCCACTCTCACACCAACAAACCGCAATACGCCTGCTGACAATCGAGCGGACAAGCGACTGACCGGATAAAGTATCAGGTAACAAAAATAAGCAGGCAATGCACAAACCCGAAGCATCACCTCCGGATTGATTTTAAATAAGATTTTGGGCAAGAACTCTCCGGTAATCAGAATCAGACAAGCAGCAATGAGAATTTCAACAATAAGCATCACCGCATCGTTTGTAACGATTCCTGCCAAGAAATAGTTTTCGAGAATTTGCGCCACTAAAAAGCCGTAAATAACAAGTGCAATGCTATTGCCCACCAACATGGTGGAAATAAAATCATTAGGATTACGATAAAAAACAGATAAAATTTTCCCCGATAACCCTTTTCCCTTCCCCATTTCAAAACGCAATTTGTTGGAAGAAATAAAAGCAATCTCCATGCCTGAGAAGAAAGCTGAAAAAACTATGGATATAATTAATTGTGTAACAAATTCCATCATCGCATATTTTATACTAACCTACGGCAGCCGTATCAGTAGGGGCAGTATCTTCCACGGTAAAAATACCGGCATTATTAAATATCTGGTACTCGGTCATTTCTTGGTTCGATTCAAATCCATAACCGGTAAGTATTCTTTCGGGCTGTTCGATACGGATAAACTTATCGGAATATATCTTTTCCCTATCCTGATCCCAATACATCAGTTCCGTATCAAACTTATCTCCGCGCTGACTTTGTATATGTACGTTTCCACGCAGCTCCCATATTTTTTTCTGCTCGTAATAATACGCCGTATCTGCCTTGATGCTGGCGTCTACATGGAAAAGAGTATCGAATTTCTCCAAATAAACACCCTTTTCAAATGCCCAGAAAGGTGGATTCCGCTTACTATACACCAACCATTCTTCCGTAACAATCTTATAACGTATCATACCGGAGTCTGACACCCAGCTCGTCACACCTAAAGTACGCATATCCGGCAGAGAGTCATCTTCATTGATTGCCTCAGCCATGTTTTTATCCTTGCCTCCACAACCCGGCAAAAAAAGAAGCATAACAGCCGCCCATACAGCGACTGTTATGCTAATTATTCCTCTATACAGATTAATCTGTCTTTCTGACATAAGTTATCTGATGGTTGTTGTTTCGCCTATCCAGCCACCAATGGTCACAGAATTACCTTTCTTCAATCCCAAGAAGAACAAATCTTCGTCACCGGGAGTGTGGGCAGAATAAGTATTAATCAGTTTTTGTGCCTCTTCCGCTACGCTGGGATCAACACTTTTCGCACGCTGCAATTTATCGATGGCAGCAAAATAAGTACATTTGTTCAATGCCGGTTCGTCCGTCCAGTTAGGGCTTGACGCATACATCTGAGCAATCAGAATATATGCCTTACCGCAATCATTCTTAAACGAAATAGCCTTATTAGCATATTGTTTTGCCTTGCTCAACTGTTTTTTACTGAACATAACCATCGCAGCACTGTAACAATAATCGGCTTTCTTTGCCACATCTTGTTCCAGATTGATTGCTTCGTCAAAGTAAGTTATACTCTTGTCGATATCCCCCTTTTTGAAATACATATAACCGCAACCCGCTGCCGTAGCCGCTGTAGGTTCAATGGCATGAGCAGCTTCAGAAGCAGCGAAATAAGCCTCTTCTTCAGTACATTTCAGCAACTGCATAACCGTAATCACCTGTTTCAGGTAATCCAAATTTGTTTTGTTCTGTTCTACTTTCGGACCATAAATGGCTTGCAGGTTTCCACATGTAGCCGCTCCGCTGTTAATGAAATAAGCGTCTACATTATCTTTTGCGGTTTTAAGCAACTGCTGGTCTCTTTTCTTGGTAGCCTTCTTATAAGCCTCATCGGCATACGATGATGCCGTCAGATAATCTTGGATAAACTGTTCTTTATGTGCATTGTCAACTTTCAGTTTCCGAGATGATATATCCATCAAGTCTTGAAACATAAAATAGTCTGAATTAGCTTTTTCCAAATCCACGGCTTCTTTTACCATTTCATAGGCTTTGTTTACATCTGCATTTGCACCAGAAAAAACAATATAATCATGAGCTTTCATGCCAAGTATCGATCCTTTGGTAGCCGGAGTTTTAACCAACTTGTTCAACTGGTCGAGATACTTGATACGCTGATCATGAACAGCCATCAATTCATCAAGATACGCCTTTTGTTGCGCTCCATCTTTCGATGCGGCAATCAATGCACGTAAAATCTTAGCTCCGTTAGTATACGTACTTACCTGAGCCACGGGAGCTTCGGTAAATACTGCTTTCCACGGCTTATAAGCATCTTGGAAATTATCAGTCTTTACATATTCGCTGTAAATACTGATATTCTGCAGACAACGGACACTATCTTCTCCATGTCCAAATCTGGAACCGTCTTCCACTCCTTTTTGAGCAAAAGAAGCTGTTGCACCGAATGACAGCACACACAGCATTGTAAACATCTTCATTTTCATCGTATATAAGATTTATTGTTCATTGGGCCTTTTATCGTTTAATTCACTCTCCATTTCATAAACCAGCGTTCGTTAAACGTCAGCCCCAATTTAATAACAAAACGGTTTTCTGAAAGCATTCCCGTAACAGAGGGCTTTACACGAACATACTGTCCTGTAATACTAAGGATGCTGTTACGTTGATACAACTGCAACGGCAAACCAAATCCTGCACTCACGCCAAACTCTGTCGCGCCGTCAATCATGTTTCCCTGATAAGGCACTTTCACATACGGGGTAGAATAATATGCACCTACCCGGTATTTCATACGAGCCAAATAGCTGCGTCCGATTTCGTTGGGCAAATATTCCGCGCCGAACGCCACTTTCGAACGGTCTTTATACATACCGGTGCGATTGTTATATTTTACGCTACTCCATTTCTGCAAAGTATAATCAGCTTCTACCGTCAACTTCTTTGAGTAGTTCCAAGCCAATCCACCTCCGAAAACATGTGGGATTCCATACCCGTCACGTGCGTAAGACTCGCTGGATTGCAACACAACATAACTATCTGTGATTCCGCTGCTTGTTGTTTCCTCCGATCTTCCTATCACCTGCGTTCCATACGTATCGGTACAGTTCAACTGATGCCCCATACTGTAAGCAAGTCCCAACGTCAGGCTGTTATTCTTATTGATCTGATGCGTGTATTGCAAACCAAAATCAGCCTTATAGCTTTTTACCGACAGCGTATTGTATACCACCGTACGGTCACCCCCATTACTCGGAATCGCGGCAGACTGATAATCAAACGTTCCATACAGATAGCTGATATTAGCTCCTATCGAAAGGTTATCCAATATTTTAAAGCCTAAGCCTCCCAATATCTGCTGTGTACCTCCCTCGCCAAAAAAGGTATTGGTATTTGTAACCCCGCCGCTGTTTTCTATCTCCGCCGAACGGCTGAAGCTATACCCTACCGTAGAATAAGGTATATAACCTACCGCAATGGCCAAGCGTGGATGCAGACGAAACTGGGCTGCGATATAATCAAAACTTGAATTTTTAGCATTCGATTTAACACCCGCTTCCTGATAGTTAGAACTTTTCAGGGTCATGCCCACGTCGAACATAAATGACAGAGAATCAACCGACGTATACGACGCCGGATTCATCGGGTTAATATGTTCACTGGTACGGAGGGCATAACCTACACCTCCCATCGCTGCATTGTTGGTAAATACCATATCCGACAAGTCGCCTAATCCATACCGCGTATAAGGAGAATTCGTACTTGGAGAAGAATCAGAGCTTTGCGCACCGGCGGTAAGAACCCCGGCAGCAAACAACGCGCTGATGAGTGCTCTATTTCTTAACATTATAATTCAATATTCTGTTTAAACCTTTTAATACTAAAAATCTATCTGCAAATATGATACTTTTTAAGTTTGTATCAAAAGAAAATTTATCTCCGCCAGTTAAAAAAACCAAAAGATCGGGATATTTCTTTTGCATGAGCGTAATATAGCCTGCTATTTCAAACTCCATACCTTTGATTACGCCCGAACGTATCGCCGTTTCGGTATCATATCCAAACTCTGGCGTATCGCCATTTCGTTCTATCAGGGGGAGTTTGTCGCAACAAGCATTCAGCGTTTTAAAGCGAGTGTAAATGCCGGGAGAGATATTGCCTCCCCAGTATTGTCCTTGCGCGTCGATAAACTCATAAGTAAGTGCAGTACCGGCATCAATGACCAGCAAGTTTTTGCCCGGACATAAATAATTGGCTCCCACAACGGCTGCCAGCCGATCCATGCCAAGCGTTTGAGGGGTTTTATAGAAATTACGAATAGGTACGGGGGTTCGATAGTCTAATTCCATGATATCGAAATTCACGCTTTTCAACTGCCTCCTAATCGTATTACTAAGCGTAATCACCGAAGCAATGATACCTCTTTCTATATGGTATTTATGGCAGAGCATGGAAAGCCAATCTAAAGAATGATTGGAACCGCGCAAAACTTCCACGACTTCATCACCATCGAACACGGCCAACTTTGCCACCGTATTACCTATATCTATTACTAAATTCACGGTCTTCGTTTGTTTTTATCGTGCAAAGTAACGGAAAAAATAGATATAAAACAAATAAGTTTCTGCCGACCTTTTATTTCTACCCACAGAATCTTGGATTTCTACCCAAACAACCAAGGTTTTCTATGAGCAGCATAGCCCATTCACTGCGTTAGAATAAAAAAGCGAGCCGTCCGCCCTTCGCAAGGCAGACGGCTCCAATCATACTACCGCAAAACTAAAAGAGGATTTTAGTTTTAAAGAAAAATTCACTAAACTATATTGTAACCTAAAGCAAATAACTCATTATCAAAGTGTATAACCGGTCCAGCCGAAATCAAGGGTACAACCGGTGTTTCCGTCTTCAACGGTTACGGTGGCAGTACATTCGCCACGGTTTACGCTGTTGGTTTCATTTTCGGTTGTAACGCTTATCGTGGTTTCGTTAGCAGCAGTACCATTTCCGTCGGTCAGGTCAACCAAGTCGCCAATCAGTCCTGCACCTTTTACCAGCGCATTGGTAACCGTAGCCGTTGCTCCGCGACGAATCTTGATAGCATCCTGCATTTCACCATCGGTACTCAGGTTTTCGATAGTCATGTTTTCGATACGGAAATTCGACTGCGGAGTGTGTCCCGGATAATCACCGTCCAAGTTACCGTCGGCTTCCACGCCACGCGGGTCTTCTTCTGTGCTGACAAAACTGTCTTCCCATCTTCCGTAGCAATCTTTCAGTGTTCCGCTATATCCTTGCGTAAAGTCGAACATATCGTCATCGCAGTTCACAGCCAACAGTCCGGTTACGTTTACCGTACCGCCAAAGAATTCGATGGCATCATCTGCTCCATTTGCCACATAGATGTTTTCAATCGTAGTACCGCTTCCCACACCGTTCAGGGTCAATCCGTTATGTTCGATGTCAGAGCTTGAGCGTGCTCCGGTGTAAAGCAGTCTCACGTATTTCAACGAACCTGAATTGTCTTCAGCATCCGTACCGCCATACATTTGGTCATTGTCTACCTCGGCAGCCGCAGTGGTACCTGCACTTGCTCCGGAGATAGGTGCTCTACCGTTGATAATCAAGCCACCCCAATAACCTGCTTCGGCAGCCGACTCGTCATCGACGGTAAACGTAATGGGAGCTTCTTCCGTACCTTCAGCCATGATTCGTCCGCCTTGAGCCACCAACAGATAGCTGGCAAAACCTTTCGTAGCGCGAAGCGTAGTTCCGGCAGGAATTGTAAGTGTAGCACCGTCATTAACAATCACCGAACCCGAAATAATGTATTCGGTACTTGCGTTCAGCGTCATATCCTCGTCGATGCTTGCCGGCAAAGTTTCAGTAGCCGGAGTTTCAGTTGTTCCTGAGAAAGCATATCCTGTCCATGCGAAAGCAGACTGGTCGGCACCCGTATTTCCTGCTTCTACCTGTATGCCGTCGTAAGCCGAGCCTTCCGGAGTGTGGACTTCCGAACCCGTAATCGCCGCAGCAAGCTGATTTGTTACGCTCATGACCGTAGCTTCCGCAGCAGCTCCGTTTCCGTCGGTCACGTCAATAAAGTCTGCCACTACACCGTTTCCGGTAACCAACGCATTTTCGATGGTAGCCGTAGCGCCGCGACGCACTTTGATAGCGTCTTGCATTTCCTGACCGGTAGCATACGTAGCGATGGTCATGTTCTGGATGTGGAAATTCGACTGCGGAGTATGTCCCGGATAATCACCGTCCAAGTTACCGTCGGCTTCTACCCCGCGCGGGTCTTCTTCCGTGCTGGTGAATCCTTCTTCCCATACGCCATAGCAGTTATCCAGTGTTCCGCTATACCCCTGCGTAAAGTCGAACATATCATCGTCGCAGTTTACAGCCAACACATTGCTTACATTTACCGTACCTCCGAAAAACTCGATGGCATCGTCAGCACCCTCAGATATGTAAACATTGTTGATGGTTGTTCCGCTACCCACACCGTTCAATGTCAATCCATTGTGTTCGATATCGGCACTTGAGCGAGCTCCGGTGTACAACAATTCTACATATTGTATCGTACCGCTATTATCGGCAGCATCTGTACCTCCATACATCTGGTCATTGTCAACTTCGGCAGCCGCAGTAGTTCCTGCACTTTCGCCTGAAATAGGTGCTCTACCGTTGATAATCAAGCCACCCCAGTAGCCCGGTTCTGCATTCGCCTCATCGTCTACCGTAAATATAATCGGGTTTCCAGCCGTTCCGTTTGCATTGATTGTACCACCCTGAGCCACGATAATGTATTTATCAAAACCTTTTTGAGCCCGAATCGTAGTTCCGGCAGGGATATTAAGCGTAGCTCCATCGGGCACGGTCAGCGTACCTGTCAGGATATATTCTTTCGTAGCATCCAAATCAAGCGTCCCTTCTACCGAGCCGCTCAGCTCAACAGTCTCAACGGTAGTATCGCCGCCTCCTTCACCTCCGTTGGCGGGTTCGTTATCGTCACTACAAGAAGTCAAAACAGGCGCGCTCATCAATGCAGCAAACGCCATAGCTGTCATAAATAACTTTTTCATCTGATTAATAATTTGGGTTTAAAAAAGCATTATAATTTCTTCATTCTTAAAATTCATACGTTACGCCGAGGCTCAATTCCATTCCTTTGCGATATTTACTCAGAATTACTTCCTCGTTGGTATCATTTCCGGTGCGAGTAAGCTGGCGGGCAGAATTAAGCAGGTTGCGTGCTTTCAGTGAAAGTCCGAAGTGATTTCCTATCTTTGCCGATGCCACAAAGTCGAGTGTCGGGATTCCGTTTTCTATGATGTCTTGGAAACCTTCGGTACCGATGGTGTAAATGCGGTCACTGAAGTAATTAAACACCAACGTGGTTGTAAGGTCGCATTTCTTTTTCTGCAAACGATAACTCAAATCAGCATTCACAATCCACGGCGCAGCACCTTCTAACTGAGAGCCCGTAGGGTCGGTAGCCAAAGGCACTTTGGCATGAGTATAGGTATAAGAGCCATTCAAGCCGAAAGACAGCTTGTTTACCCCGTCAGTTATCTGGCGCGAAAACAAGTCTTTCCGGAACTCGATTTCTGCACCTGCCACCGTTGCGTGGTCGGCAATATTTTCATAAGAAAGGAAACCTCCGGCACTGGCTATTTCAATGCGCGAAATTGGGTTTTTAATGTATTTATAGAATCCGCCCACCGACAGCAGTTCGCTGTTCGAGAGATAAAAATCCCATTTCAAATCCACATTATAGTTGTCGGAAGGTTTCAAATCGGGATTACCCTGACTCTTGAAACTGACGCTGACATAACGGAAAGGAGATATTTCTTTAGCCTGAGGCAAGGTGTATGTTTTGCTGGCTGCCAGACGGAGCGCATGTTTATCATTAAAATTATAGCGCAAATTCAGGCTGGGCAGTACATAGTTTTTATCAATGCTCCGTTCGCCCTGTGTTCCTCCGCGATTCACATTATAGTTTACATCTATATTTACGTTGTCATACTTTACACCGACGTTTGCCACCAGTCCGTGGGTCAGCTGGTAAGTAGCTTCTACGTATGCCGAATGGATATTTTTGTTCACTCCATACTCGTCGACATTCTTATCTTGAGTAAAAACACCGTCGTCGAGGTTTGTCTGGTTATAATATTCATCGAATGACAAATCTGATATATCAAAAGGCAAACGGCGCACTACCGACAAGTCGTATTCGGTTGCCGAAAAACTATCATCGACCAAGCGTCCCATGTATCCAAAACTGATGTTCGATAATTGGTCGTATTTATCCAGGAGCTTATAAGTCAGTCCGGCACGCAAGTTAATGTCATCCTCATGCAGTTCAGAGAAATAACGTTGCTGCACACCCGTACCGCGCATCGGGACATAGCCTTCGTCTGTCTTAACCAGATTATTAATTCTACGGTCCGGCTCAAGTCCTTTTATCTTATTATAAGATACACCGGCATCCAAGTTCCAACGAGGCGACAGTTCCCATTGCGTTCTCAGCTGATTGACAAACAACAGGTTGTCGTTCGCCTGCTGACGACGCATGAAGCCCTCGTAGGTATCAGACGACTGATAATCGGCATCCATACCCAAATAATCGCCCACCGACTCACGCGAGGCATGTACCATCATGAAGTTATATTGTATGTGGTGTTTGTTGTTGTGCCGGTAACCCAAATCTGCCATCACAATCTGCGATGTCTCTACGTTTGATATCTCGCCCTGCATATCTTGCGACAAATCGCCGGAAGTAATCGAATTACGCACCTCCTCATCGTAGTAAGAATAGTTTTTATTGTGATTTGCAACAAGATAGAACGAGAAAGGATTATCGCCCAGCATGATTTCTTTTCCGCCCGACAGCGTGTAACTCTGATTAACCGGCGCACTCTTGCGCGAGGGATCCAACTTATTACGGAAACCGTACACGCCCAAATCGTCTCCCGGCTGTTTGCTGTCGGCAAATCCGAAAGCATTCACACCGTCCATCTTCATAAAATCTGACGACACGACATTTGTGTTTACACCTCCCGAAACGCTTGCATTCAGTTCGCCCATTCCTACCAGTTCTTTCGAAGAGATATTGATATTGGCTCCGCCCACATCAGACAACATACCTCCCCCAAAGGTTTTATTGACATCTACCGACTGGATAATATCGGTCGAGAAAAAGTCCAACGCAATGTTTTTATATTCCGGGTCTTCCGAAGGAATCGGGAATCGGTTCAGCGTAGTAATATTATAACGGTCGCCCAACCCGCGTACAAACACATTCTTAACACCTTCTTGTTTTGAAATACCCGAAATCTTTGTCACAGCTCCTTGTGCATCGCCTACCCCTTTACGGGAAAGCTCTCTCGCTCCTACCGACTGGATGGCCACCACCGATTTTTTCTGTTCCATCAACGTAACACTTTCCGATTCGCGGTTCGCTTTTGCCACAACAGTTACGTCTGATAGCATCTGTGCATCCGAATGTAACTCAAAGTCGAGCGTAGTCACTTGGCTGTTTTCTATTTTAATCTGCCGTTTAACAACGGTCTTATAACCCACATATTTAATTTCTATATCATAAATTCCATCTTCCACGCCTGAAAGCTGAAAATTACCATCTATATCCGTCACGGCACCAATGCTACTACCAACAATCCGCACGGTAGCTCCAATCAAAGGTTCTTTCGACTCATAATCTTTAACACGTCCTCTTACATTTACATTCAAATCTGCGGCAAACAGGTCTGTTGCAATGACCGACATAAACGCCGCAGCTCCAATCCATAGTTTTGCTTTCTTCATCTGAAACAGGTCTTTTGTTTTCGGTAGCAAAAGTCTACTTTTCCGGTTACACAAAAACAACAACCCCGTGAAAAGAGGGATACAGCCAAGTTACAATGCAATTAACGATGTTACAATAGCAAAACAATCATGAAGATACAGTTAAGAAATAGAAGAAAGAATTACAGATTTCATATTTTTTCCGTATATTCGCAATATACTGCTATCAAACAAACTATAATTACATACTTTCTATGAAAAACACTTTACTATGGATACTTGTCGCTTTAATGTATCCGACCATATCGTATGCACAAGAAATTACCGGGACATGGCACGGTAAATTAAATGCCGGACGACAACAACTGGAAATCATTTTCCATTTCGGCAAAACGGATGACGGAAAGAACTCTTGCAAGATGGACATTCCGGAGCAAGGCGCACGCAATATTCCGGTTAACCTGTCGCAACTGACCAAAAGTTCCGTCAGCTTAGAAATCCCCGCCATAAACCTTGCATACTCCGCTACATTGGAAAACGATACGCTGAAAGGCACTTTCAAACAAAACGGAATGACTTTACCGCTTAACCTGATATCGGGCGAAGCTAAAAAAGCCAACCGCCCCCAAGAACCTAAAGAACCTTTCGATTATAAAACGGAAGAAGTAACATTTACTAACGCTGCCGACAATGCGACATTAGCCGGTACTTTGACTTACCCCACGGAATATACCGAAGGGAAACAGGTACCCGTAGTTTTAATGGTGACAGGCAGCGGTGCACAAAACCGCAACGAGGAACTGTTTGAGCACAAACCGTTTCTGGTTATCGCCGATTACCTTGCCAAACAGGGTATCGCTTCGTTACGTTACGATGACCGAGGGGTAGGAAAATCTACCGGAAACCCGTCGGCTTGTACTTCTGCCGACTTTGCCAACGATGCAAAAGCGGGACTGGCATGGCTCAGAAGCAGCAAGAAGTTCGGGAAAGTAGGAATATTGGGACACAGCGAGGGAGGCATGATAGCTTTCATGATAGGAGCAGACAAGGAAGCCGACTTCATAGTCAGCATGGCAGGGTCTGCCATCAAAGGAGATACGCTGATTGCCGAACAGCAGAATGCCATCTTGCGTATCAACGGAATGCCTGCAAACCGCACAGTGGAACAGGTTAGGGAAGAAATTGCTGCGAAGCCTAAAAACGCATGGTTGGATTACTTTCTGAATTACGACCCTACCACCGCCATCGCAAAAATAACCATCCCCGTAATGGCTATCAACGGCAGCCACGACATGCAAGTGCTGCCCACGAGCAACCTGACCGTCATTAAAGGATTATTGAAAAGCAAAAACGAGAAAAACTTCTTTAAAGAATATCCGGAACTGAACCATCTGTTCCAGCATTGTAAACTTAACAATGCGCTGGATTATTACAAGATAGAGGAAACATGTTCGCCCGAAGTGCTTTCAGATATCGCAAATTGGATAAACAGTTTATAATCAAACAATTCCATTTAGCTGTTCATCGAAAAAAATTCATGCGGTAGAATGTCCTTACTCATGCGGTAGTTTTCCCTTACACTACCGCATAAGTAAGGAGGTTCTATTCGTAGCGTTTGAAGAGGGGCTTGATGCGACTCAAGGTATTTTTATTATCAATTTTTATACACAAAATTTGCACAATCCAAACCAACCATTTATATTTGCAACATTGACCGCCGTAGGAATGGCAACACAATAATTATATATATGAATCATAGCTTCGTTCATAATTCAAAGAATCTACATGCAATGCGTGAAGGAGGAATATAGGCTGTTCCGCCCTACTCTTTTTTTACATTGCACGATGTTCTTTGAATCATTGAACAGCCCCGGCAATTCATGGGTTTAGTGTGACCTTATGAATCATGGCAGCCGGAAAGCCGGGCATCTTTTCTGCCCCGATGAGTCTTGATGACGCATCGCTCATTAGTACGCATTCCGTTCGGAATGCTTTTTTATTCACCTAAAACATTTGAAGCTATGACAACAAACCATGATTCTTTTACTTACAAAGGTTATTCTTACCTTATTCCTGCCTGCTGCAACAGTAATCCCACCATCCGTTTTTCAGGATTTAAATTAGAATCAGGCGAGCAGTCTTTTTCGGGAAGCGAACATGAAGAACGGATGTTTATCGTTTCGGATGCTGACAATGATTGCAGACTCTCTATCCGAATGGACGAAACCGACTGCGGGGATGACTTAAACGCTACTTACGAGGTAACATTCCACATTTACCGTGTAGGAGAAGAGTTGCCCGTGCTGACGGTTACCGAAGCGATGCAAACCGGATATTACTTTGAAGCCAAGTTTCCGCCACTGACACAGCCATTGGATGCAGGAGCTTATTTTTTACTGTTTGATGCGGCTTTAGAGGATAACGACCTGACACTTGAATGGCAGGACGGACGATTGTTTCTTCCGTTCTTTATCCTGAAAAGCAGAGACAAGTCGACACTTCCTGCCGTTGAAACAGCGAAAGCCGTCCGCCCGCAAGATGAATGCCGGACGCAGGGTTATACTTCGGGAGCGTTGCGATTGCAGCTCCAACTGGCTCACCCTATCCGGGAAATGCACGAACTGACCGCCATTTGTTATACCGAAGACTGGGAGTTTGTAGCTTGCGACAAACGGCTGGTCACCCCTCGTAAATGCTCCCAAACGACACGGCATTTTTGTTTCCGCTGGAGCAAAATCTGGATGGCGGGACGCTATACGGCTATCCTGATGTATAACCGCGAACCGTTTGCCGCCATCGATTTCAGCTATCAGGGTAAAACGGTTACCCCCTGCACGTGTCGTCCTCTTTCTGCTCAGGATGTCGCTTATCATGTTGCCAAAAATAATCGGGCAACGGACGGCAACACGCCGGAGTTATTACATAAATGTATCGGTCTCGCCCGGTTGACTCCTTACCTGACCAACCTGTTGCGCATAAGCGAATACAACCGGTTTTGCGAAAATCAACAGTTGGCGGCACTGAAAGTAAATCCTTACGTGAGCATCAGCTCACTGACTACTTTTCGCGCCAAGCAAGTAGCTTTCTGCCTTCCCAAACTGTCGGGATACCAGATAAGCGAATATAAACAAACAGACTGTGCCCAATGGGTGAAGGACGAGGCACCGGAAAGCCTGTTGGAATCGCGCAAGGAAGTTGCTTTTACGCTGTACAACATCGGAATCCTCTGCTCCGAAAAAGGAGCCGGATGTTTGGCTGCCTTAGAGAGTGCCGTAAAAGAAACCGGTGTGTACTGGGCACTGACTCTTTGCGGCACTGCGGATGAAATCAAACGCCTATTCGCCATCTCCCCCACCTTAGAGCAGTATGTCTGTCCGGAATACCGCATCCAAATCGGGCTTCCCTCGGCAGCCGAAGTGGTACACCTCATGCAAGACCAATTAGGTGAAGCAGGTATCTCGTTGGATTCCGAAGCCGAAAACCGGCTGGCGTTGCAGGTTTACCGCCATATTGACAACATCAACACATGGACACAAAAGGAGATGCGGTGTTTCGTCATGCAAGGAATGGTAAAACAGCTCAGGCAGCGCATTTATACGCATTTCATAAACGGTAAGGAAATAAAGCAAAACAACTTGGGGGTATTAAGCGCAGCAGACATATCGCTGGATGCATGGTTAGCCAACCGAAAAGAATATGCTTTTCACGGAAACTGTACCGACATCGAACAGTCATTCGCTGAAAGCATGAACCGACTAAACGAAATGGTAGGCCTCCAATCGTTGAAAGATACACTCTCTGCCATTTTCTGCCGGATACGTTTTAACGAACACCGCAGCCGGCTGGGACTTCCTGCCGAAGCGCACGGTGCTTACCACTTTATTTTTACGGGAAATCCCGGAACGGGGAAAACTACCGTGGCACAACTGCTGGGGAAGGTATTCCACGCACTGGGCATCCTGTCGAAAGGCGAAGTCATTACCACCGGACGCAACGAACTGGTAGGAACTTACATCGGTCAGACGGAAGAGAAGGTAAACAAGCTGTTGGAACGCGCACGGGGTAACGTACTCTTTATCGACGAGGCTTATAATCTATATACAGATTCGGACGACCACCGCGATTATGGCAACCGTATCATAGAGGGACTGCTCCCCGTACTTGCCGAGCCTCATCCCGACATGATAATCGTACTGGCTGGATATGAAGACGAAATGGAACGAATGTTGCAATCCAATCCCGGACTAAAGGGACGATTCTCTTACCGGCTTCACTTTGAAGATTATTCTGCCGATGAGCTGATGCAGATAGCTGCCCGATTCTTTAAACGGAACGATTACCTATTATCAGACGAAGCGGAACAACTGTTGCGCGAAACCGTAGCCCAAACATTAGCCGCCAAAGACCGTTGTTTTTCTAATGCACGCTGGATAAATCAATTCATTGCGTCAGGCATCTTGCCGGCTATGGCACAGCGCGTCATGCAACAGCCTTCCGGCGACGCCGGGCTTTACCGCACCATCGAGCGCAGTGACATCGAACAGGCTATCGGAACTCTGCAACCCAAAGCAACGATAAAAATAATGCCCCGCAGACGAATCGGATTCAGGGCATGAAGTTAAAGTCTCCCGGCTTAATCAACCTACCACGTACTTGGCGTACTTTCCGAAGAGTTTGCGAAGCAGGATGACCAATATCCATGACACAAAGAACGCGACTACTGCCGCAAACGGGATTTGGAGTGAAACCGGAACACTGCAAGCGCGTGCCAACATCACACAAGGACCGGTAAAGAAGTAATGTATCATATAAACACCGAATCCGCAGACAGTGAGGTTAGCCAATGCCTTCCGCACGGTTTCGCTCTTTACTTGCACTTTCTTGGCTATCATGAAGAAAGGAATCGTCATCATCACCACGTTGGGAGAGCAATAATAGAAAAACAGTTCCAACTCTTCGGGGGTACAGTCGGGAGCAGCCGTCATACGGCGAAAGCCGAAGAACGTCACCAGATAACCGACTACGAACATCGGAATCCCCCAGCCTAACGTTTTGCCCCAGCTCCATTGCTGATTACGCAAATAGTGCCCCAGTAACAAATAGCCGTTAAAGCCGGCAAAACTATATAACATATAAAACTCGTTCCATGAACATGCACCCCAGATATAAGGGTCGACAAACGCACGGTAGTAAGGTACGAACAACGTCACACCCCACGCCACAAGAAACCAGAGCTTTGCCCGGCGGCTTGCTTTCTCCACCCACGCAGAAAATATGGGCATATACAGATACATGCCTATCAGCAAGTAAATATACCACATGTGTACATCAAGCAACGAGAAGTTAAAAGGTATCTGCGAGATGTACTCCATCGAAACTCCCAACGAACGGCGCATGACTTCTTCGCCCGAATAAGGGAAACAATCGAGAATGACTTGCGGAGAAAGTCCCAACAAACCTGTTACCCACGGAAACAGATTGTAAATAACCGACCAAATAAGAAAAGGAAAAAACACACGGCTAATACGCTTCTTGTAAAATGCCGAAGTATCTCCTTTAACAGGAAGCAACAATGCGCCTGTTATCATTACGAAAAGCGGGACGCAAGGACGCAGGAATGCGCCGTAAGCTGCTCCCCAAAACTTGATGTCGTCGATGTTAGCGGGAGGTTCTCCCGGATAAAAGTTAAACGGATCGGCAGAATGACAACATACTACCGTAAACATTGCCACGAAACGAACAACGTCTAACCACACGATGTGTTCGCGTTTAAGCATAGGTTTTGCGTTTTCCATAGAATAAAGTTAGCGGACAATTAAAAAAATAAAGCGACACAAACCACCGCCAATATACAGCCGTAAGTTTGTGTCGCTTTTGCTATATGTTTAATTATCACCATACATCCGTGCCCGCATCTCTTTAATGTGGTCGGACGTAATGTATTCATCATATTCCATCATCTTGTCGATAATGCCATTCGGAGTAAGCTCAATAATACGGTTTGCTACCGTTTCGATAAACTCATGGTCGTGAGACGAGAAGAGTATATTCCCCTTATAAATCTTCAGATTATTATTGAAAGCCTGAATTGATTCCAAATCAAGGTGATTGGTAGGCGTATCCAATATCAGACAGTTGGCGTTACGCAACTGCATACGCGCTATCATACATCTCATCTTCTCTCCTCCGGAAAGTACGTTTACTTTTTTCAACACCTCTTCGCCTGAGAAAAGCATACGGCCGAGGAATCCTTTCATATAAACCTCATTTCCTTCGCCGTACTGACTCAACCAGTCTACCAGATTAAGGTCGCAGTTAAAGTAATCGGAGTTATCGAGCGGCAAATAAGCCGTAGTTATCGTTACGCCCCAATTATAATGTCCAGCCTGAGGCTTGCGGTTACCGTTGATTATCTCGAACAGAGCAGTCATGGCACGCGGGTCACGGCTCAGGAATACAATCTTGTCGCCTTTTTCTACGTTGAAGTTCACATCGTTGAACAATACAACCCCGTCTTCTGTTTCGGCACGCAATCCCGATACTTCCAATATCTGATTTCCCGGTTCACGTTCCGGAGTAAATATAATACCCGGATATTTGCGAGAAGACGGTTTGATTTCGTCGACGTTCAGTTTTTCCAACATCTTCTTGCGGCTGGTAGTTTGTTTCGACTTAGCTACATTGGCAGAGAAACGACGGATAAACTCTTCCAGCTCCTTGCGCTTTTCTTCGGCTTTCGCACGCTGGTTCTGCTGCTGACGAAGAGCAAGCTGGCTCGATTCGTACCAGAAGCTGTAGTTTCCGGCAAAGAGATTGACTTTACCAAAATCAATATCCACCGTATGCGTACAAACCGAGTCAAGGAAATGTCGGTCATGGCTCACCACAAGCACTGTATGCTCGAAGTTTGAAAGATATTCTTCCAACCATGTTACAGTATCCATATCGAGGTCGTTGGTAGGCTCATCGAGCAATAAGTTATCGGGATTTCCGAACAACGCCTGAGCCAACATCACACGCACCTTTTCTTTACCGCTCAAATCGCCCATCAACATCTGATGTTTGTCTTCTTTAATTCCCAAGCCTCCTAGCAGGATAGCCGCATCGCTTTCTGCATTCCATCCTTCCAGTTCTGCAAACTTTTCTTCAAGCTCCGCTGCGCGAATGCCGTCTTCATCAGTAAAGTCTTCTTTGGCATAAAGTTGTTCACGCTCTTTCATGATGTTCCATAAAACGGTATGTCCCATCAATACGGTATCGAGTACCGTATGAGCATCAAACTTAAAGTGGTCTTGGCTCAATACCGAAAGCCGCTCGCCCGGACCTAAAGTAACACTTCCTTTTGTAGGTTCCAATTCTCCGGAAATTACTTTCAGAAAAGTTGACTTTCCAGCTCCGTTCGCACCAATTATACCATAAATATTACCATTGGTGAACTTCATGTTCACATCGTTATACAACACTCTTTTACCGAACTGTACGGCTACGTTTGATACTGTAATCATCTGTTATTATCTCTTCTTTATATATCTATTTCGTCGGCAAACTTACATAAAATCTGTGAGATAATTGCAGGAAACGTACGGATTTACTTAAATAATTGCATCCGTCTTTCAAACATCGTTATCTGCGTATCAGGTATTTTACGAACAAATAACCGCCGAAAATTTGCAACAACATCCCCGGAATGCCTATTCTAAAATCCTGAATGGCATTATAGAAACTGCCTTGCATCATCCACTCGCCTAACGTTCCGAAAAACTGATAAAACAATACCACAGCCAGCACAAGCGGTAAAGATACCTTCTGCCATCTGCGGGCTGCATATCCGGCTGCAAGAGCCAACAATACAGATTTAAGAGCGATGGCGGGAAGTGTTCCCCATGCAGGCATACCGAACATCAAAGAATTGACTACCGGTGAAAAGACTGCTGTCAGAAGTCCCACTTTCCAACCGTACTTGTAAGCCCCTACAAGGGTGAAGAAATAAATAGGCAGCCACGTTACACCCCCTTGCGGAATCAGATGAAAAAGTTGCGGCAGAGCTACATTACCAACGATGAACAATACGGCAGCCAAATAAGTTCTAACTTCGGCATAGCCTAAATCATAAAGTCTTACTGTTGTTTTCATTGTACATTATTTTTAAATAGTGACATTTATACCTCCCATTACTGTTGCTCTCGGCATCGGATAGCCGGCATTGATTTCGTATTTTTGTGCCAGCAGGTTTTCTCCACGCACCCAAATATCCAACCACTTGGCAGCACGGAAAGAACCGCGCAAATTCCAAAGGACAAAATTTTCCGTTTGAGGATTATCGCCCACTGCTGTATACAATCCGGCTATGTATTGCAGTCCGGAAGCCACGTTCCAACGTCCTTTGCTAAAACTTGCTCCGGCATACAACTTATGTTCAGGTGCGGCTATTACAGGGTTCTCCATGTGTAAATAGCTGTAATTTCCATCCACCGACCATTTTTGATTGATGCGGTAAGCCGCCTGAAGCTCTACACCGGTATTGTCTATCGTGCCGGTATTCTGATTAAGCATCCCCGTTCCGTTCGGATTAGGTAATGTTACGATCAGATTTTTACCATCAATATAAAACAGGTTTATCCCGTAACTTAAACGTCCGTTCAGGAGCGTCTGCGACAAAGATACTTCATAATTCCACATAGACTCCGGTTTGAGGTCAGGATTTTGTGGTGGAAACATATACATTTCACGCAAGATGGGGTAACGGAAACCTTTTGTTGCTGATGCTTTCAGTTCAAAGGCGTGTGGCAAATGGAAAGCAAGCCCTGCCTGCGGAACCCATTCCGTGCCCACGCGCGAATGATGATCGACACGCAGTCCGGCGTTCAGCGTCAGCCAGCGTCCGATGTCCTGACGGATATCTACATATCCGGCTACTTCGTCTTCATGCTTATCCACCAAGTCATTGCGTGTTCCTGCGTTCTCTCCTGCCACATAGTCCGTCCAAGCCTTACCGCCATAACGAAACCAGTCGAAACCTAACGTTATACGGTTTCCCTCAAAAAACTGTGTGCTTTGATAGAGCGATACCCCCATCATGTTATCGCGTGAATTGAAACGTCCGTCCTGCGATGTTTCGCCTGCACTGGGCGTATAGCCGTCGTTAATCCAGTGGTTTCCCCAGTTGTAGAAGAAACTCAGCGCACCGGAAGTTTTCTCGTATTTATTATTGAGTGAAAAAGAAGTCACCCCGCGCGTGATGCGCTGGTCACCGTCTACCAACGGTGCCGATACCGGTCCGGGGTAAGAGGCATTAAAGTGCGTCACGTTCACATCGGCATACATATTCCAGTTATCTGTCATGTCGTAACCCAACTTGGCATAACCGCCATACTGTTCAAACCCCATGTCGGCGCGGTGTCCGTCTGTACGATTATACGAACCGCTCACTACGCTATTGAAACGCCCTTTGCGAATACGGTTAGTCAGCTCTGTCTCCAACGTGTTATACGAACCATAACCCGCGTGAAGATTGGTACGCACCCCGTCTTCGTGCATCTTACGGGTTACAATATTAATAACGCCTCCCATCGCATTAGAACCGTAAAGAACGGAAGCGGGTCCACGCAAGACTTCAACCCGGTCAGCCAACAGCGACTGGTAGGCATCCGAAATGGGATGTCCGAAAATACCGGCATACTGCGGATGCCCGTCTATCAGCACCATCAGCCGGGCACTTCCCCCACTCAGTCCGCGCAAAGAAATACCTCCGGCAGCTCCATCGGAAACACCGTACCCCATCACGCCGCGTTCGGTTACGAAAAGCCCCGGTACTTGTTCGGTCAGCACAGGCAAAAGCGACGGTTGCATACTGTTTTCAATCGTCAGGCGATCGACCACAGATACCGTTTGTGACAAATGGCGCACGTCTGTTTCATTTCGTGTACCGGTAACCACCACTTCGTCAAGCGAAAAGTTACGGGTAATGCGGGTTGTATCACTTTGTGCCCACGACGCACCGCCGGAAAACATTGCTACAGTTATAAATGTTAAAAGAAAAGACTTATTATTCATTACGGTTCTCTATTTTATTATTATTACACATTGCAAAGTTCGGGATTTTATTTTGAAAAGAAATTACCCAAATCAAAGCAAAATCTACCCAAATCACATATAATACACTTTTTTCAGAAGGCTTTCTGAGATGCCCTATTTTACAACATAAAACGCTACCGTTAGCGTCACTCATCCCATGCGGATGTGTTGACCATTTCTTCCCATAGCGTTAACCTGTTCTACCGCAAGCGTTTTTCAGCCTCCGGAACAAGCCGGATAAAATTCATAATAAGTTCATTATCAACATAAAGCAATTCTTCAAGTGGAACAGGCTTTCGCCAACCTCAGTCATGAGGACCAGACCTATCTGCTTGAAGTCTATCAAGAAGACGTATTCATAAACGAATAAAAAAAGAAATATGAAACATATCATCAGATTATTGCTGTTCGTTATTTCATTTACAGCTTTCATCGGCGCAGCATCGGCGCAAAACAGGAAACAACGACTTACCCGTGAGCAACTGGCGGAAGTACAAGCCAAACACATAGCTAAAGAACTGGCTATGGACGATAAGAAAACTATTGGTTGAGACATTCATTTACAAAGAAAGCAAACCCCGGCATAGCGGGATTTGCTTTCTTACTGTATGAAAACTTGTTTCGCTTCTTTAAATATCCTTTGACATCATTCTTCGGATATCTTTCTAATAAATACCGCACCATTTGTGTTAGTACCTCCTACGCCTGCCATTTGCACGTCTAAATAAAATGGAGTACCTGCCTCAAACGAATCGATTTTAAAACGGAAGGCAGCTACCTGCGATTTCTTTACCGTCTGCGTCTGAGCAATATGCACTAACCGTTCGTCACGTTTGAATACATTAATGCCGCTCACCTCCAAACCGTGGTTACCTTCTGTTTGAACAAAAGTAACTTCGTAAGTTCCATTTCCCGAAATCTTTCCGGTTACGTCTACTTTCCACGGAGCTGGTTTCTCAACAGATACAAGCGCCGGTTTCCATTCTGCTGCAAACTCGCCGTACTGCTTATAGTCTTCATAATTATATGCAAAATGTATGGGTAACGAATAATGACGGTTAGAGACTACCGTTATGGCGTGGAAATTATTCTTTGTATCAACGGTTACCGGTGATGTATAAAGCGGAGAATGTATGGTGGGATAACTGCCATCGGTAGTATAACGGATGGAAGCTCCTTTCACGCTTTCCGACAGCGTGAATGTAACACCTTCAGGCGTTTCTTTCATCGACGCTATAAACGGTTCGGGGACGCGATAGTTACACCCCTTCCGGTCTAAACGCGCGTAATGGTAAGTCAGGCGATGCGCAAAATCACCGTAGTCCCTATTGGCTTCTTTCGTCCAACCAACTTCCGACAGAGCCAACATTCTTGGGAAGGTGAAGTATTCCACATAATTCTCTGAGCGGTTTTCGTTAATCGGCACAATCTCTTGCAGAATGGTTCCGTGGATAAACTGGTCGGACCACATACAGCCTTGCACTCCCAGTACATGCGACCCCTCCGAATAGTCTTTGGCTGCCAGC
Organism: Bacteroides caecicola; assembly: GCF_023337095.1. Taxonomy (NCBI): domain Bacteria; kingdom Pseudomonadati; phylum Bacteroidota; class Bacteroidia; order Bacteroidales; family Bacteroidaceae; genus Bacteroides; species Bacteroides caecicola. The sequence continues at coordinate 104,669 of NZ_JAMBLM010000007.1, forward strand.
GAATAGCTTTTCTCTATCGAAATAGGAGGCATCCACGTAGCAGCTTTCACTTCTCCCGGAGTTTTACCTTCCGGAAAGTCGAGATACGCATGGGTGGCAGGCGTAAGAATAGCCAAGTGATTCTTTTCCACCGCCATCACAGTGTCTTTTTCATTGTGCCAAATCAGTGCAACCACCTGCCCGTCCAAATCGCCGCGCTTGATGATTTCTTCCCAACCGATTACCGTACGCTCTTTTGCTTTCATCATCTGAAGCACACGGTTAGTCAGATAGCCTTGCAGCTGTGAAGCCTCTTTCAGTCCGTTTTCTTTCATTACGGCTTGACATTTGGGACACTTCTCCCAATTATCGTAAACCGCCTCATCGCCTCCGATGTTTATGTAGTGAGAAGGGAAAAGCGCCACCATTTCGTCTAACACATCTTGCAGGAAGCGGAAAGAAGATTCTTTTCCCACGCAAATCAAATCGCGACTGATGAAGTGCTGGGTGGGTACTTCGCGCGGTTCGCCCTTGCAGCTCAGCCACGGGTAAGCCGCCACTGCCGAAAGCATGTGGGCAGGAAACTCTATTTCAGGAATGACTTCCACGTTTCTTACTTTGGCATATTCTATAATCTCTTTGATGTCTTCTTGTGTATAATATCCGCCCAAACGGTTCTGGTCTTTACCAGCCCACGCCCCTACTTCGGTTAGTTTCGGATATTTCTTAATCTCCAACCGCCAGCCGGAATCGTCTATCAGGTGGAATTGGAACTTATTCATCTTATACATCGCCATCATGTCAATGTATTTCTTTACAAAATCTTTATCGAAGAAATAGCGTGCCACGTCGAGCATCATCCCGCGCCACGGATGGGAGGGAGCATCATAAACACTCACTGAGGGAGCTTCCCAAACGATGTTTTTCTGGCGGAAAGGACTGTATATTTCTGACGGGAACAGTTGTAACAGGGTTTGGATTCCGTAAAACACGCCGCCCGCGTCTGCCCCCGTTATCCGTACTCCGGAGGGCTGTACCGTCAGTTCATAACCTTCGGCACAGCGTATCTTATCGGCCGTCTCCAGATGAATGGCACTTCCCTCAGCAGTACCTTCCTGCAATTTCAAGTCCCAACCGGTAGATCCGGCGATGACCTCTTGCAAGTATGCTGCCTGCGGATACAGTTCTTTTTCGTAACTGATAACCGTTTGGGGGCGAAGCAAGAATTTACCTTGCTCTACGGTGAGGCGGAGGGGTTTCGGAATAATGGTTATTTCTTGCGCTGCCCAACACCCGATGCAGCAGGATAATAGTAGAATAAAGAATAAATGTTTCATGTGCTTTTTTGTTTAAATTCGGTTTACATTACATGCGGTAGCACAAAAGTAGGCATTAAAATCAAAAACGGAAAAAATTTGCTTTTAAAATGCCTGCGAAAAGGCGGAGAAACACATGCGGTAGGACTGCCCGGTCTTACCGCATGAATTGGTAAGTCCTACCGTTAGAAACAGGCAACGCTACGGGTAGCGTTTTACGGCGTATTTCTATGGGATGAAAATAAAAAACTAACGGATAAACATGCGTACGCCTCGCGAATCACTTCGCAAGGCGTACCCAACTAATAACTAACTTCTTTTACTTTTTGTGGTTTACGTAATTTCTATATGACTAACACTGCAAAGTTAAGGGGTTCGGGCGTATTGCGCAATACCTAAATCTTGGTATTTACTCATTTAGCTTCACCTCATTCAGTTCTACCAGCTTATTTACTATCGCATAAATAGTAAGACCTGCGGCAGAATGTATCTGTAACTTGCGCGTAATGTTACGCCGGTGGGTTATCACGGTATGTACCGAGATGAAAAGCTTTTCTGCTATTTCTTTATTCGTCATTCCTTTCACGATGCAGCCCACGATTTCTTTTTCACGTTGGCTTAACGAGTTCTGGTCATTATCCTCTTCGTTATCGACGTTCATCAATGAGGCTATCTTATGTTCCAAAGAGTCGATGTCGTCGAACAGATTGATGCTTTCATCATAGCCTTTCAACTGGTTGGCGTCGACTACCGTGGATATCAGCGACACTAATTTCATTTCCGAATGGGGATATTGCGCCTTAAAATCTTCCGCATCAAACCAGCCTTCGAACAGCGGATTGATAATCAGTATATCGGGCTGATGCGCCTCCATGCAATGTAAAATTCCTTCCTTCGATGTAATTTCGACGGTCTGGACATTCAGTTCGGGCAAACGTTTCAATGCCACGGCCAGTCCTCCCCGGATTATCAACGACGTTTCGGCTATGGCTACATGTATGGTTTCCTGCGATTTCATTTTATTTCTTTTTCCAATTCCATAATGGCAGGCACAAACAAGTAATCCTCTACCCGGTTATGCGAGTCTAAATCTTCTTCACAGCTAAATATATCAAACAGCGTGGCGTTCAGCAACTGATTGTCGGCACCCGCCGGATAATATTTGATGATAATATTCTTCAGTTCGGTGAGCTTTGCATTTATCTGGTCGTGATGACGGGCAAACACGCCGATGTTATACTCGGTAGGATGCTCTCCGCGTAACAGTTGGTCGACGTACGTAAACACTTTCTCGTTTTCGTATTCCATGTGCTTACGCACCTCGTGAACGTAGGCATCGAAAAACTGGATAATCAGAAAGGCTACCTTGTTTTCGGTAGAACAGTCGATTGCTTCAATCAACTTCCGTCGGATGGTAGGCAACTGAAAATCCAAGAAATAATGATGGGCTTGCTTCAGGTAGCTCATCAAAGCCGGAACGGAAAGTCCTTCGGGATGATCTTGGATAAGGTTATTTCCTTCGACCAAGAAATTAACCACAATAAGAAATGTACTACAGTCTACGCCATTCATTTCGCAAACTTCCTGCACAGACTTGTCACCAAAACCCAACGATACGCCAAAGCGACTCAAGACTTGCAGCAGTGCGTAATTTTCACAGATAAGGTCGCTCATCTTGTCGGTAGGCTTATAAGTTCGGGTATTTTTACACATAAGTATCGAATTCTTCATTTTTTACGAGTACAAAATAAGGGAAATGTCACAAATTTTACAATCACTATTTGTAGGTAATTTTCTCTTTCTTACCTCTCCTGACAAAGATAAACAATGAAACAACAGTAATTGCTCACGGTATTCAAAAATTTCCCTAAATTTGCTTCGGAATAAACATTTACGATTATGATGAATAATTTCAGCTTTCAAAACCCCACTAAATTAATCATGGGTCGCGGCACTATTGCCGAACTGGGAAAAGAAATACCTGCCAGTAAAAAAGTAATGATAACCTTCGGCGGAGGAAGTGTGAAGAAAAACGGCGTTTATGACCAAGTCAAAGCAGCACTGAAAGACTTCCGGACGGTTGAGTTCTGGGGCATCGAGCCTAATCCTGCCATCGAAACTTTGCGCAAAGCCATCGCGCTGGGCAAGGAAGAAAAAGTAGACTTCCTTCTGGCAGTGGGCGGAGGTTCGGTAATCGACGGCACGAAGTTGATTTCCGCAGGACTGCTGTACGAGGGGGATGCATGGGATTTGGTGAAAAAAGGTTCGTCTGCACTCACTGTTCCGCTGGCTACCGTGCTTACGCTTCCCGCCACAGGCTCAGAGATGAACAACGGCGCGGTTATCTCTTGCCACGAAACGAAAGAGAAATATCCTTTCTATGCCAATTTCCCGGTATTTTCTATCCTCGACCCGCAGGTAACGTTTACGCTTCCGGCTCACCAGATAGCCTGCGGTATTGCCGACACGTTTGTTCACGTTATCGAACAGTACCTCACCAAGACCGGAGAATCGCGGCTGATGGACCGCTGGGCGGAAAGTATTTTGCAGACGTTGGTAGAAATCGCCCCGAAAATCCGTGAGAATAAGGAAGATTATCAACTGATGGCAGACTTTATGATGTCGGCTACGATGGCACTGAACGGATTCATCGCCATGGGAGTATCGCAAGACTGGTCTACTCACATGATAGGACATGAGCTGACGGCTCTCGCCGGATTGACGCACGGACATACGCTTGCCATTGTGCTTCCGGGCACTATGCAGGTTTTGCGTAAAGAAAAGGGAGACAAAATCATACAGATGGGTGAACGTGTATTCGGCGTAACCGAGGGTACGCATGACGAACGTATCGATGAAACCATCCGCCGGACGGAGGATTTCTTCCGCTCGTTAGGTCTTACCACCCGCTTGGGAGAAGAACATATAGGCATGGAAATTGTCGATGAGATAGAGCGACGCTTTACCGAGCGTGACGTACATTTCGGCGAGGACGGATTAATAGACGGCAAAACAGCCAAAGAAATCCTGATGAAAGTACTGTAATTACCCTGAACACCTGCCTGCGTTCTTTCCTGCAAAGGCAGGTGTCATTCTGAATAACTTAATGAAATACGTATCGTGGAACAAGAAATTCAACTGAACCAGCATAACAAGCAAGAATATCCGCCCATGCACACGTGTGAGCATATCGTAAACCGCACGATGGTAAACCTTTTCGGGTGCGGGCGTGCCGTATCGGCTCACATTGAGCGCAAGAAAAGCAAACTGGATTTTGCGCTACCGCAAGCTCCGACAGACGCAGACATCGAGCGCATTGAGGCGACAGTCAATGATACCATAGCCCGACACTTGGACGTGACTACCGAATTTATCACTCAGCAAGAGGCATCCGAACGTTTCGACATGAAGCGATTGCCTGAAGGCGCTTCCGATACGGTGCGGGTGGTCAAAGTGGGCGATTACGATGAATGTTTGTGTATCGGGTTGCACGTAGCCAATACCGCCGAAATCGGGACGTTCAAGATTATCAGTTCCGACTATAAGGACGGGATTTTCCGTATGCGATTTAAACTGATCTGATTATGACGGCACGACGGAAACAAAAGAAATCGACGGGCGGAATGAGGGGATTCATCCTGCTGATTGTCCTTACCGTGGGGGTACTCTACCTCTATCAGAATGCAGAACAGATATTCACGCCCGAAAGGATTCAGGCTATCGCTAACAAGACGAAAGCGAAAGCAAGCGTAGAGGCTAAGGATGCCGAAACGGATACGGGCTTATCCCTGAACTTGGAAATCCCCAAAACCATCAAAGAACGGGAGGAAATCGTAATCAAGCACTTGGGATATACAGTATCATACAACAATTTCTATAAGACGCCCAACTGGGTGGCATGGGAGTTGACTCGCAAAGAAACGGAGGGCGATGAAGGACGTACCAACAAGTTCCTCCCCGACCCCGAACTGCCGGAACCGCGCGTGGTGACTTCCGATTATACCAATTCGGGATACGACCGCGGACACATGGCTCCGGCTGCCGATATGAAGTGGAGCAAGCAGGCAATGAAAGAATCGTTTTACATGAGCAACATTTGCCCGCAAAACCGGAAGTTGAACCGTGACGACTGGGGAGATTTGGAGGAGTCATGCCGCAAATGGGCAGACAAATACGGTACTATCTACATTGCGTGCGGACCAATCTACGATTCTAAATCGCCTAAGCGTATCGGAGAAAGTCGCGTGGCTGTGCCCGACCGCTTCTTTAAAGTAGTGCTTGTATATAACCGAAAGAATCCGATGGCTATGGGATTCCTCTTCGAGAACAAGGCTAACCATCAAGACCTGAAAAATTACATGGTTACAGTGGATAAGGTGGAAGAAGAAACCGGACTGGATTTCTTCCCGAAAGTGCCCGACAGCATCGAAAAACGTATCGAGAGCACATTGCCCGAACAGGTTGTTTTCTGATTAATTTGATGACTGAAAATACTACCCGATAAGCCGAACAGTCTTCCGAATAGAACAGGGAGACTGTTCGGCTTAAAATAAAATTTCTAACCGAAGCGTTTTTCGGGGGATATCATAGGGCTGCAAAGGCTTGCCTACGGGTTTCCGCAGCAATCGGCAAGGCATTATCCCCTATTCTATCTTAATGACCTCTGACGGATTCATTTTCACCGCTTTATACACATTTTCCACAACAGTCAGCAGGGTAATGCCTGACGTAACCAACAAGGGCAATACAAAGTCCATCGCCGAGATAGGCACGCTGTATGCGAATTGTTCCAGCCAAAACAACATAAAGGCATATACGCTAGGAACCGTTATTACGAATGCCGCTACCAGACAGATAAGATAGGGGCTCAGTAAAAGTTTCAGCAGATGTCCGGATGTAGCCCCATGAATTTTGCGTAACGCTATCTCGCGCAAACGCAGACGTATGGTGTAACGCACCAAACTATATAATCCGAAAAAGGTCATCAGCAGGCTGACTATGACATAGAAAGTCAGCATATCGGACAGCATAAACACATCCTTATTGGTCTCTTTCAGAATCATGCCGATATCCAGATACAAGAAAGGCTGTTCCGGATAGTTCTCTGTCCAAATCTGCTCCAAACGTTTCAGGAATCGGGCTGTCTCTCCTTCTTTTACGCGGATGGAAAGCGTCTGGTAATCGCTGCCCGCCACATCTTCTACCTGCATCAGCAAAGGCCATACCGATTCTCCGAGCGAACGCTTGCGGAAATCACGAATCACGCCTACGATGGTTTTCCCTTCCATATCGGAGTCATCGGGAATATAGTGGGAAACAGGCTTGCCTACCGGATTGTCTGACTCTGGAACAAACTGTTTTATGAATGTTTCATTGACAATCACCGGATGCGGAACGGTAGGGAGCAATCGGGCTGTCTCAGCAGAGTCAACAAGCTCCATCCGGTAAAAGTCCAACAGGCTTTTAGAACCTCTTACTATATCCATCCAAACCAAATCTTCCGGCTTACCAGACTCTCCTACCACAGCCATCGACTCCTCAAACAGACCGGTTTCCGACAAGGTTACAGCCTCTACCTCCTGACAGGCGCTTACTTTGTCCATCCATGAAGAGACAGGCGCTCCCCAACTTTTTTCGGCAAACACGTCAATGACATTCTCAAACCGCTTATTGTCTTTCTCCACCAAATCCAGTTGGTTATGGATAATAAAGAAAACAGACAGCAAAGCCATCGTAACCACAAGTTGTCCCACTTGGAAGCACGATACCATCAGCCTGCGCATCTTTCCCCGATAGAACAAGCGGTAATCGCTTTCGGTAAGCGACTGCAACCTGCCACTGATATAAACAGACGGAACAACGGCAAGTATCACACCGCCTGACAGCAGCCACGGCAACACACGGGCAGAAAGCAGGTATTCCATCGTCAGGTGGGCTGCCATTAACCGGTTAAACAGAGGTAACACATCGTTCATCAGCAGGAACGCACAGAGAAAAGCAAAGCCAATCAACAGACAAGTATCCCAAAACAGGCGTCTGTAAATGTCTTTCCTCGACGCTCCGGCAAATATTTCAATATGGAGGGTGTGAACCTGCCTCAGCAAGCGGGCAAGTCCCAAATTGATGTAGTTGAAACAAGCTACCAACAGCACAAGCAAGGCGATGATTCCTCCCATAGCAAGCACAACAGACGAGCGGTGAAGCAATACGAAATCCTGCAAATCGGTATCAAAATAAGATTCCTGCAAAGTCAGCGTACCCAAATGTCCCTCACCCAACACCGTAGGGAGAGAAGTTTCAGAAAACTTGCGGCGGAACGCAGCCACATCTGTCCCCTCACGGAGCTTGATGAAACAGGATTCGCCGAAAGACGCATCTGCAAATCCGCCCAACATATTGACCGGCAGCATCCCCCGATACGGGTTGCGGAACACTGCACCAACCACCATCAAAGAGGCATTTCCGTCTGCCGTTATCTTCAATACCTCTCCTACGCAATCAGTTGAGCCGAATATCCGGACTGCCGTGGCTTCTTCCAAAGCCAAAGCATCGGTACGTATCAGCGTCTCATGCAGATTGCCTGCAACGGTCTCTAAGGGAAAAAACATCAGAAAAGTAGAATCGGCCTGCACGAATTTGCCTATCGGAAGACTTTCATTTCGGTAAACAGCCTGTACATTGTCTCTTACCCTCGTGCGCAGAGCGGTTTCTATTTCCGGAAACGCGGCAACAATCCGCGGCACATCCGGTCCGTAAATAAAAGATGATTCCGCCTTCTTTCCCATCGAAACAGATTGGGTAAGGCGCAAAATACGATTTCCGTCGGGTATATCGGCATGGATGTTATACTCATGCAACACAAAAGTTCCGAGCAATGACGCACACAGGATACCGATAACCAAACTGCCCCACGAAACCACGGTAAACAGTCTGTCGTGCCACCAGCCGCGTATTATCAAACGTAATAAATGATAGAATGACATAAGTTTACATGGTTATTTCCGTTACTACTTGTCCGTCAAACAGGTTGATGATTCGATCGGCGTACCCCGCATCGTGCTGCGAGTGAGTAACCATCACGATGGTAGTTCCCTCCTTATTCAGTTCGGTGAGCAACGCCATCACCTCCTTACCGTTCTTCGAGTCGAGGTTACCCGTCGGCTCATCGGCAAGAATCAGCCTCGGATTTGTCACTACGGCACGCGCTATCGCCACACGCTGCTGTTGTCCGCCCGAAAGCTGTTGTGGGAAATGCTTCGCACGATGTACTATCGACATGCGGTTCATCGCTTCCTCTACCCTCCGTTTGCGCTCCGAAGCAGACACACCCATATAAAGCAGCGGCAGTTCTATGTTTTCATACACATTCAGTTCGTCAATAAGGTTGAAGCTCTGAAAGACAAAGCCGATAATGCCCTTGCGGAGCGAAGTGCGCTGTGCTTCGGTGTATTTCGAAACTTCCACGCCATTCAGGTAATACTCACCGCCGGTAGGATTGTCTAACAAGCCGAGGATATTCAGCAGTGTCGACTTACCGCATCCCGAAGGTCCCATTATGGCCACGAACTCTCCCTCTTTCACTTCAATGCTTACATTATTCAACGCCCAAGTTTCCACCTCATCCGTGCGGAATACTTTCTGTAAATTTGTTGTTTTAATCATCATATTATCAGTTTAATTATTTATTCTTTCTTTATCGCCTGCGCCGGATTTACCTTCATCAGTTTTATTATCTGCCATCCTACTGCCAATGTTATCAGCAGTGCCATGACAACAAATAGAATGATGCCCCATTCCCAACCATAAACAGATTTCAGCGAAGAACCCTCTAACGCATTAATCATTGTCAGTCTCAGTATCGGATAAACAAACAAAAACATAAGAAGAAACATTGCTATATACGACCGAGCAAACAGCATAACAATATCTTTACGCGAAGCTCCGTTTATCTTCCTGATAGCCACCTCTTTCTGACGAGCCACGCTATCCATTGATATGGAGGAATAAACACTGAGGACTACCAGTAACAAACTGACCGCTGCCAATATCCACATCATAGTTTCCAGTATTTGCATTGATGAGTACACAGTCCGTTTCCCATATTTATATACATCCAAAGGCAATGTATCGGGAACATATTTCCGACAAACCGCCTTAATCTTTTTCATCACTTCATCTACATCTTTTCCGGAAGCAACTTTCAGTAACCATACCTTGAAGTCTCTCGTAGGGAAAAACACAGAACCGGCAAATTCATCGTTACCCGTCATATTCCGATACAAGTCTTCATATACCCCGGCTATCTGATAAGTACGATTGCCCAACTTAACCATTCCTTCTGCATTTTCATGGCGAAGCAAGTCGGCAAAACTTTGGCTTATATAAACAACCCCTTCCATCTCTGCCTCTAATATTTTTCCCCGCAACGGAATGTGAAAGAAACGGAAATAGTCGGGATTTCCGGTCATTACTTTAAGATTGACTTCCGCACTATCATGTTTTAAGAAAGTAGTAAACTGATAGGATAGCAAGCCATTGTTGGATTCTTCATTGACAAAAGTTTGCCCTTCTATTTCTGCCATGCTGTTAATCTCTGAATGTATTACGTCCCAGTTCTTCCGAATGGCATCCGTATTCATATCTATCGAGACAATTCTGTTTTCTTCTACCTTTTCGGGGTAATACAATCTGCCTCGCAACTCACCGTATGACAGATGAATGATAATTACCGCACCCAAAAAGCCCATTGAAACAAACAGTTGAATGCAAATCATTACGGCGCGGAAGCTATGTTTTTGTCCGTTTGTCCGGATTCGGTTCATAAGATTGATTCCGCGTACGCGCCACACCGGATAGATAACAATACATAAACAGACCAACAGAACCATCAGATAAAGTGCAGCTTGCGTCAGGTAACAATCTTTCGCGATAAACCAGTCGGTAGTTTCTTCAGGCAAATAACGGTAAGCTAAAGGCAGCATACTTTCCAGTAATACCAGCGATAGCAGGAATGCAAAAGACAGCATACAAAACACCTCCGTAGAAAGTAACCCAAAGACTCCTTTCATATCCGAACCCAAACTTTTGCGCAAAGCCAGCTCATGCTGACGGGCATAGAACATCTGAAATGTGAATTTCAGAAAATTAATCAGTCCCGATACCAGAATCAAGGAAGCAAGAATAAGAACCAAATATTTAGCAAGCAACGTGCCTGTCTGTCCGCTCACCGGAGAAGCCTCAACCGATATTTTTTGCTCTCCATCATTCCAACCGATATCACTTAACGCCTTGTTTACTCTGTTCAATGTCTGCCCCTCCGGAATGAGTGCGTGTACCAACGTTCGCGCATAGGGAAACACCTCAAGCGGGAAATAACAATCGGCGTTTAGTTCTAACCCATCTTTGGATACGTCTGCCACATTTACTATCCGATAATCTCTTATTCCGTTTCCCGATTTCAAAGAGTTAAGACGTACCACCATACCGACAGGACTGCTGTTTTTAGCTATTTTTCCTGCAAAGTCAGACGATATGATTATTTCGTTCGGTAAGGTCGGCACGTAATTACCATAAAGTAACGGCAGGTTGAAATAGCTGAAAAAGCAACTGTTCGTTACCATATACTGTACAATATATGGCAGGTTACGACCGTCTTTCCCTATTACATCCACATCCATACGTAACGTAGCCGAATGGACAGATACCGAGTCCAACGCTCCTTCTGTGCGAGAAACCAACTCGTTTACAGCCGACAGATAAAACGGTATGTCACGTTCCGCTTCTTCACCGTATGCCCTGATAAGAACACGCCGTTCGGAATCCGGCAATCTGCTATACGCATCCGCAAAACGGTCAACAAACAGATATACCATACTGAATACCACAATTCCTATCGCCAGACACAGAGCCGATACTATATTCTGCACCTTGTATTTCAACAAATTGCGCAAAGCCACTTTCAGATAATGCCCTATCATACCATACTTTAAATTCACTAATTACCAACTTCTTACTCTTTACCGCAACAGCAACTCTTCGGCGTCCCCAAAGTTATCATATCCTGAAGTAATTACCCAATCTCCGGGCTGCAATCCTTCGGTTATTTCATACTGGCGTGGGTTCTGCCGACTGATTTCGATGGGGACTTTCACTGCACGTGTACGGTCGGCATTGAGCCGGAATATCCAGTTGCCGCCCGTCTGCTGGTAAAAATTTCCGCGCGGAATCACCACTGTCTGTTCGGGTTGCCCCAATTCTATCTGTACTCGGAAGCTCTTGCCGAGGCGGACGTTATCGGGCATCTCGCCGGTAAATACCAAATCGACATCGAAGGTGCGTTCTCTCACTTCGGGCACTACCTTGCTCACGCGGAGCGGGAAACGCTTGCCCTGATAAACCACCGAGGCAGGCAGCCCCGTGGTTATGCGGTCGATGTAATACTCGCTCAGCGAGGCGTGTATCTTAAACTGGCTCAGCACTTTTATCTCGGCTATGTTTTCGCCGGAGGCTACCTGCTGCCCGGGGGTGACTTTCACGAAGCTCAACTGCCCGTCGGCGGGAGCGCGCACCACCAAATCTTGTGTCCGCTGCAACGAACGCTCCCATTTTCTGCGCTCGCGCTCGCGGTCGTTAAGCAGCAATTCGCGCCGGATCACCGTCATAGCCGAATCGCTTTTCAGACTTTGCAGCTTGAGGCGTGTCGATTCCGTCTTGTAGCGGTATTCATCGGCAGACACCTCTAACTGCGCTTTGCTCCGAATCCCCATCTTGTATTCCTCTTCCTCCAGCGCAAAGCTCTTGCGTATTTTGTTCAGTTCGTATTCCGCTTCAAGGGTCTGCTGCTTGAGGGTAAGGGTTTTCTGCTCCATCTCGATGGCTTTCTCCTCATACGTAAAACACTGCTTCTCCCATTCGTCTCGCTGGTCTTCCAAATCGCGCATCAAGTCGGGGTTGGTCAGCGTAAGAATGGTGTCGCCTTGCTTCATCAGACTACCTTCCTCCGCCACGATGCGCTCCACGTTGCCGCTCTCGCGCACATTGACCATGAGGGTAAGGATGGGGTGTACCACTCCCTCCACATCCACGTATTCCAAGAAATCCTCGTTTTTCACTTCCGCCATCTGTACCGATTCGGAGTCAACCCGTAACCGCTGCGGACCGGAGGCAAGCACCGATACATAAATCAGTACGCCTGTTACGATAACCGCCGCCGCCAAACGATAGCGGTAACGTACATACCATGCTTTCTTTTCCAGTTTTATATCCATCGTTCTGTTCTTTTATATCTCCGGCAGATTGTCGGTAATCGGACAACCGCGTTCAAAATCGTATTGCGTCATGCTGCGCAAACCGTAGTAAAGCGTCCAATAGGTTTTCATCGCCTCAATGCGGTTACGCCGCGCCGTGTCTTTCTCGCTGATGGCTGCATTGAGATCGAGCACGGTAGATTTCCCCATCAGATACAGGCGGAGTGCCACCTCGTAGCGTCGGCGTGCCGTTTCGTCAGTGCGTGCCGCCACTTCCACCTGACGCGCCTGAAGGTTGAACTGCCGCACCATCTTCCTTACATTCAGCTCGAAATCGTTCATGCCCTGCTCCGTCTGTGTTTCAACCAACGCCACATTCGATTTCGCCACGCGCACCTTGCCCCTTCCGCGTCCCCAGTCGAGGATGGGAACTACCAGCGACAGACTTACGTATTGCTGGTCAAGCGGATCGCGCCACGAATCTTTCAATCGATCGGCAGTCTGCGACAATCCGAACTGTAAATACAAGTCGGCTTTCAGTCCCCGGCTTGTCCGTGCCTGCGCCAGCGCGCTCCGGCTCTCCAACTTCAGCCTCCGATACGTATCCGGATCGGGACTATTGCGGTACGCCTGCTCCAGCGCCTCGCCCAGCGGAACTTCAAACTGCGGTACGCTGTCGCCCTCCATGACTTCTATCTCCGTTTCCTCACGGATGCCCAAAAACGAACGGAACGTGAGCATGGCGTCTTCCACCTCTATACGCGCCTTCATCATGTTCGTCTCCTCGTTCAGCCGGTTCACTTCCAACTGCAACATCTCGTTTTCGGTAATACTGCCGATGTTATACCGACCGCGCGCATAACGGTAAAGCGTATCTGCCGAAGCATAATTCGAACGGGCAATATCCAGATTCGCCTGCGCCGTGGCAAGAGCGAAAAACAGTTCGCAAGTCTTCGAAGCAATCAGTTCAAGCGTTTCGGCATAAGTTTTCTTCGCCTCGCGGAAACGCACCGGTTCAATGCGGCGGTCCCATTTCAGCGAGTTATAACCGAATAGCGACTGCTGATAACCAACCGTAACCGGCAGTGAGTTATACGACGTCAGGTTGCTACCCAGCTCATCCATCCGCTGCGTAGAAGTCTGCACAAACAAATTACCGCCCGTAAACCAGACGTTCTGACTAATTTGCAAACCCACATCCGTAATCAACTGGTTTTGCCGGATAAACTGCTCCGTACCATCGGGCTGCGTCACCCGGTTAATCTGACGATTCAGGTAGGGAGACGACACCAGATTCACCTCCGGCAGATAGTTGGCACGAAAAGAGCGGTAACTCCAGTAAGCCGCCCGATAAGTATGCTCCGCCGCCTGCGCTTCCGGCGAATAAGCCTGCGCCATACGGATGGCATCAACCAACGTCAGCCGCCGGGCATCCGCCTCACCCCATAAGAAAAGTAGTCCGCATATCGTAAACAACAATCGTTTCATATCTCGTTTCGCAATCATACGGATACAGTAAATCAAAAGTCGTGCCACACAATCAGAACGCTAACAATCAGGTAAATAATAAGAAATAGAGGGAGATTTCAGCGTGCGGAATCACACATTTTTCGTGCGGAAACGCACATACAACACATCTTGAAAATCATTATCTTTGTACATCACAACCCACCATACATGGAAGAAAAAGGAAAAATACTGATTATAGACGATAACGAGGACGTGCTTTTCGCTCTCAACCTGCTGCTGGAATCGTATATGGAAAAGGTGAAAGTAACCACGCAGCCGGCACGCATCGCGCACTTCATGACGACCTTCAAACCCGATGTAATCCTGCTCGATATGAATTTCCGGCGCGATGCCATCAGCGGTCAGGAGGGATTCGACTGCTTGGAACAGATTCTGCAAATCGACCCGCAGGCGGTAGTGATATTCATGACCGCCTATGCCGATACCGACAAAGCGGTACGTGCCATCAAAGAAGGGGCTACCGACTTTGTTTCGAAACCGTGGGAAAAAGAGAAGTTACTCGCCACGCTCTCCTCGGCACTAAAACTCAGCCGCTCACGCAAGGAGGTGGGAAAACTGCAAGCACAGATGCTCGCCCTGAAAACCGATGATGAACTGCCCGAACTCATCGGCAATTCGCCCGCCATGCAGAAAGTGAAGGAAACCATATTCAAACTCTCGGACACAGATGCCAATATCCTTATCTTGGGCGAGAACGGTACGGGAAAAGACCTCGTGGCACGTATGCTGAAGCATTTTTCTCCCCGACAGGAAGCTGCATTTGTTACCATCGACTTGGGGAGCATTCCCGAACAACTCTTTGAAAGTGAACTTTTCGGTTATGAGAAAGGGGCGTTCACCGATGCACGAAAAGCCAAACCGGGGAGAATGGAAATCGCTTCGGGCGGCACGCTGTTCCTTGATGAAATCGGTAACCTCTCGCTGCCGATGCAGGCAAAACTGCTGACTGCCATCGAAAAACACCGGATTCTCAGACTAGGAGCAGTAGAACCCATCGAAATAGATGTGCGACTGATCTGTGCCACCAATGCCAACCTACACCAACGGGTGGCAGACGGTAGTTTCCGTCAAGACCTGTTGTACCGCATCAACACCATCGAACTGCGCATCCCGCCACTGAGGGAACGCGGGGAGGATATCCTCTTGCTGGCAGAACATTTCCTGACCGGATATAACCGGAAGTACCACAAAGAGGTGAAAGGACTGACACGCGAGGCAAAGAACAAGTTGCTGAAATATAACTGGCCGGGTAACGTGCGTGAACTGCAACATACCATAGAAAGGGCGGTAATCCTTAGCGACAATACGCTGCTGCGTCCGGCGGACTTCCCCTTCCCCACTGCCGGAAACGAGCATCGTGAAAGTAACGATGAAGAACTGAATCTGGAAAAATTGGAACGGAAGGCAGTAGAAAAGGCTATGCGCTCCAGCGGGGGAAACATGACCCGCGCGGCAGAACTGCTGGGCATCACCCGCTTTGCTCTTTACCGGAAAATCGAAAAATTAGGATTATGAAAAGTTACGTATGTTCGCTGATATTCCACGTAGTCGGACTGCTTCTTTTTGTTGCAGCAAGTGTGTGGACTACCATGAATCATTTGTGGTTCTGCGCAGCCGCCTCCTTCGCGGTGATAACAGGCATCTGCATCAGCCTCTACCGGGCACAGACACGACAGACACAAATGATGCAACGGATAGTAGACTGTATGAACAGCAATGATTTCTCGCAATTGGCTTGCCCTCCTTTTAGCGACAGGAAGATGACGCAACTTGCCGATGCTCTCTCTGCCACACTGAAAGGAATACGTACGCACCTGAACGAAGTGGAAACCAAGCATCTGTATTATGAAAACCTGCTGAACCAAGTAGACACGGCGGTAGTAGTATGTTATGCGGACGGACGAACGGAATGGATGAACAAAGCGGCTCAACAGATGCTGGACAACTGTGGCATCCTGCCCGAAGAGATTATCACTGCGCTGAAGAATCACCAAGCAGTAGCCCGTCTGCCTCACCGCTCCATCCCTACCGAACTGGCTGTATCGGCAACACGCATCCAACAGAAAGGAAAAACCTATTATCTGGTCAGCCTGAAGAACATCCATAGTGCACTGGAACATACAGAAATGGAAGCATGGCAGAAACTTATCCGGGTACTGACGCACGAAATCATGAACTCTATTACCCCCATCATCTCACTGGCAGACACGCTAAGCGAACGGAGCATGACGGCATCGCCCGATGAACGTACCCGCACACATATACAGCAAGGACTTCAGGTTATCCGCCGAAGAAGCAAAGGATTATTGGAATTTGTGGAAAACTATCGGAAGCTGACCCGCATCGCGCAGCCTGCCAAAACAGACATTGATGTATGCGACTTTTTTAACGACCTCAAGCAACTCTTTGCCGATAAACCTTTCGTGTCGTTTGAAACTCCCAGCGGTCTCCCTCACTGGAGAGCCGACCGAGGACAAATGGAACAAGTCTTTATCAACCTGATTAAAAATGCGTTGGAAGCCTGCCGGAACACCGATCATGCACATATCGGCATCACTGCCTCCGTATCCGACGGAATGTGGCGTTTCCAAGTAAGCGATAACGGCGAAGGAATGCTGCCCGAAGTAACCGAAAGGATTTTTGTTCCGTTTTTCACCACCAAACCCGGCGGGTCAGGTATCGGACTGGCACTTTGCAAACAGATTATCATGCTCCACGGCGGACAAATAACCGTGCAATCCCATCCCGATAAAGGAAGTTGTTTTACGCTTTCTTTTCCAATGTAAATTGTCCCTTCCCTTTCGTCATGCAGCCATATTCCACAGCATGTTTCGGACAGTAATGATAACATGCCAGACACATCGCACAATCCATTCCCCACACCGGATGTCCATCTGCCAAACGAATATTATGCATGGGACATACTTGTGCACACTTCCCGCACGAAATACAAGCATCAGACGCACGAAACGCTTTCGGCGAAGTAAGATAACGATTAAACAACGGACGAATGAAATAGGATTTTAAGCGAGGCAACGCTCCTTCATGGCAGTCAGTCATACGCTTACGAGCCTTGACACATGAGGCAATGACCTCCAACCTGCCTTCCATATTCTCTAACTTTATATCCGCAAGATCATTTGAATCCACATCAAAGCCCGGAAGACAAACATACGTGTTCGGCATCACAACCGAGAAACCGGCTCCATACTTCCAGCCTTTTTTCTCTACTGCTCTCCGGAATATATCGGCTGTCTTTCCCGTATCGTCGCCACAAGTACAGATAAAGTATACGTAATCAGACAGTCGTGATACACGCAATCGCTCTAACGCTTTCAGTACCACAGTTGGAGGCCCCCACGAATACACCGGAAAAACAAAGCCTAACGACTCCTTTTCCTGAAGCTGAAGTGTTTTTGTCCCTTCATTAATAAGTTCCATTATCGGGAGCACCCGTTCGCCAAGTAACCTGCCAAGAAATTCTGCAACCCTACGTGAATTGCCTGTTCCGGAGAAATATAAAATCATAACGTATGAATTAAACTATCAATAAAAAAGCGAAGAACCTTGACCTACTACCCAAGATTCTTCGCCTCTTATAAAAAGGAGAAGCCGTACCCGAGGCGTGACGAAACTCCGAATGACAGGTTTTGAGTGCTCTCCTCCTTTGTAATCCACCGGCATAAATGCTACCCGAAGGCGTGGCCCGCCATTGGAAGATGAAGCGTGTCTCGGTATTTCTTATTAGTTTGATGAGTTTCCCGATTCTGCAAGTACGGCTTCATTTTTGTATTACAAATGTACAACTAATATTTGAGAGTACAAAACAAAACGGAGAAAAAGAGACCCCCTGAAAAAGTTTTAGGCACAGATTTCACTAAATTTTCACGACTGACACATAAATTTGCCGTGAATTTGTAAAATCTGTGCCTAATTATAATTTCCTGATTGAGATAAGCTATCTCACAATCAAGCCGTCTTTACTTTGTCAACAACAGCCTTGAATGCTTCGGGATGATTCATTGCAAGGTCTGCCAACACTTTACGGTTGATTTCGATGCCTGCTTTATGCAATGCACCCATCAATTTAGAGTATGACATGCCTTCCAAACGAGCAGCCGCATTAATACGTTGAATCCACAATGCGCGGAAATTACGTTTTTTATTCTTGCGGTCACGGTACGCATAAGTCAGACCTTTTTCCCAAGTATTTTTGGCAACCGTCCAAACATTCTTTCTTGCACCAAAGTAACCTCTGGTTAATTTCAAAATTTTCTTTCTTCTTGCTCTTGAAGCAACGTGATTTACTGATCTTGGCATAGTTTTTAATTCTTTTTTGAATGATAGCGCCGATATTTCTCACCCGGACTTGAAGCTAATACATTCGGTTAATAATTTAAATGATACTTTTACGCTTTTCGCACGATTACTTCATGCACAAAAGTTCTTTAACCTGAGTCAAGTTAGCGCTGTGAACCAACGTGCTGTGGCAAAGGTTTCTCTTTTGCTTCTTAGTTTTCTTAGTCAGGATATGACTATGAAAAGCGTGCTTTCTTTTGATTTTACCCGTTCCGGTAAGAGTGAATCTTTTTTTAGAACCGGAGTTAGTCTTAGTCTTTGGCATCTTGTTAAATTTTTAATTATTAGTATTCAAACAGTGGCAACGCACTATACCGGCGCGTTACGCACCTCTCTTGTTTACTCTTTTGTTTCCGCTTTCGGAGCCTCTTGTTTGGGAGCTGTTTTCTTAGGTGAACCCGGTTTTTTAGGAGCTAACGAAATAGTCATTCGTTTACCTTCCAAAATCGGCATTTGCTCTACTTTCGCATATTCTTCCAAATCATTGGCAAATCGAAGCAACAGTACTTCACCTTGTTCTTTAAACAGAATGGAACGTCCTTTGAAAAACACGTATGCCTTCACTTTATCGCCATCCTGCAGGAAGCCAATGGCATGTTTCAACTTAAAGTTATAATCATGTTCATCGGTTTGCGGACCAAAGCGGATTTCCTTTACGTTTACTTTTACTTGCTTAGCTTTCTGTTCCTTCGCACGTTTTTTCAACTGGTAAAGGAATTTAGAATAATCTATAATTCTACAAACCGGAGGAACAGCGTTGGGTGAAATTTCAACTAAGTCAGCTTCATGTTCCTCAGCCATCTTTAATGCTTGGGCTATTGGGAATACAGCCGATTCTATATTATCTCCAACAATACGGACTTCTTTGGCGCGAATCTGTTCATTGATTCTGTGCTGCCCTTTTAAACTGTCATTCTTCATCAAAAATTTTTCTTCCTAAGTTTGTGTTTTAGAGTTATAAATTATTGTTATTTTAATCCGTTTGCTGAAATCCGATTAACAGACTTCAGCAAACGGCGGCAAAGTTACCATTTATTTGTCATATTATGAACTTCTTCCGCAATATTTTTTGCGAAATCTTCGATTTTCATGCTGCCTTTGTCCCCTTCGCCCTGTTTACGTACCGAAACTTCACCGTTTTCAGCCTCTTTTTCACCTACAATCAGCATGTAAGGGATGTGCTTCATTTCGTTATCGCGTATCTTGCGACCGATTTTTTCATTACGGTCGTCTACGATGGCGCGGATATCGTATTTACGCAACTCCAAGCGTACTTGGTCAGCATAATCGTTAAACTTCTCTGATATCGGCAGAATCGCTACTTGGTCAGGAGTCAGCCACAAGGGGAATTTACCAGCCGTATGCTCGATTAACACGGCTACGAAGCGTTCCATTGAGCCGAACGGCGCACGGTGAACCATTACCGGACGATGTTTCTTGTTATCAGAGCCCATGTATTCCAGTTCGAAACGTTCGGGCAGGTTGTAATCTACCTGAATCGTCCCCAACTGCCAGCGGCGACCGATGGCATCTTTTACCATAAAGTCCAATTTCGGACCATAGAAAGCAGCTTCACCGTATTCAACTTTTGCTTTCAGTCCTTTTTCCTCACATGCCTCAACGATGGCCTGTTCTGCTTTTTCCCAGTTTTCATCGCTACCAATGTATTTCTCGCGATTCACTTTGTCGCGCAGTGAAATCTGTGCTTCAAAGTTTTCCAATCCCATCGCACGGAACACGATGGAAATGATATCCATCACGCGGAGGAATTCGTCTTTTACTTGGTCGGGACGACAGAAGATATGAGCGTCATCTTGCGTAAAGCTACGTACACGAGTCAGTCCGTGAAGCTCACCGCTCTGTTCGTAACGACATACCGTTCCGAATTCAGCGATACGCAAAGGCAGGTCGCGGTAAGAGCGCGGAGAATTCTTGTAAATCATACAGTGGTGCGGACAGTTCATCGGTTTCAAGAAATATTCTTCGCCTTCTTCGGGAGTATGAATGGGTTGGAATGAATCTTTTCCATACTTCGCATAGTGACCGGAAGTTACATACAGCAACTTGTTACCGATAGGCGGACACATTACCTCCTGATAATCGTAACGAGCTTGGATGCGGCGCAAAAAGTCTTGCAGACGGATACGCAACGCAGTACCTTTAGGCAACCACATCGGCAATCCCTTTCCTACTGTGTCTGAGAACATAAACAAGTCCATTTCCTTACCAATCTTACGATGGTCACGTTTCTTTGCCTCTTCCAGCATAACCAAGTATTCGTCCAGCATCTTTTTCTTCGGGAAAGTGATACCGTAGATACGGGTCATCTGCTTGCGATCTTCGTGTCCTCTCCAGTACGCACCGGCTACCGACAGCAGTTTGATAGCCTTGATGGGTGCAGTAGAAAGCAAGTGCGGTCCGCGGCACAAGTCGGTAAACGCTCCCTGCGTATAGGTAGTTATATGACCGTCTTCCAGTTCGGAAATCAATTCACATTTATAGGTTTCTCCACGCTCGCCAAACATTTTCAGTGCATCATCTTTCGAAATGCTTTCACGCACGAGCGACTCCTTTTTGGCAGCCAATTCCGCCATTTTCTTTTCAATGGCAGGCAGGTCACCTTCTTTAATCACAGCCTCTCCCGGATCTACATCGTAATAAAATCCGTTTTCGATAGCCGGACCGATACCGAACTGGATGCCCGGATACAGTTCCTGCAAAGCCTCGGCAAGCAGGTGGGCGCTGGTATGCCAAAAAGCATGTTTACCTTGTTCGTCTTCCCATTTATAAAGAACGAAGTTTGCATCTTCGTTGATAGGGCGATTCAAATCAATCGTTTCACCGTTTACGCCGCAAGCCAAAACGTCTTGAGCAAGGCGTGAACTGATGCTTTCTGCTATTTGCAGACCGGTAACTCCTTCGTTATACTCGCGAACGGAGCCATCAGGAAAAGTTATCTTAATCATAGTCTTTTTATTTGTTATCTTATTGAGACGCAAAAATAAACAATTTAACTCAGAATAAAACAGTATAAGCCAAAAAGTTTTAAAATTGCCGGAAAACGAAATAAAAAAATCC
This sequence comes from Bacteroides caecicola, assembly GCF_023337095.1. Classification (NCBI taxonomy): domain Bacteria; kingdom Pseudomonadati; phylum Bacteroidota; class Bacteroidia; order Bacteroidales; family Bacteroidaceae; genus Bacteroides; species Bacteroides caecicola. Next base: position 126,177 of record NZ_JAMBLM010000007.1, read on the forward strand.
GGCAAGCCACCGTAATAAAATGGCTTGCCGGATAAAAGCATGTTTTATCTGAATATTATCTCACTTCTCAGAATCAGTTTTTAAAGCTGTGTATCGGAGCCGGGATGCGTCCGCCACGGTTTACAAACGCTTCACAGCAAAAACGGTTGACGGGCATTACGGGAGCATAACCCAACAATCCGCCAAATTCCACTTTGTCGCCAGCCACTTTGCCAACGGCAGGGATGATACGGACAGCTGTCGTTTTCTGATTCACCATGCCGATAGCTGACTCGTCGGCTATAATGCCGGCTATCGTGGCAGCCGATGTATCGCCGGGGATGGCTATCATGTCTAAGCCTACGGAACATACGCAGGTCATTGCTTCTAATTTCTCAATGGTGAGCGCGCCTGCTTCTACGGCATCAATCATGCCCTGATCTTCACTCACGGGGATGAATGCGCCGCTCAGTCCGCCTACGTACGATGAAGCCATAACGCCGCCTTTCTTCACTTGGTCGTTCAGCAAAGCCAATGCCGCCGTGGTACCCGGTGCACCGGGATGTTCCAACCCGATTTCCTGAAGAATCTCTGCCACACTGTCGCCTACTGCCGGAGTAGGAGCCAGAGAGAGGTCGATGATTCCGAACGGTACTCCCAGACGGCGCGATGCTTCTTGTGCCACCAACTGACCTACACGGGTAATTTTAAACGCTGTACGTTTTATCGTTTCGCACAATACCTCGAAACTCTTTCCACGAATTTGCTCAAGTGCATATTTTACCACGCCCGGTCCGCTTACACCTACGTTGATAATCGCATCGGCTTCGGATACGCCATGAAATGCGCCTGCCATGAACGGGTTGTCATCAGGCGCATTACACAATACCACCAGCTTTGCACAACCCAACGAGTCGCAATCTTTAGTCAACTCGGCTGTTTCTTTAATAATGTCTCCCATCAGGCGAACCGCATCCATGTTGATGCCGGTTTTGGTAGAGCCTACATTTACCGAACTGCAAATGCGCTCCGTACACGCCATTGCTTTCGGGATGGAACGAATCAGTAATTCGTCACTACGGCTCATACCCTTCGAAACGATAGCCGAATAACCACCTATGAAGTTTACGCCCAATTCCGCAGCAGCACGGTCGAGCGTGCGGGCTATTTCCACATAATCATCCGGCGTTTTACATGCCGTACCTCCCACCAAAGCTATCGGCGTGATTGAAATACGCTTGTTTACGATAGGGATACCGTATTCTTTTGAAATTTCTTCGCCCGTCTTCACCAAATCTTTGGCAAGCCCGGTTATCTTATTATAAATATTCTGACAGAGCTTTTTCAAATCGCTGTCCGCACAGTCTAACAGATTAATCCCCATCGTGATGGTACGCACGTCGAGGTTCTCCTGCTCTATCATTTTATTGGTCTCGATAACTTCTGATATATTTATCATAATTTCCGTGTATCTATCCTGTGTTATTATCAGATGCGGTGCATCTTGTTAAATATTTCTTCGCGTTGACATTTTACCTGCACTCCCATTTCTTTTCCCAGTCCGGTCAACTCGCCAGCCACTTCTTCGAAAGGTTTCTCCATCGCAGTCATGTCGACAATCATCATCATGTTGAAATATCCCTGCACAATGGTTTGTGAAATATCCAGAATATTTACTTTATTTTCTGCCAAATAGGTGCAAACCTTAGCAATGATACCTACCGTATCCTTGCCTACTACGGTAATAATTGTTCTATTCATTTTCTTATTTCTATTTTAATTTGTCGCGCAAAGGTAAAAAAATCTTTCTTAATGGCAGATTTCAGTTATGAAATTCTTCCTGCTCTTTATCCGTTTATACCATTTTCAATCCTATAACCGAAGCTATTAACGTACAGATGAAGAACAGTCGTGCAAAAGATGCCGGTTCATGAAAGAACACAATGCCCAGTATCACGGTTCCTACCGCGCCAATCCCCGTCCATACGGGATATGCGGTCCCGATAGGCAACGTATGTACCGCTTTTGCGAGCAGAAGCATACTTAAAGTCAGACAAAGAAGGAATCCTGCTCCCCACAGATAGTATTCCATCCCGGTTACTCCTTTCATTTTACCGAGACAGAAGGCAAACCCCGATTCGAATAATCCGGCAATAATCAAAATAATCCAACTCATAAAAACGATTTATAAAAAAGTCAAAATTAAAGTTTTGAAAAACGCATGTCGGCATCAGAACTGGAAATAAATGAACGGCTGAATGTCGCTGCTCTTCACTTGGATAACGAGGTAGATAAGCGCTATCAGCACCACTGCCTGCCCCACAAGCGGAAGACGAGTCATAACCGAACAACAAGTGTTTTGCCATTTATCAGGACACCAATGAAGCAGATAACCTATGCCCATAAGTGCAAATACTTTCCAATATCCTGTAAGCAACTGACCTATCAGTTCGGGGTGAAAAGAAGTAAACAGTTGCCGAATCATGGTGAGCGAAGCCTCGAAAGTGGAGTTCCGGAAGAAAATCCAACAAAAGCATACGAAGTGAAACGTCAGCACCACGGCAAAAAAACGACGTATACCCGTACTGCGATACTGTTTGGCACGCCCTAACACCGAACGAACGTATTTATGTACGGCAAGCGCAGCCCCGTGAAGTCCTCCCCACACGATGAAATTCCACGAAGCCCCATGCCACAATCCTCCCAAAAGCATTGTCAACAAAAGATTTACATACGTGCGTATCCGTCCGCGACGGTTTCCTCCGAGGGAGATATACAGGTAATCGCGCAGCCATGTGGAAAGCGAAATATGCCAGCGATGCCAAAAGTCGGTCACGCTGTCTGCCTTATAAGGTGAATTAAAGTTGATGGGGAAACGGAATCCCAATAACAAGGCAATGCCTATCGCCATATCGCTGTATCCGGAAAAGTCGCAATAAATTTGCAAAGCATAACCGTAAATGCCGAACAGATTTTCCAGACCGGAATAAAGTCCCGGATTGTCAAAGATGCGCTCCACAAAGTTGATGCTGATATAATCGGATATGACGGCTTTCTTAAACAGACCGCTAACGATGAAAAAAACACCTTCGCCAAACATTTCCGCAGAAACAAAAAGCGGACGGCGTATCTGCGGAATGAAATCGCGTGCACGGACTATGGGACCGGCTACAAGCTGGGGGAAGAAGGATATATAAAAAGCATAATCCAACAGATTATCGAGAGGTTTCAGGTCGCCCCGATAAACATCAAGCGTGTAGCTGAGCGACTGAAAAGTGAAGAAAGAAATCCCCACAGGCAGAAAGATGTCGAGCGCATGGAACGAACCTCCCCAAAGCGGAGCGAGCATTTCATAAAAGAAATTGGTATACTTGAAATAAACCAACAACCCAAGATTGATGCAAAGGCTAATAACCACCAACAGCTTACGCCGGAAGGGGTCGTCAGTACGAGCCATTATCCGGGCAAGACAAAAATCGGATACCGTTACTACTCCGAGCAAAAAGAAATAGATGCCGCTGCTCTTATAATAAAAATAATAAGAAAAGAGGGTAACAAACAACAAACGTGCCGTCATTTTCCGGCGGAGAAGCACGTAAACAAAGGCAAAGCCCAGAAACAACCAAAGAAAAAATCCGCTGCTGAATATCATGGGTTGCTTGGGGTCGTAAGTAAAGACTTCTGCTAATTTGCCCCAGTCAATATTAAAATCAAAATCTGTCTTGTTGAATAGCCACATAAGTATTATATGCTTTGATAAGTGCTTCGTGTAATAATAATCCCTGTAAAGTATATCCCGCTACGGTGAAATGAATCCTGTCTCGCTGATACATGTCGGCAGACAACCAGTTACGGCAAGCGCGGTCTTCTCCCCCGACAATGTGATACATGTCCCACAGTGCCAAATGGTTCGTCTCAGCAAACTCCTGTTCTGTTTTTACCACAGCAGCCGTCCGCGGGTTAATCACCCTTCCCCTACGCCCGCTACGGACATAAGCGCCGGGCGGAGTTGTTATCAGAAACGTCAAATCAGGGCATTTGTTCCTCAAACGGTCTATCAAAGACTGCATTTGCCAAAGATGTTCCGATGTGGAATAACGCCGCCCATGAGCCTCGTTCGTTCCAAACGAAACAATCACCAAATCAGGATTCAAATCAATAATCATCCGGATACGTTCATCCGTAGAAAAAGTGGCGCATGTAGCCCCGTTTACTCCTATAATATGGTAAACGATGCCAGCCCTTCCGGTTTCATGCGCTAATCCCGAAGTACGATAAGAAACTTCCATATCCAGCACTGCCTCATCGCCAAAATCGTGTTCCAAGTTCTTTCGCACCACATAAGGGAAAACATGCCCGCGTACATGCGAATCGCCTATATGCACTATACGCACAGGCGACTCCATCTTACTTATTTTTTCCCAAACCTTGTCAAGCGAGGCATCGGGGTCGATAATCTGATTATCGCCGGTGTTTTTAAAAGATTCCGGCATCGGATTGCAGACCGGCACAAACTGCATGAGTTGCTGCAATTCATGACTGGGATTAATAATCCCGGAGTTACGGTCTCTGCGTGCTTTCTCCGGAACCGGGTCTTGCGCCTCCACCGCCAACGGAAACAGCAAACCGAATAATCCGCATAGAGCTATTATCCACAAACGTATCCTACTCTGCCTCATAGGTCTTCCGTTTCTCATATTGTTCCATACCATACATCAACGTATCGAAAAGAATCTTTGCGATGTGTTTTCCACCCCGGAAATTAATATGCGTATAATCGTAATTCGCCATCGGCGGATTGCTTTCCACCATTTCCACGATGCTGCCTTCGCCGCCCATCGCTTCATACAGATTCCAAAACGCCACATGGGTTTCTGCCGCCAACGCTTGCTGGTAACGAATAAGATTCTTCACTCCGGGCATCGTGCGCAAATCGCCGTTCTCTGTCTTATACTCACGGTCGCCCACCCCTATAACCAAGATAGATGCTTGCGGAAAAGCGGCTTTCAAACGGTTTATTACCGGAATCATGCCGTTCTTATAGTAAGTGTAATTAACTCCGCGCTCGAATGCTACATTCAAGCCATACTGAAGAACTATCAAATCATAAGTACGCAGGCGGTTATATTGTTTCAATATCTTCAACGGTATTTGTGCAAGTTGCTGCCCGCTGCTGCCGCGCGTACTGAAGTTATCCAAAACAATTCCGTCAAAAGAATCCATCGTAACGCCATAAAAGACCGATGACGGAGTGCTTTTATCCACCGTCCATTTCACACTGCCTATTTTGTCTCTAACCGATACAGCCTGCAACGAGCTGTCTCCGGCAAGAGCATAAGCAACCTTTTTCCCATTATTTATTTGCGCTGTCAGATATACCGAATCGACAGACAAGAAGTAAAAAGTGGAAACACTGCACGTATCCAGCCGTGAGGCATACTTCTTTTGTCCCGATAATGTGACCGAAGCTCCGGGATGTGCTTTAAAATAATGATTGGATATATCCTGAAGAGAGCGGTCGAAATGCAGCGAATCGGTTGTGGCATGACTCTCCCACCCGCTAAACGAATGGCGTACCGTAGGACGGAATCCATATACTTTCGAAGTAATGGGGACATAGCCTACCCCGCAACCTCCGAAACGCTGCTGGAGCATTGCCCGCAAATCTCCGGTCAAGATGTCCGCTTCGATAAAAGAGTCGCCAAAATAAGCAATGCGCAACGGACGGTTCAGCTTATCCTGATTCAACAATGCTTCATAGAATGCTTTCATGCCGCCTCCCTCCGTTGAATCTGCATAATCTTCAATACATGTCATCCCCTCTTTACAGGTATCGACAAACAAAGGCTTAACCACGGGTAATACCACTGTATCCGAGTCGGCTACCTCAATCTCGACAACCTCATCCTTACGGATATCAGCCAATAAATCCACCTTGCGCAGGGGTTTCCCTCCGACATTCAGCACAGGCAGAAAATGTAATGCTTCCACACCGGCTATTACCAACAAAACAAACCAGAATGTGGCAACTATTTTATTTTTCATCAATCTTTTTTATAAAACAGCTGCAAAGATAGTGTTTAATCGAACAAGAGAAAGCGAAAGGAAAGAAATCTTTATACTGAAGCAGTTCAGAGCTTATTTTAACTCTTTTCCGGCTTGTCCGGAGGCTGAAAAAACACTAACGGTAGAAATGGTCAACGCTATGGGTAGAAATGGTCAACACATCCGCATGGGATGGATAACACTAACGGTTGCGTTTTACGGGATATGATGGCGAGGAATTTTTTCTTGTGTTCTCGTTAGGCAGAAAAGCCTTAACCGTCTCACTAACAATCAGATTCGGTCGGTTAACGAAACATTCAAACATGCTATCGGGAAAGAGGCTGCTTTCCTTTTTTTATTTCTTCCAGAAAAGCATCAACCATCTTCATCCCTTTTTCGGTGGCAATGCCACGGATATGAAGGAATGTAACTTCGCTGTAAATCTCGCTCAAAGAATAATCTTCGATGATGTCGGAGTAAATCAGCAAATCCATACTCATCAACATCGCTTCGTTGATGATTCTAAAATTGATGTCATCCCTGAATATTCCTTGTTCCATCCCTTTCTGAAAATAACGGAATGCTACTTCATCGCTTAACTTTTGCTTTTCGACGAGGAAATCCAACACAAGCGGATATTTACGTAAATCGCGTAAAAAAGCCGGGTTAATCGCACATAACTCATCTACTTTACGCATATAAAAAGCAAAGATTATTTCCAAAACATTTTCAGTTCTGGAAATAACCTCTGCCATGTAGTTACTCATCTCCTGCCAGTAGCATTTCATTACTTCTAACAAGAGTTGCTCTTTATCGCGGAAAAGTTCGTAAAGAGTACGCTTGGATATGGAAAGCGAAACTGCAATATCGTCCATTCTGACATTACGAACACCAGATTTGGTAAAAGCTAACGTAGCCGCTCCAACGATACGCTCTCTTAATTCTTCCTTATCTTGCTTGTTTCTCTTTACTGCCATGTATCAACGGATAATACCTAATTTAGATGTTTCTACAAATTCTATAATTCGGTTAATCTCCGGACTATTAGGTATCTGTTCGCGAATACGGATCAAAGCATCATGCTGTGATGTATTGGCTTTATACAGAATACGGTAAGCCTGCGCGATGTGCTTAATCAGGGTTTCCGACATACCTGCCTTTTCCAATACAATGGTGTTGATGCTATAAAACTCTATCGGTTCGTGAGCTGCCACAATGTAGGGAGGGATATCTTTTACAAAACGACAGCCGCCCTGCACTACTGAGTAGCTTCCCAAACGGGTATTTCCTTGCATCAGGACATTGGATGTTAAAATCGCACAGTCTTGTACGATGCCATTTCCGGAAATCTGAGAGCCGTTTCCGATGATACATCTATTGCCTACTGTCACGTCATGCGACAAGCGGGCGCCGGTCATGATAAAGTTTCCATTACCTACCGATGTTTCGTGGTCGGCATGAGTACCGCGAATAATTACAGCATTCTCACGAATCACATTATCGTTTCCGATACGAGCTATTGTTTCTTCACCCGTGTAAGCAAAATCTTGCGGGGTAGCAGCAATAACCGCACCTTGATATACCGTATTACCGTTACCCATACGTGTACCACTCATCAGGCTTGCGTATGGCATTATAACATTGTTATCGCCTATCTCGACATTTTTATCGATATAGGCAAACGGATGAACCGTAACGTTTTTCCCGAGTTTTGCAGACGGGTCAACATAAGCTAAAGGGCTAATCATAGACATAATATTTTAAGGTTAGATTATTCTCTGCCTCCGCCTAATGCACTATACAAAGACACTACAGCTTGCATACGCTGGAAGTTATCTGAAACTTCGGTCAACTGTGCACTCAGCAAATTCTGTTGTGCTGTCAGGATTTCCAGATACGTAGCGTCGCCGCTTTGGAACAGGGCTTTCGTATAAGTAACGGCTTTATCCAACTGGTCAACCTGTCCTCGGTCTTCCACCAATTTTTTATCTTGGGTGTCATAAAGGAACAAAGCGTTGCTTACTTCCTGTCCGGCTTCCAAAATGGTTTGCTGATAGTTCATTTGAGCAATCTTTTCTTCTGCCTTCGAAACCTTCAGGTTAGCTACCAACTGACCATTATTAAATATTGGCTGAGCCAGTGAAGCGATGGCGTTCAATATTACTTTTCCCGGATTGACAATTCCCGCTCCCGAACTGTTCGTCCATCCGGCAGTACCACTCAATGTAATGCTCGGATAGAAAGCTGCACGGGCTTGGTTCGTTGTATAGTATGCACTTGCCAATGTCATTTCGGCAACCTTAACGTCCGGACGGTTAGCCAACAACTGCAAAGGAACGCCCACGGTCAAATCTTCCGGCATTACCTGCTCGTCTAACGTTCCTCTGTCTACTTGTTGAGGAGCCTTAGCCAACAAAATGCACAAAGAGTTTTCGGTTTCGCGCACCTGACGTTTCAAATCCAACAGAGAAGCCTGTACCTGATGATAAGCAGCACGAGTCTGAGCAACGGCAGCTTCGGTCGTCATACCGGCTATTTTCATCGCTTCCATTGTACGAACATTTTCTTTATAAATGGCAACCGTTTCGGTTGTAATTTCAACCTGACGGTCAAGCATCAATAAAGAATAATATGTATTTGCTATACCGCAAATAATTTGCGAACGGACAGCCTGTTGTGAATACTGGCTTTGCAAATAAGCCGCACGCTGTCCGCGCTTGGCGTTAAGCAACTTTCCAAACAAATCAATTTCCCAGCTCGCAGCTACCGGCAACTGGTAGGTTTGGATTGGTTTCGCTTTATCAAAACTACTCAATGTTCCTTGCGGAGCAAGATTTATAGACGGCAAATAGGATAATTTTGCAGCCGTAAGCATTACTTTAGCCTCCTCTACACGCAAGATGGCAGCCTGCAAATCAACATTGTTTGCCAAACCTTCTTCTATCAGCGCTTGCAGTTTAGGGTCGCGGAATACTTCTTTCCACGGAAGATTTCCCATATTCACTGTATCGGCAACAGCTAATGTATCTGTATCCGATACCGGGTCTCGGTAGATGCCTGAAGCATCTACCGTTTCCGGACGATCGTATGATTTATAGATGTGGCAACTGCTCATCATGGCAGCCAGACACATCATTCCTATTATTTGTTTCTTCATTGACTTTATCTTTTATTAAGAGTATATTGTTCAATTTCTGATTCTATTTCACTTTCGTCCAAGCTATCCCATTCCATCGGTTTGAATTTCTCTTGCAACCATTGGAATACTACGAACAATATCGGAACAATGAAAATCTGGAAAATCATACCGATTAACATACCGCCGATAGCCGAAGCTCCCAATGTACGGTTACCGTGAGCGCCTACACCAAATGCAAACATCAACGGAAGCAAACCGATAATCATCGCCAAAGAAGTCATCAAAATCGGTCGCAAACGGGCAGAAGCTCCTAAGACAGCAGCCCAAGAGATACTCATACCTTGCTTACGACGGTCGAGCGCGAACTCTACAATCAAGATGGCATTCTTAGCCAACAGACCCATCAACATGATCAATGCAATCTGCATATAGATATCGTTTGACATCGTACCCAATATCATCTTCAATGCCGGAATGCTTCCTAAAGCAGAGAATCCGTTGACAAACAAGAAGCTACCCAACAATCCGCACGGGATAGAAAGCAATACCGCCAGCGGCAACAGGTAACTTTCGTACTGCGCACTTAACAGCAAGTAAACGAATACCAAACAGAGAACGAAAATAATTCCTGTTGTGTTAGTAGTCTGTGCCTCTTCACGTGCCATACCTCCCAACTCGTATCCGAAACCTGCCGGCAGATTCTGGCTGGCAACTTCAGAAATGGCCTGCAAAGCCTGACCGGATGAATAACCGGCAGCCGGAGAAACCATTACCTGAATAGAAGTATACAAGTTAAAACGGCTGATCACATCCGGACCGTAAATCTTCTTCATTGATACGAACTGCGAAATAGGAGCCATCTCACCATCACTTCCGCGTACCTTGATACGGTTCAATGATTCCATATTCTTCGTTGCATCGGGTTCTGCCTGAATCATTACACGATACATCTTACCGAAGCTGTTGAAGTTAGAAGCGTAAATACCTCCGAAATATCCCTGCATGGTTGTCAAGATATCGCTCGGACTGATACCTGCTTTCTTACAAGCTGCCGCATCAATATCCATCTGATACTGCGGGAAGCTCGGGTTGAAGTTCGTTGATGCAGAATTGATTTCCGGACGTTCCTGCAAAGCGGCAATGTAATCATTCACCACTTGGAAGAAGTGATCCAAGCTACCACCGGTTTTATCCTGCATATTCAACTCAATATCGGTTGAAATAGAATATCCCGGAATCATCGGAGGAGCGAAGAACAATACTTGCGCGTCTTTAAACAACTTCTGAGAACGCATAAACAGCGATGCCACCACAATATCCGAACTTTGCTGGGTAGAACGTTCTTCCCAGTCTTTCAGTTTGATAATGATAGAGCCGTAAGAAGGTCCTTGTCCACTACCGATGAAGCTAAATCCGGAAATCACCGTACGCGACTGTACAGCCGGGTCAACAGCTATCAAGCTATCTACTTTTGCCAATACCTCACGGGCACGCTCTTGAGATGTACCGGGAGGCAATGTTACAGAGCCCATGATTGTTCCTGTATCTTCGTTCGGAACCATACCGGTCGGAGTAATGCTCATAAACACCACCAACAACGCAATGGCAGCACCAACCAGCCCCATAGACAACCATCTCTTATGGATAAAGAACACAACACGCTTCTTATATCCGCCCAAAAGATTTGTATATGACTTATTAAATGAAGCCTTGAATTTATCAGTAGTCATACCGGCAAAAGCCAAGATACTGATAATGATAAGCACAATACAAAGTACCGGATGTTCGCTAAAGCTAAAGAGTCCGAAAATCATACCCAAAATAGCAACAATCGTAAAGAGGATGACAATCTTCGGATTCATCCATTTACCAAGTGCATCCGTATAACGGGCTACCATTAATTTACGTGATTCCTTGTAAGCAGTTCCCATGCGCTCTTTCAGCGTAGCTTCCGAATTGTGAGGTTTCAGGAACAGGGCACACAATGCCGGAGAAAGTGTCAACGCATTCAAAGCAGAGAAACCGATAGCAATCGCCATGGTAAGACCAAACTGGCGATAGAATGTACCGGCTGTACCGCTCATGAAACTTACCGGAATAAACACAGACATCATGACCAATGTAATAGAGACAATCGCTCCACCCAGTTCGCTCATGGCATCAATAGAGGCCTCTTTCGTCGATTTATATCCCTGATCGAGTTTCGCATGAACACCCTCGACGACGACTATGGCATCGTCGACGACTATGGCAATCGCCAACACCATTGCAGACAAAGTCAACAAGTTGATACTAAATCCGATCAGTTTCAAAGCAAAGAACGTAGCAATCAACGCAACCGGAATGGCAATAGCCGGAATCAATGTAGAACGCATATCCTGCAAGAAGATATACACCACAATAAACACCAAGATAAATGCTTCAATCAAAGTCTTTACTACCTCATGAATAGAAGCGAACAAGAAGTCGTTGGCGCTCTGAGCAATGTTTATACCCAATCCTTCAGGAAGATTCTTCTCATATTCGGCAAGCACCTTTTCCAAGTTTTGGATGGTTTCCGTCGCATTGGTTCCTGCCATCTGATAAATAATACAAGAAACCGCTTTATGTCCGTTTACCGTATTATTAAAGTTATAAGTCAAACGACCCAACTCCATTTCTGCTACATCTTTCAAGCGAAGAACTTCACCATCTGGCAATGATTTAATGACAATATCGCCAAACTCAACGGTACTTGACAAACGTCCTTTGTATCGGATGGTATACTGGAATGACTGATTACCACGTTCACCGAACTGTCCCGGAGCTGCTTCCACGTTCTGTTCAGCCAACACTCCCGTGATGTCGCTCGGTACCAACTTATATTGTGCCATCACATCCGGCTTCAACCAGATACGCATAGAGTAGTCCGTACCCATCACGTTTGCATCACCCACACCACTTACACGCTTGATTTCCGGAATCAAGTTAATACTTGCATAGTTTTCAAGGAACTCAATGTTATACTTATCCTCTTTATCGTATACAGAGAATATCATCAACATAGAAGTCTGACGTTTCTGTGTGGTCACACCGACCTGAGTAACTTCGGCAGGCAACAAACCCTGCGCCTGAGTTACACGGTTCTGAACATTGACCTGAGCCATATCAGGGTCGGTTCCTTGATTAAAATATACTGTAATACGTGCCGAACCGTTATTGGTAGCGGTAGATTGCATGTACATCATGTTTTCCACACCGTTTATCTGGTCTTCCAACGGAGAGATTACAGAGTTCAATACAGCCTGCGCATTGGCACCTGTATAGGTCGCACTAACCGAAACGGTAGGCGGCGCAATGTCCGGATATTGAGTAATAGGCAGTGTGGCAAGACCTATTATACCCAAGATTACCAACAAAATAGAAATAACGGTTGATAATACCGGACGGTTAATAAATTTATCAAGTCTCATTCTATACTTTTATTATATAACGACATTACGTTTATCAATTAAAAGCCGTAGCCAAATTACCCTCTTTCTGGTCTTTCAAAGCCTGTTGATATTTGGCTTCCTTCTGCGCAGAGGTAATCGGAGTAATCTTCATACCGTCACTCAAACGTGTAACACCTTCGACGGCAATTTTATCGCCAGATTTCAATCCATCAAGAACAATGTAGTTTTTACCATCATTCAGGTTAGAAATACTGATTTCTGTATATTTAACAGTGCTATCCGGCTGTAAAACATAAACGAATTTCTTATCTTGGATATCAACAGTAGCCGACTGCGGAACCAGCAGAACATTTTCCATTGTATATGGGAACATCACGTTTGCTGTACCGCCGCTTCGCAATACATTTTGCTTGTTCGGGAAAACGGCACGCATACTTACCGAACCGGTAGTCTGGTCGATAACTCCGCTCACTGCATCAATCCTTCCGCTTTCGTTATAAACACTTCCGTCTGACAACTCAAGCTGCACGGCGGGCATTTTCTCTAACTGTTCTTTCAATGTGCCTTCAGCTTTTGTCAACGCCAACAGTTCTTTCTCTGTCAATGAGAAATATACATACATGTCGCCAATCTGAGAAACTGTAGTCAGCGGTTCTGATACCGACGGGCTAACCAACGCACCGATACGGTAAGGGAATGTTCCGATTACACCGTCTGACGGGCTGGTAACCGTACAAAATCCCAAGTTTTGCTTAGCTGCCGTGTAAGAAGCCTCAGCCTGAGCCAAACTTGCCTTAGCGGTCAACAGGTTATTGACAGCCGTCTGATATTCGAAGTCACTGATAATTTTCTGTTCGTGCAACATTTTCTTATGCACTTCCGTCTCGCTTACAGTCTGCAAGTTAGCTTTTGCAGATTCTACACCCGCTGCGGCTTGGTCGTAAGCTGCCTGATACTGGGTGGGGTCGATTTGGAACAGAGCCTGTCCTTTGTGCACGGTAGCACCCTCATCTACACACAACTTTACGATAAAGCCTGATACTTGCGGACGAATTTCGATATCCTGTAACCCCTTGATGGTAGCTGGATACTTCGTTATCTGATTACTGGAAGTAGTTGTAACTTCCTGCACAGTAAACTCGTCATCACCCATTTTTCCGCTTTGTCCACTACAAGCAGTCAATGCCGATATGCCCAAAGCCATTAAAGCAATCCGACTTGAAGAAAAACTTCTGTTTCTTTTCACGTTCATATTCTTCTTATTTAATTAATTATAATGTTTCTACAATTCAATCTATGCCTAATTGTTACCTACCCAAACCGTCCGGTTCAAAGAGCATCAAACAAGTGAAAACTTTTTTGCTCCTTTCAGTTTTAGGTCGTGCAAATATAAGGAAAAATCATTCTCAAAACTATTTGATTTAACTAAGAATAACCATAAAATATACCAATTATTACATATAGTCCGATTAAACCGACCAATAGACAAATATTACCGACAAACTGCTTGTTTCCTTTACTGTCCTTTTTCACCTTTATTAATAGAATCGTTAACGTTATCCTCCTAAAATTTAAATAGGCTCTTAAAAGGCGGTAATAAAAAAAATCTATGCTCGTACATTTGTGAACGTACGAGCATAGATTAAATAAAGAAGCTGTTGTTTTTTTAATGAAAAACTGTTGCTGTTATTTTTGCAAATCATCTTTCTTTTGTTCCTTCAGCAAATCCCGTATTTCTGTCAGCAACTGGATGTCTGCCGGAGGAGCAGGAGGAGTTTTTGCCGGAGCCTCTTTCTTCCGGTTCAATGAATTAATGCCTTTTACCAATAGGAACACTGCCACTGCAATAATAAGGAAATCAAAAGTTACTTGGATGAAATTACCATAATTAATGGCAACTTCCGGAGAAATCACGGTATCTCCTTCTACCACAGCTTGTTTTAAGACTAATTTCAAGTCAGTAAAACTAACGCCTCCTACCAATACGCCGACAGCAGGCATCACGATATCGCCCACGATGGACGACACGATTTTCCCGAAAGCCCCACCGATGATAACGCCGACTGCCATATCAACCACGTTACCACGCATGGCAAACTTTTTAAACTCTTCCAATGTTTTTTTCATCGCTTCTTTTTGTTTTATCCTTTAATAACGGTAATTAATTCAACAAGAGTAAGCAAGGATTGTTCACCGCTTTCCATATTTTTCAGCATAATCTTGCCTTCTTTCATCTCGTTTTCGCCCGCTATCGCCACAAATGGAACCGATTTAGCATTGGCATAGCTCATTTGTTTTTTCATCTTGGCTGAATCCGGATAAATTTCGGCACGTATGCCTGCCTCGCGCACTTTAAACAAGAACGGAAGTACATATTCGGCTTCCGCTTCGCCAAAGTTGACAAACAGCAGTTGGGTAGCATCGGCAGCTTCTTTGGGATATAAATCCAACTGGTTCAACACATCATAGATGCGGTCGGCACCAAACGAGATACCCACGCCCGACATGCCATCCATACCAAACACGCCTGTCAAATTGTCATAGCGTCCGCCACCGCTGATACTTCCTATCTGCACATCAAGCGCTTTCACTTCGAAAATTGCACCCGTATAATAATTTAATCCGCGAGCCAAAGTCAAATCAAGTTCTACTTCAGCTTTCATTCCCAACTGAGCCACCCTGCTGAGAATAAATTCGCTTTCCTCAATTCCCTTCAGTCCGGTTTCACTGCCTGCCAATACAGTTTTCAGTGTTGCCAGCTTTTCTTCGTTTGAGCCACTCAATAATATAATAGGCTGCAACTTATCGATGGCTTCTTGAGCAATACCTTTCGAAGCAAGTTCGGCATTCACATTATCGAGACCGATTTTATCTAATTTGTCGATGGCTACGGTTATATCCACTATCTTGTCTGCCTCACCGATAATTTCGGCTATTCCTGTCAGAATCTTGCGGTTGTTTATCTTCACACACACACGGATACCGAACTTAGCGAACACGGCATCAATCATTTGAACCAATTCAACTTCGTTCAGCAAAGAGTTGCTTCCTACCACATCGGCATCACACTGGTAAAATTCACGGTAACGCCCTTTCTGCGGACGGTCGGCACGCCATACAGGCTGAATCTGAAATCGTTTGAAAGGAAAAGTAATTTCATCGCGGTGCATCACCACATAGCGGGCAAAAGGCACGGTAAGGTCGTAACGCAAACCTTTTTCGCAGAACTTGCTTGCCAGTTTCGCAGCATTACGGCTCAATAACTCTTCGTCGGTCAATCCCGAAAAATAATCGCCTGAATTTTGAATCTTAAATAATAATTTGTCACCTTCCTCCCCATATTTTCCCATCAGTGTCGACAGGTTTTCCATCGCAGGAGTCTCTATCTGCTGAAAGCCATACAGATAGAACACGTCACGAATCGTATTAAATATATAGTTACGTTTCGCCATTTCAGCGGGAGAAAAGTCTCTTGTTCCTTTAGGTATGCTTGGTTTTGTTGCCATAATTGATTTTAACTTTTTGATTTTCCGCACAAAAGTACGCAGAAAAACGCGGATTCCGCAGATTCATGCCGATTTTATTTTAGTTTGTAATTTATTTAGCGATAATGGATTGACGAGGTACAACGTTCAGCGGTTGGCTAAACCTCGTTAACTACTTATCTATCTCCAATTTTAGATTTTCCGCATAACTCTTGTTTGCATCCAGACCAAAAAACGTAAAGATCTCACGTTTTATATCAATATTCTCCGGTGCTCTCAAATCTGTC
Organism: Bacteroides caecicola; assembly: GCF_023337095.1. Classification (NCBI taxonomy): domain Bacteria; kingdom Pseudomonadati; phylum Bacteroidota; class Bacteroidia; order Bacteroidales; family Bacteroidaceae; genus Bacteroides; species Bacteroides caecicola. The sequence goes on from NZ_JAMBLM010000007.1 coordinate 142,546, forward strand.
TTTTCATATCGGACATCATTAATAACCCAACCAATAGCTTCGTTACTGTAAGGATTGACTTTACCATTGCAGTCAATTAAATATTTATTAAATTTATCAATGGTCGTTTCTTTAAATATCAGTCCGTATTGTAAATACACTGTATACCTATCCCATGCACTGATACTTCTACCGTATGATATTATAGGTTCCCATTCATCTGCTGTTATAGGCAGATTTCCTATTATCTTGTATTCACCATAATAAAAGTTGTTATCCATAATAGCTTGAACAGGTAAAGTTTCACACGATGCCAATTCATTTATATCAATTTCTATTGTTTCTGCTATTTTTCGATAAACCATGATATATAAAGGCTTTCCCATTAGATTGGTTAATCCATAGTTCTTTTGAGCTTTAAATGTTGCAGACTTGCGCCGTTCTGCAATATTCAATACAATACGCCCGAATCCCCATTTTCTTCTTCCAATCTTAAAAGCGAAGAAATCTCCTTCCCGATATTTTATATGTTGGCGTTTGGCATTTTTGTAAAGTTCTATTTCTTTCAAGTCTTCTTCTGTTGTTTCTGAAACCCATCGACTCAACCATTCTTTCAAAGATAGTCTGCTTTGGAAAACTTCATGGTAGAATGTTATTTGAGTTGTATTATTGTCAATAGTTACGTAGTACGGGGAAAAACTGAAATATACACCAAACGGTCGAAAAGACAATGTTGCTGTATAATTCATCTTCTTAGACTTTCCCCGTTTGGTTTTGGGTAAAAGAATAGTATGGTTTTCTGCTGTAATCTCGTACAATTCAGCTTCAGAATATGAACCATCATCATTTACTGTTATTTTTTTACGAATGACATTACCGTCATAATACAAATATTGTCCTGCAAAATAGACTAACTCCCATGTATCACTAACAGGGGATAATCCTAAGTATTTACGTTCTTCATTTGTCAATTCAAAGGGTATATTTGTTTTCATATCACTGTCGTTTTACAAGCAGTCGCTAATGTCTGACGGATAATCGACCTTTCAAAGGCGATTTAGCCGTATGTTATGGCGGCATATTGATTATTTAATGATAATCAAATCACCATCTACAAATCCAACTGCGATATGTTCTACTCTAAAAATATTTAAGTCAGCAAGTTCATTGAGTAAGTCTTTAAGAATAGCAACAACTATTTCTAACACTTCTTCCCATTTTAGTTTGTCTGAAATTTCAAAATTAGGACAACTTCTTTGAGCTGGTTCAAAACTTTCATCACATGCCCAATCTTCATCCTTTTCATCAAACCAAGTAGAACCAACCATTTCTAAACCATAAGGTTCATAAAGATTAAAGCTCAAAGCCACAATATCAGAAGGCAATTCTTCTGTTTTATCAATATTGATGATCCAACTTTTGATAACTTCTTTTAAATCATTTGTTTTAGTATTCATTTTCTTCTAATTAAAAATTGAACATTTTATTGAGCCGATAATGTCTGGCGGATAATCGACCATTTCAAGGGCGATTTAGCCGCATGTTATCGGATTATTCTTCTTATACTTTGCCTTATTATAATACCATAAAATTGATATATGTATAAGATAAATCAAGGCAGATATCCCCATATAAACAAACGACCTGCAAGGAAATAATTTTACATAAGAACACCATAACAAAATAGGCATGATTATAGGAATTACTATCAAATATTTCCTTTTGGTAAATCGTACTGTTAGCATCCCCATCAATAAAGTTAAAAACATAACTATTACACTCAATCGGAAAAGTATTCCTATTGAAATATCCATGTGTGCAATAGGTTTGTATATATTGACCAGATTTATGCAGAGGCAATACGCCATACAAAAAATTATACTTATTATGATAGGAATATATATTTTCATTCTGTTCTTTTTATAACCGATAACGTCATGCCAACAGCGAAATCGGCTGTTATTTTCTTTAAGCATACTACTTTGCGAACAAATATAAAAAAAGTGCGGTACACCACGAACGGCGTACTGCACTTTTTTTTCAATAAATCGGGCAGGATTAACATTTATATATAGCCTGACCCTCTTGCTTTTACTTTGCGGTTGTAGTGGTCGGCGCATGTTCTGCCTTAACTTACCGATACAAATCTGCGGAACCCTGACACCCCTGAAAATCTTTCCGGTATTACTCGCGTCGGTTCATATAAATCATCACGTAATAAATCAGTGTTGCCAACGAGCCCAATGCAGCTACCACATACGTGTATGCAGCCGACTTCAAAGCATCCGCCGCCTGCTTGTGGCTGGCAGAATTTGTTATTCCGGCTGTGTTCAACCACACCAGCGCCCTACGGCTTGCGTCTATTTCGACCGGCAGTGTGATAAAGCTGAACAGCGTAGTCATGGCGAACAGACAAATACCTATCAGCAAAAGCTGAGGGAAAACATTCACCAAAACAATGCCTGCCAGCAGTACCCACGACACGATAGACGAAGAAAACTGAACCACAGGAACCAGTGCCGAACGCATCTGCAACGGAGCGTAGGCACGGGCGTGCTGAACGGCATGTCCGCACTCATGGGCGGCAACCGCAGCTGCTGCCACGCTGCAAGTGTTATATACATCGTCGCTCAGGTTCACCGTCTTGTTGGTCGGGTTGTAATGGTCGGTCAACATGCCCGGCGTACTAATCACCCTTACATCATAGATGCCATTGTCGCGCAGCATTTTTTCTGCCACCTCGCGTCCGGTCATTCCTGCCGCAACAGGTATTTTAGAATATCTTTCAAACTTGCTTTTCAAACTGGCTTGCACCAGATAACTAATCACGGCTATGCCGATAAATACAATCCAAATAAACATAATTTCTATCTTTTTACTATGACATTTTACTATGTGCCTGCTCCCGTTCTGAGAGGCTGTTCTGATGCCCGAAAACACTACCCATAGGACTGACCAATTCTATGGGTAGAACTGTGTAACACTACCGCATGAAACAGGCAACACTAACGGTAGCGTTTTTACATGATAAATCCAACAAATATTTTGCCAAATATATCGGATTTCACAGCCAAAGGCATAGAATAGCCGCATTTTTTATTTATTTTTGGGAATTGTATGCTGCAATGTGTCATAATAACTGCTTTTTCTCGCCGGCTTTAAGAGATATTGAATTTCTTTTTCCATTGAAGCTGATGCGCGTTTTTCCACCTTTCCGAGAGAAAACAGCCAATGAAACGACCTTCCCGTCTTTCCACGCCATGTCGACCACAAAGCCTCCCCGTGCACAGATTCCTTTTACGCTACCGTCTTTCCACTGCGCCGGCAAAGCCGGAAGCAGGATGATTTCATCGGCTGTCGACTGCATCAACATTTCGACCACTCCGGCACAACCTCCGAAATTACCATCAATCTGAAAAGGAGAATGGGCATCCAGCAGATTAGGATACGTGCCTCCGCCCCGGCGTGCGTCTTTCCCCTGATAACCGTCGGGGCTGACGTAACGCAGCAGTTTGCGGTAGATGTGGTAGGCATTCTTGCTGTCGTGCAGGCGTGCATACAGATTTACACGCCATCCGGTGCTCCACCCTGTCGTTTCGTCTCCTTTTATTTCGAGCGTGCGGGCACAGGCGCGGGCAAGTTCGGGCGTATCGGCAATGGAAAGGTGATGTCCCGGATAAAGTCCGACAAGGTGGGACTGGTGACGGTGTTTCGGGTCTTCGTCTTTCCAGTCATGGAACCACTCCTGCAAGTTTCCGTTTTTCCCTACGCGGTAAGGCAAGAGTTTGCTGAGCGTTTGTTTTGCGTGTTTTCTGAAATCCTTATCCACACCTAATGCTTCTGCCGCATGAACAGCATCAATCAGGCATTCGCGCGTCAAAGCAAGGTCGGACGCACTGCCGTACAAAGTGGCTCCTACATACCCATCGGGGGTTACGAATTTATTTTCAGGAGATGTTCCGGGCGAAGTCATCAGGTAGCCGTCTTTTTCAACCAGCCACCCCATGCAGAACTCGGCGGCTCCTTTCAGCATCGGATAAGCATCTTTCAGAAAATCTTTATCCTGCGTAAATGAATAATGTTCCCAAATATGCGTAGAAAGCCATGCGCCTCCCATTGTCCAACAAGCCCAAGAGGGGTCTCCGTCGCGCAAACCTACGGGACATGTCATTGCCCATATATCCGTATTATGCGCCAGACACCATCCTTTATCTACACCATAATAAGCTTTAGCCGTTTCTTTTCCCGTCCGGCTCAGGTTGCCGATGAAATCCATCAGCGGACGGTGCATTTCGCTAAGGTTGGTGGTTTCGGCAGCCCAATAGTTTTCTTCCAGATTGATATTGGTAGTATAGTTGCAACTCCACGGCGGCAGTATTTTTTCATTCCACAGACCTTGCAGGTTAGCAGGAACGCCCGGCGTACGCGAAGACGATATCAGCAAGTAACGTCCGTACTGGAAATAAAGTGCCTCCAGCTCCGGATTATGTTGCAAGCTATCGGTATACAGGCGCAACTGCTCATCGGTAGTCAGGGTAGCTATGTCGGGAGCAGTCTCTCCTAAGTCCAGCGAAACACGGTCGAAAAACTGTTTATAATCTGCCACGTGCGAGCGGCGGAGCTCATCGTAAGTCTTTGCCATCGCCTGCTTCATCCGCCTTGCCACGATATGCTGATAATCACGTCCTTCTTTCACCGGGTCTTTATCAAAGCCATTAAAACTGGTGGCATTGGCTATCAATATCAAGGCTTCACTGCAATCTTTAATTTTCAGTTCACCGGAAGGATGGCTTTCAACACACGCCGGCGGAGCAATTACTTTTATAATGGTCTTAAAGTGTATCCCTCTGTCGGGGTCGTACAGATGTTTTTCTTTTACACCGTCATAATACACGGGATAAGAGTGATAAGCCGCATAGCCTTCTGCCGAAATCGCATGATCGCCCGACACTGCGGAGTGAGGCAACGGCGAATCAAACGAAAGTACGGCGTTAATGCCTTTATCAGATTCAGACTTGAGGCGAATAACAATCACCGAATCGGGAGCAGATGCAAAATAATCGGTAGTAAACAGTTTGCCGCCACGCCGGTAAGCAGTTTGCGAAGTAGCATTACCGATATCCAACAGCCGTTGATACGAAGTAACGTCTGCCTCACGGTCAAGATAATTAATGGTTAATGTTCCAAGCGGTTGGTAATTTTCGCTGTAATGTCCCTGTACCCTGCGATATTCGCTATCGGCAGCCCGGTAATCTTCTTTATCCAGCAAAGCCCGGATATCTGGAATGGCTTTGTAGGCATCGGGCGTAGTAACGGATTTGTCAGGTTCACCCGTCCACAACGTTAGGTCGTTCAGTGAAATCCGGTCTTTATCTGTTCCGCCATACACCACGGCTCCCAACGTTCCATTACCTATCACCAACGCCTCTTCAAAATATTCCGCCGGACGGTTATAACGCAAAGTCAAATTATCTTGTCCTTCATCTGCTGTTACCGGAAGCACTCTTCCCAAACACACAAGTGCCCCCATCATTCCCCACCGGCATATTTTTGCCAACAAATATTGTCCGTTTTTCATATCGCTTCTTATGTCTTTTAAATAAATTAAGGTTAGAAATCGTCCGCAAGATAGAAAAATATATCGGATTACGACGAAAGAATATGCGGCAACATTCAGATTTTATCCGCATGTTAGCGGTTTTTTGCTAACTTTGTCGCCGTTAAAGACAGCTTGCTTATGATAGTTTGTATAGCCGAAAAGCCCAGCGTGGCACGCGACATAGCCGAAGTACTCGGCGCAAGAAACCGAAAAGACGGTTACATAGAAGGAAACGGATACCAAGTAACTTGGACATTCGGACATCTTTGCACTCTGAAAGAACCGCATGAATATACGCCGGCTTGGAAGGCATGGTCATTGGGAAGCCTTCCTATGATACCGCCCCGCTTCGGCATCAAGCTCATTAATGATACGGGTATCGAAAAACAGTTTCACATCATCGAAGGACTGATGCAGCAGGCTGACCTGATTATAAACTGCGGCGATGCCGGACAAGAAGGTGAACTTATCCAGCGATGGGTTATGCAGAAAGCGGGAGCCAAATGTCCGGTAAAACGGTTGTGGATTTCCTCGCTCACGGAAGAAGCCATCCGGGAGGGATTTGCAAACCTGAAAGACCAGTCGGACTTCCAACCGCTATACGAGGCGGGGTTGAGCCGTGCCATCGGCGACTGGACGCTGGGAATGAATGCCACCCGGCTTTATACTTTAAAATACGGACAGAACAAGCAGATTCTTTCCATAGGGCGCGTACAGACACCTACGCTGGCTCTGATTGTAAAACGTCAGCAGGAAATAGAACACTTTGTCCCGAAGCAATACTGGGAACTAAAGACCATTTACCGCGACACACTGTTTGCTGCCATCGTCCGGAAGAGCGATGAAGAATTAGCGGAAGAGGCTGAAAAGGAAAAAGAAAATCCGAACGCGAAAAAGAAAACCGCGGCAAAAGAAGATACCAACCGGGGGATTCCGCCCATTACAGACGAACAGACGGGACGCGCCCTGCTGGAACGCATCAAAGACAAACCGTTTACGATTACCGACATTACATCGAAAAAAGGTTCGGAAGCCCCTCCCCGATTATTCGACCTGACGTCATTGCAGGTAGAATGTAACAAGAAGTTCAGCTACTCGGCGGACATGACGCTGCAACTCATCCAGTCGCTATACGAAAAGAAAGTGGCAACTTATCCGCGCGTCGACACGACATTCCTGAGCGATGACATTTACCCCAAATGTCCGAAAATATTAGAGGGCATCAGAGATTATGCTGCCTACACTGCGCCTATCCTCGGAAAACCGCTGCTGAAATCGAAAAAAGTGTTCGACAACTCCAAAGTAACCGACCACCATGCCATTATTCCTACGGGAGTAAATCCGCAAGGACTGACCGACATGGAACGGCGCGTATTCGACCTGATAGCCCGCCGTTTCATCGCTGTATTCTATCCTGACTGCAAATTTTCGACAACCACCGTTACGGGAGTGGCAGAAGAAATAGAATTCAAAGCAACCGGCAAACAAATCCTTGATGCGGGATGGCGTGTTATTTTCGCCAAAGAGCCTCAGTCCGACGAGAATAAAGAAAACGAAGAAGAAAGCGTTTTGCCTGCTTTTACAAAAGGAGAAAGCGGACCTCACCAACCGCAACTTAACGAGAAATGGACACAGCCGCCACGCCCATACACTGAAGCCACGTTGCTGCGCGCCATGGAAACGGCCGGAAAGCTGGTAGACAACGATGAGCTGCGCGACGCACTGAAAGAAAACGGGATAGGACGCCCCTCTACACGTGCCGCCATCATCGAAACGCTTTTCAAACGTCACTACATACGTAAGGAACGGAAAAACCTGATTGCTACTCCCACAGGGGTGGAACTGATACAACTCATCCATGAAGAGCTGTTGAAATCGGCAGAACTGACGGGCATCTGGGAAAAGAAATTGCGAGAAATAGAACGCCGGAGTTATGATGCCGGCACATTCCTCGCCGAACTGAAACAAATGGTTACGGACATCGTTTACAGTGTGCTGCGCGACAATACCAACCGCCGTGTAACCGTTGCACCCGAAGATGCTGCCACCCCGGTAAAGAAAGCGGCTCGCAGGAAAGATGCTTCCGCCGACAAACCTGCCCCGACAAAACCGAGAGCTCCGCGCAAACGCAAAGTAGCAGATACGCCTCCGCCGCCACTGCCCGAAGGAGACGCCATGTTAGGCCGTGCCTGCCCCGTTTGCGGCAAAGGAATCATCATAAAAGGAAAAACGGCTTACGGCTGCTCGGAATGGAAAAACGGCTGTACATTCCGTAAGCCTTTTTAAGGGTTTCCATCGGCCTCATTATCAGCGCCAAAATTCTACCCATAGAAAGAGGGAACACATGCGGATAGACTTATGAGTTTATGGGCTTGTTTTAACCAACACATGCGGATAAACTCATAAGCCCTCCCAAAAGGCTGAAATCCGGTTATCTACGGAACGATTTGGGCGAACTGTTCCAGATGTTCGTCAACGTAACGAGCCACCTGTTCCGTCACCTCCTCTTCCATATCCATAAACGATTCTTCCAAATCATCGAAAGCCTCATACTGCTCGTACATCGCCATAAACTCCTCGTCGGTACGCTCACGTTCCAAATCCTCTTTGTTAGCCTCGTATATCTTCTGCGCCTCGTAAATCAATTTCGAAAAATTCTTGGCTCCGAAAATACGCATCGCTTTAGCAAAGGGATTACCGAAAATATAAGGCGCATAGCCGTTTTGGATAAGCTGGACAAAGCCTCCCTCAAGCACCTCTTCACGGAAAAAGTGGTATCCCAACAAGGTATGCTGATAACCGTTAAGCAGCGGCATGGTCTCTGCATCCGGCACACCGCCCGTCACTTCAAGATACTTGTCGATAAATACTTGTAAAAAACCGTCCATGCCTTCCGCCGCTCCCTTGCGCAAAGCCTCATCTGTTACTTCAATTTTAGTCACATCCATTATACCTAATTATTATTACCTATATATAGGTAGTCGTTTTAAAAATTCTTACAGGCAAAGGTAAAGCAAAAATATTATAAAAAGAAAAGAAAAAGTTTGCTATCACCCGTTGTAGAACAAAATAAAACGACTAACTTTGCGTGCGGATTAAGGAAGAATTTCTTTAATCGAGTGGTTTACGAATACCTATTTTTTATTACCAACTAATAAAAACGTAAAGAATATGATTTATTCACACGAAGTTGAACACATGTGTTGTGTCGCAAAAGGACCTAATCACGGTCCGGCTCCAATTCCTGAAGAAGGAAAATGGATTCAAGCAAAAGAAATCAAAGACATCTCAGGTTTAACACACGGTGTGGGATGGTGCGCACCCCAACAAGGCGCATGTAAACTGACACTGAACGTTAAAGAAGGTGTTATTGAAGAATGCTTGGTAGAAACAATCGGATGCTCAGGTATGACTCACTCAGCAGCAATGGCTTCTGAAATCCTGCCGGGCAAAACGATCTTGGAAGCAATGAATACCGACTTGGTTTGCGACGCTATCAATACTGCTATGCGTGAACTGTTCCTGCAAATCGTTTACGGCCGTACGCAGTCAGCTTTCTCAGAAGGCGGATTGATGATCGGTGCCGGACTGGAAGACTTGGGTAAAGGTCTCCGCAGCCAGACAGGTACACTGTACGGAACAAAAGCTAAAGGAACTCGTTACCTCGAACTGACCGAAGGTTACATCACTCGCATGGCTTTGGATAAAGATAACCAAGTAATCGGTTATGAATATGTTCACATGGGCAAATTCATGGAACAAATCAAGAAGGGTGTAGATGCTAACGAAGCACTGAAAGCTGTAACCGGTACATACGGACGCTTCAAACCCGAACAAGGAGCAGTTAAATATATTGACCCACGTAAAGAATAATAGGAGGACACAGATTATGATTAGACCAGTACAATTTGAGAGTCAAGACCGCCGTATGAAGCAAATTCTTGCTGCATTGAACGAAAACGGCATCAAAGACATTGAAGAAGCTAATGCAATCTGTGACGCAGCAGGTCTCGACCCGTATCTGACTTGTCAGGAAACGCAGGGTATCTGCTTCGAAAACGCAAAATGGGCTTACGTAGTAGGTTGCGCCATCGCACTGAAAAAAGGTTGCAAAAACGCTGCTGACGCTGCCGAAGCTATCGGTATCGGTTTGCAGGCATTCTGTATTCCAGGTTCAGTAGCCGATGACCGTAAAGTAGGTTTGGGTCACGGAAACTTGGCTGCACGTTTGCTGCGCGAAGAAACTCAATGTTTCGCATTCTTGGCAGGTCACGAATCATTCGCTGCTGCTGAAGGTGCCATCAAAATTGCTGAAATGGCAAACAAAGTACGTAAAAACCCGTTGCGCTGCATCCTGAACGGTTTGGGAAAAGACGCTGCGATGATTATCTCTCGTATCAACGGCTTTACTTACGTTCAGACTAAGTTCGATTACTTCACCGGTAACCTGAACATCGTAAAAGAAACTCCGTACTCAGACGGTCCGCGTGCAAAAGTAAAATGCTACGGTGCTGACGACGTTCGTGAAGGTGTAGCCATCATGTGGCACGAAAATGTAGACGTATCTATCACTGGTAACTCTACTAACCCGACTCGCTTCCAGCATCCGGTAGCCGGAACATACAAGAAAGAACGTGTTCTTGCCGGCAAACCTTACTTCTCAGTAGCATCAGGTGGTGGTACAGGCCGTACACTTCACCCGGACAACATGGCAGCCGGTCCTGCTTCTTACGGTATGACCGACACTATGGGTCGTATGCACTCAGACGCTCAGTTCGCAGGTTCTTCATCAGTTCCCGCACACGTAGAAATGATGGGATTCCTCGGTATCGGTAACAACCCGATGGTAGGATGTACTGTAGCTTGCGCTGTAAATGTGGCTTTGGCTCTGAATAAGTAATACATACTTAAAACAACATAATAAATCCCTGTAACTCTTTGAGTTATGGGGATTTTTGTTTTTTTACCTATCCCCTATTCTGATAGGGACATTATTCGGATGTATCCGAGACCTAGTAAATTCTATCCGTAGAACTGATAAATCCTACGGATAGAACAGAAGCATTCATCCGCATGAATATAGAGATACTAACAATAGTATTTTTTAGTATATCACCAAAACTTCCCTTCTAAGAAATCCCCAATTCAATTAAAACACGCATAATCAAACCTCCTTATTATTATTCCATCGTCTTCCAAATCTTCTTATACACTGCATAATAAGGCAATTGCAACACCGGTAGTGTCCGTCTGCTTCCGCAACGCTTGCAGGGCATGGGTACTGAATAAACCATTGCGCCATATTCTATGTCTGGTGCCAAAAAGACTTTCTTGCACTTGGTGCAAATGAATAAAGTTGTTCCGCGTATCATAGTTATTATTGTTCAAGTTCATTTTGTTGAATCATCGTTTTCAGTCATCTCCGTCTTCCAACCGCCAACAAGCAGCCTGTGCTTCTGTATGTCCTTGCTTCGCCGCTTCCTTATACCAGCGAACGGCCTTTTGCAAGTCCGGCTGGATGCCTTCACCCTGTTCATACATACGCCCCAATGCAAACTGTGCCTCGGGTACATGAGAGGTGCGTGCGGCAAACAGATAGCATTGACGGGCTTCTTGCAGATTCCGTTCCACTCCTCTGCCCTCATGATATATCTTACCCAGGTCATACCATGCTTCTCTGTGTCCATGTGCGATACACTTTCTGTACCATTCCATCAGAGTGGAAGCGTCCAGCTTCACCCAGCCTTCATCCAACAGACGTTTCGCTTCCTGATATATGTTTTCATTTCCCGCTTCCCAAGCATTCAGGTAGCATTCCCAAAGCTTTTGCAAATCTTGTTCACCTTTGCCCACCTCATAAAGCAAAGCCAACTGTTGCCAGGTATCGAATCCCTCGCGCGGTTCATACACCTTCAACCGCCTGCAAGCGACCTGTGCCTCCGTATGTCCTTGATTCGCCGCTTCCTTATACCAGCGGATGGCCTTTTGCAAGTCCGGTTGGATGCCTTCACCCTGTTCATACATACGCCCCAATGCAAACTGTGCCTCGGGTACATGAGAGGTACGTGCGGCAAACAGATAGCATTGACGGGCTTCTTGCAGATTCCGTTCCACTCCTCTGCCCTCATGGTATATCTTGCCCAAGTCATACCATACTTCTTTATGCCCTCGTTCGATACACTTCCTGTACCATGCCATCAGGGTGGAAGCGTCCGGATTCGCCAGACCTTCATCCACCAGGCGCTTCGCTTCCTGGTACGCGTTTTCGTCCCCCGCTTCCCAGGCATTCACGTAACATTCCCAGGCCTTTTGCAAGTTTTGTTCACTCTTGCGCGCCTCATAAAGCGCGGCCAAACGTAGCCAGGCTTCTACCATATTCTGTTGTGCCGCCTGCTGGTAGAAAGTGGCCGCCGTATGGAAATACCGCTCCTTTCCGGTACTTTCATAAACAATGCCCAAACGCAGCTGCGCTTCCGCATATCCATGCAAGGCTGCTTTCCAACACCAACGCAACGCCTTGAACGTGTTCTGCTCCACTCCTTGGCCTTGTTCATACAGGCAAGCTATGGCATATTCGCTCGCCGCACAACCCGACATGGCCGCTTTCAGATGCCATGCGAACGCTTTTTCCGGATTCTTTTCAATCACGTCTCCGACGCAATACATGTTCCCCAAACCACACATGGCTTCCGGCAAACCCTGTTCAGCTGCTTGGGCCATCCATTGGTAAGCCGTGCCCTCCGTGTAGCAAAAGGGTGGGTTTTGCAGATATTTGGGTACGGGAGGCCTGTGACGTAGCAATCTACCCACTTGATACTGTGCCTGGACATGCCCGCGTTTGGCCGCTTTCATTAACCAATAAAAAGCGACATCAGAACCATGAAAGCTGTCATCCAGATACTCCATCCCGATGCGGTATTGCTCGTCGGGCGTATCTTGCCCCATATACGAATTTGAGCCCTGCTTTCCCCAGATATCCTTGTACATTGCGTAATCACGTAATTGTCGTTCCAACGGCTTATCCGGATTTATTGAATCAACAAAAAAATCGAACTTCATCGGCAGGGTGCGTATGCTTCCGCAACGTTCGCAAGGCATGGGCACCGAAAAAGCCATTGCGCCATATTCTATGTCTGGTGCCAAAAAAACTTTCTTGCACTGGGTGCAAATGAATAAAGTTGTTCCGCGTGTCATGACTTATTGTTGTTTTAAGTTCACTTTTCTGAGTTATCTCACTTCATTAGACATACCCATATTCATCGGATGTACCCGTCAGCTCAGCCCAACGTGTGAGGACAAGTTTGGCGTAAAGGTGTGGGAACAGGCCATAACATCCCAAGGCATAACCCTCGTTCACCTCAACCAGCAAGGTCTCCCCGCTTGAAGTCACCCCGAAATCAATGCCATACGCATTAGGCGCAGTTATATAATCTTTGATGGCACATTCAATCACGTTCGGGTCATAATGCACTTTCCAATCGCCTTTATAAGGTCGAACATCAAGTATCTTTCCATATCTGACAAACACTCTCCATTCTGCAATAAAATCAACAGGTTCGCTGCACAACACCTCGTAATTATTATCACAGCATCCGCAACCCACCAAATCGTGAATACTATTAATAACCCTACCTGACAACCTTTTCCCTTCAACTGATTTGACAAATACTGGCCACGCTGTAGGAGTATTCGCTATCTCATTAATGGTCGATTTCCAAATCTTCCTTCCGAGATATTTTCTTAATTCTTCTGGATAGTTTATAGCAAAGCAGGCAATCCCGAAATCCTGCAATCTTCTCCGAATCATTCCGATGCCGCTGACGATGACTTCTTCCTTACAGTGATTATTCGCCATTAGCTCTTCGTATCTTTGGAAGAAGATGCACTCGTACCCCATCTCCCGCAAACCAACAAATGCCGTAAACGCATTGGTATTACAAGGGTAGCCGGTAGAATCACAGTGTATAAAGGCTCTCATTGTTGTTGTTTTATTTTAAAGTTTTCATCAACAAATTCCTGTCCGATATGCCATCTTGGTATATAACTTAATTCTCCTCTTTGATAACACTTGTAACGAGAAACTGTAGCTCCATCGGCAGGGTACGTATGCTCCCGCAACGTTCGCAAGGCATGGGTACCGAAAAAAACATTGCGCCATATTCTATGTCTGGTGCCAAAAAAACTTTCTTGCACTTGGTGTAAATGAATAAAATTGTTCCGCGTGTCATAGTTATTCTGTTTGTTTATTACAAGCCACTACCTTTGCTTCTTCTTTGGACGAGGGGACTGGACTCGCCGTAAAACCTATCGGACGTTTTTCCTCTTTCCCGCTCAATTCGTTTTGCAACAAATCGCACATATCGTCTACTGCATCTTTCACATCCACAAAATACTCATAGAAAAGCGAAAGCAGCATTTTGCGGTCAACAAAATAAAAATGCGCATCAACGATTATCACGTCACCAAACGCCTTCAGCGTCGACAAATAATCCTCATCTGTATTGACTTTATCCGCAATGAAAGTCTTGCGCGACAAATCTAGCTTTTCATATTTTTCGTCCTTCATTCGGAACGAAATATCACACCGAGGATATTCCCCGTCCAAGTCGAACTCCACATTATAATAATAGTCTTCAAACAGCACCCGTATCATGCCGTCTTTCACCTCCGTCTGTATGCCTTCCGCTGTCAGATAATCCACCACAGCCTCGCGCATTCGGCTAACATCATAACGGAAAAACAGCCGTTTCCCAAAAGAAGTTATCGCCTTGTTCATATTGTTTCTTCGTTTTATTAATTAATATTTGTTCCGTTGGCTACGGTAAGCATACGAAACCTTCCAGCGGTCCAGTTCCAATGCCCGCACGCACAATTGAGGGTGCGAATAAAAAATACGCTGATATTCCTGTTGTATCCGGTTCCAAAGCGAAGAACACTTCAGCGCCTCATACGCTTTTCCTTGTTCCACCAGACAATCCGGCTGGCGGGATTCTTCTTTCATTCCCGATGCCAACTTTATCAACACCGACTGATAGGTTTCTTCACCAACAACTGCTGCCCCACAACGGTCGGCGGACAATTCGCTTTTCCTGTTCCAGTATTGCAAAGCCAAATAAAGCGGCGAGAACATCATCCAAGGTATCAAGCCTAAAAACACGCCCATCTCTTTCAGCGTCTCATATATGGTGAGATACAACGTATGGCGGCACAAAATATGACCACACTCATGGGCGATAACTCCCTTCAATTCCTCCTTGCTCATCCGCTCCACCAAACTGCTGGATAAGGCGATGAACGTACGGGTCTCACCGTAAGTATAAGCGTTCATCATGGGGTCGTTATACACATACAGTTCCGGTTCCATGATGCCGATTTTAACCGTCACCTCTTTAAAAATAGCATAGATATCCGGAAAATTCCTTGAAGTGACTTTAATCATATTCGCCAGATTCTCTCCTCGGTATTGGGCTTCATAGCCCAACTTCATGAATTTACGAACTAATTCCTCACAGCCCGGCACACTCTTTATCAACCGTATTGCCTTCGCATCTTCAGGATGCATAATGTCTTGCGCCCTCATAACCTATCCTCCTTTCTTCCATTAACCGCAAACGCATACACGACACTTGTATCACGCAGGGAATCGTCACCCGGTAAGCCGGCGAAGCCAAATCGAAAGCCGCCCAACCTAAAGTGACTGCCCAGCCAATTGGACCGCCGAAAATACCGAACGCCTTATTCAGCAGATTTCCGCCAAGCATCAATACCCCCCTACCCAGCAACATCTTCGAAATCATCTGCGCTACATAAAGCGCAATCCGGGTAAACAACACGCCCCCTTTCCGTATCGCTATCTGAAGGGCGAACACCACCATGAACTTCTGCGGATGCTTCTCGCCAATGCCCAATTGTTCCGCCATCTGCCGCAACTCTTCTTCTGGCATACGCCTTACCGTTTCCATACAGACCTTTTCCAACAAGCGTCTCTCTATCTCTGCGGTCTCGTCCAAGTCGGAGAACCAGACTTCCATCTTTCGGCATACATCCTGCAATATTTCCCGATAGCACACACCTCCCTTGCGGAACACATTCACTATCGTATTGCCGCCAAAGCGTTGCAACTCGTTGGCAATCTTTTGCCACATACAGGGTAGACGGTCGGGATAATACTGTAAGTAAGCATCCGTATTTGTCAACTGTTCCGACAAACGCACATTCCCGTCCTTATCGGATGTCATCATATCGACCAACGTCTTCAAATCTTCACTTTTGCATGACGCTAAAAACTGCAAGTCCCTGTCTTCTTTCATATCCTCAATTTTATAAGTTTGATAATGCAAAGGAAAGCAGAGACTAAGACAAAAGTTGTCCGACAGGAAAAGATTTTTATGAATTTTCTTGTTGCATTTTGCGTAGTTGCTTAATATAATCCAGTTCATGCCGAATTAATTTAGACTGATCACCTAGTTCTATCAAATTCTTCAGCAACTTCTCCGCCTCATCCAAATGATGCATATCCGTGAGAACATGTGCACGTCTACGGAACAAGAAACAATAATAATGAAAGATTTCCTCCGGAAGTTCTTCTTCCTTCAAGGCATCCAATCGCTTCAACTCATCATCTATCTCCTGCAGGGCACGGGGATCTTTAATATTAACCAAACAATTGACATATTCACAACTGTATGTAACATTATCCAAGGGCCAAACAAAACTCAGATAATAATAGGCTTTCTGATATAACTCCATTTCAGCATAACAAAAACCTATCAAATAACAACAATGATAAAATACATCCAATTCTTCATCCGAAAGGGTATTATCGTAAAACTTTTCCTTCAACAAATAAACAGCATTCTCGAAATACAACAAAGCATCCCAATAACGTTTCTCATTGAAAGCCTTGTATCCCCACGAATAATACCATCCAGCTTCAGGAGCGATTTTAGCAATCAAGGCCATTTCATCCGCATCCAGTTCTTTTCCTTTTGCATATTTATCGGCCGCTTTTTCCACTTTCTTCTCAAACTCGACAATCCGTTTTTGTGAATCTGTCATGTCGTATGCAAACAAAATGGAACAGGTTTCCGGCCGGTTTTGAGTAGCCAAGAATGAAACATCACCTTTCTCAGTCGAAAGAGTCCGCATGATAGAAGCACGAATAAACCGGGTCTGTTCATCACCGCCGTTCTCCTTTAAATGGATAAGCACGGTTTCCTCTGTTTCTTCATTACAGATATAAGAAACACACAGGGTCACCTGATTATAAAACATTTCGGGATGCTTTTCATCCGCCATCGCCTTGCACAAGTCAAAGTTCCATATAGCATCTGGCTGAATGAATTCTTTCCCTGTTTGTCCGTCTCTTCGTGTATAAACCACATACAGCCTAAAAAGGTTTTCTTTCCGGATATCGAATATTCGGTTGAGCACCGTGCCTAATATCACGGCATGGCTTCTGCTTGCCCGCCATCGGAACCCCTCCTTCTGATTTTGGAATTCCAATTCCTCAGACAAATACGTACCAGTTTTCAAGGCTTCTTTAATCAAAAAAGAGGTAGCGAGTTCTTCACCACGCTCTTTTACGTATCTCTTATCTTCCTGTGAAAATGGCAAGAGATTTGATAGGTGGTCGGTTAGTTTGCTCATAAGGTTATCTACGTTCACGCTTTATATAATCTATAAGAGTTAATCTTTTACATTGGCCGCATCCACATTTAGGACAAGGAGACGGGAAATTGGTAGATCGTCCTATCATAGGGGGTATCTCTGTCAAAAAACGTCCATGTTCATAATAGAATACATGCCCGCATTGAGGGCATTTGGCCATACCTGATTGAGTCGTAAGAAAATTCTTATTAAGTCCTGTATATTTTATCCACTCCATAATATATTTACACTAAACAACTTTCTAAAAACGCTGTAAAATTATCAGCCACCTTTTCTGGACTATATTCACTTTCTAACGAAGTATAAACCTGATTATCTTCACCCATAAAAAATGGATCCCCATTGCTTGTAGCAAAAATAAAAACATCTTTAGGATAAAAATAATACTCTTCACGTAACCTTTCCAGCTCATCAATTCCGTAAAATCGAATAGCACCATATTTTTTGGTATCAATCTCAACATCTACAGGATTATATTCATTATAAAATTTACGCAAAGATTGAGGCACTATATCAGGTACTTTATCTGATGCAGCAAAGACATTTCTTGCATCTTGCTGTATGGCTCGTGATACAAAATCTTTATATGACATAGTTAAGCGATAATGGACGGGTACGACTTTTCAATTACATAACCTTGAATTCTCTCAGCAAGAGCCTTGTCTTGGTATGCTTTATACATAGAATAGCTCAGTAAAACTGCACTTATAGCAATTCCTACTACAATTGCAGGACCGGTTCCAAATGTTACTTGAACCACAGCACATACAGCTAGTGAGCCTACAGATACCAAGGCTTGCTTACCTACACGTGCAAGACATTCTTGTGTACTACAACCCGCCCGCTTTAAACGTACAAACTGATAGATAGAAGAGGCTACAATTATTACAGAGCCAACAATACCCATATTACAAGCCTTCATTAAGTTCTCCGTCAATTCCATTCCGGCATTAGCCAAAACACCAGTCATGGCACTTGTCGCCATTTCACCAATTGTTCTTGATGCAACATGCCCAATAACCCCAAATGCCATACCTTCTAAACCAACTTTTCCGCCTTCGATAGCAGCTAATTTAAAAGACTCAGGAGAAAGGCCATTTTGTGCTAAAGTCACAATAAAACCAATGGATGCGCCAGTAGCAAAACCGATTGCGGCAGCAATACCAATTCCTTTGAATTCATTTCTTAAAACCCGTTTTCTATTAGTATGCTTTAGCATTGCATCCTTATCAATAAAAGGATCATCTGTTGGATTTCTAAAATTCCCCTTATGCCCTATTGACAAGTGTTTCTCATTTCTAAGGAATCGAATATTATCAGGATTAGTCTGATGTTGAGGATGATTAGCAACATTCTTTTGATGATGCCCAACATAATTTCGCACTTTACCTCTCTGCAAAAGTTCTGTTCGTTGCTCCGGATTCCAATTAGCAGATCCTGTGCCTCCCATTGCAACATCAGCTTGCTCATATTTCCAGGCCAAATCAACTCCCTTCTGTCTATCAGCAGTATAATTGGGGTCTACAGCTAATTTTATATCCAAACTAATCAGATTAGCTTCCTTCTCTATTCGCAATGGAATAATTCTCGCTCTATAATCACTATTATAATTGTTAGTCAACTGAGTAATCTGAAAAGCATTAGCAGCTTGCATTGGCACAGCCATAAGCATGGGATTTACAATACCGCCCCATGTACGGTATTGTAAAGAAGATCTTCCAATGACTTGTCTTTGTGTATCTCTACTACCTATCATAGTCTACTTTGATTTAGGAGTATCAAACGAGAACTGAGTAAATCGATACTTAGCTTCGTCATCCAACTTATTGAACATATATGAATATACATGATTGTAATAAATCAATGTTTCACTAAACAGGCGTCTAGCATCATATGCAAACAAATATTTAGCCACTAACTCATACAAATTGTTATCATGATTTTTGTATCTGCCCTCATCTGCTTTAAACAGAGTGAAAGCCTTTTTAAACGCTTGTGCGGCCTCTTTGTTATACTTTACATCTTCATCATGAGCCAGCTCAGCCATTTTCTTGGAAACTAGTTCTGAATACCCACGAGTCAAGCTTTCGTAAATGGAGGCTTGATTATCTGTAAAGATAGATTTATCCAATGAATTATCCGCAACAGCTATTGCACTCAAGGTTGCTTCAAAAGCTTCTTGTGCTCTTACAGAGAGAAGCTCATCTCTCAAAGTAGCCAACTTAGTCAAAGCATCCGTATTAGCCTTCACCTGCTGATCATAAGCTGCTCTGTCATTCTTGGCAATCACTTCATTAACCTTGGATGAAGCTTTAATCAATTCTGCACGCTTTCCTTGGATAAGAGACAAACTTTCCTCTGTCATATCCACTTTTTCAGAAAATACGTTCAAAGCCAATTCCGCTTCACTCAAGAAAAATGAACAGGTTTCTACTTCAACAGGATACCCTGCAACCTTGATACAGAAATCAAAATATGCAGTAAAGTATTCTGAGTTATCCGGATACTTACAAAATAGATTCTTACCTACAATCTGAGCATCCCAAAAATTCGTGTCTTTAAGTGCATTGAACAATTCCATACGCTATTCTGTTAAGTTATTAATCAATTGACTATATATATCTAAACACTTCTCTTCAAAAGCAATCTTCTGACCAATTTCAGCATCATTTACTTCATTAATTTCTTTTTCAAGAACTTTCAGATATTCCTTATACTCTTTCTCCATATTATCCGCAGCAGAAATAAATGCAGACTTTGTATCGTCCCAATACTTAGCGATAGACTTCTTGCAGTCCTCCAGAACTTTCTTCTTATCATATTCTTTCACAATGTTCTTTGCCATCGTTTCCTTCCAATTTGCAGCAAAAATAGCATAGAACAATGCAGCAACAAGGGCTGCCAGTCCAACCGCAATGACGACAGGACCACCGATAGCCGCAACTGCTGATATGGCAGCAGCTGTGCCTCCGCTTATACCAATGCCTAAAGCTGCTAAAAGGCTAACACCTTTTGCGACCAAAATATAGGCACCCAAATTACCTAATCCTGCTGCCCATACGGCTAAAGCTCCATATACCGCAACACCGGCTAAACCACCTGCAAAAGAAGCTTTGAAATCAAAACCAGCTTTCCCATTAATACCTGTTTCCAAAGATTGCAGATTCGTTGCTGCTGCAAAATCATGAATGTATTCATCCACTAAAGTGCTAAGCTTTTGCGAATATCGAAGAGTAACAGCCGAGTTTGCATCATTCAAAAGATTGGATAATTTTTGGCCGAGCAATTTCATATCCTCTTCTTTTTTCTTAAAATCATTACTCTTAATCAGATTAAGAATACTTTCTTTATTAATAATCCGATTATACTCTTCCACAAAGTCAACAGTTGCTTCCTGCTTAAAACGATTGATAGCATCAAATATCTTTTGCTTTGCCATTGCATTTTTGTTTATGCGGTTCGGCTCATCTGCTAACATTTTTTCTAAAGATTTTTTTTTTGCACTTCTGTCTGACAATATCTCACGAAAGGACTTTATTCGTGATTGTACACTGCTTATTCGTTCTTGAATTGCATCTTTGAATACAGACAACAACTTACTTACTATAACATGAGGCAGTTTCTCCAACAAATCACGTAAGTCCTTATCAAAATCTCTTCTCAAGCTTTCCTGATCCGTTGAATAAGTAAAGAAACGTTTACGGAAAGTTGCAGAATTGATATCTTGCCCCAAGTTACTCCAATAATTGGGAGACAATGATTTATCAAAACGACAAACAGCTTGATCCAAAATCTTATTGAGTTCAATAATTGAGCCGTTATCTACAGCATGAGCCTGAGATGCGACAACATAAATATTTGACAATGGCTTCAATGACTTATTATTCAATGTGATTGAAGCTAAATTAGGCAATCCGTTTTGTAAATATGCAATATCTTCAGCCTGCATAAATTGATTAGCAGCAGACATATATATCAAGATATCTATTCTTTTAATCTTTGCAAGCAGAGAATCATCTTTTTCTCTGTCCCCGGTTCCGAAACCCGGTAAATCCACCAAATCACAATTTGCCAGAATATCCGCATTTACAAACATTACAGCAGAAACAGCATTAGTCTCTTCAAATTTACGTCCTTGGCGTGATCCATAATCCTTCAGCAAAGAATAATCACCAGTCGTAAGCAGATATGACTCTGTGTATTCTCGTTCACCCAATCTTGTATCATCCCACAACTCATTATTCTCATCCGCATGGAAGATTGCAACATCACCATTAATATAAGAAGGCTTGTCTTTGATATGTTTCACATAGACAATGATAGAAGTCGTAGGAGTCCAACTTACCGGAAGAGTATCACTTCCTAATAATGTATTAATCAAGGTGCTTTTGCCAGCATCCGAACGCCCAACGAAAGCTATCCGCGGTTTACGAACCATATTCTTTAAAAGACCAAGCAAAGATTCACTATCAATATAGGATCTATGCTCCATTAAAAATTGCGAAAGCTTACGCTCAATGTCATAAATAGAAAGCCAACTATTTTTAATATCAAACTTTATCGGTTCTTTTTGCACATTCAATAGAAAATCCACATTCTTCCCTGTTGCTTGTGCAACCTTTCCCAACATCGTTAGAGACAATGACTCTTTCTCGATTTTCTCATACTCAGAAACTGACATATTCAATTTTTCTGCCATTTCCTTTACGCTAAATCCCAGTGCATTAACTCGGATTTGTTTTAGTGTTTCATTCATATTCGTATATTTTATAAGTACATATTTCTCATTTTCTCTACAATTCCCTTCACCTCATTCCTCACCCCTTCCGGCTCCAGCACCTCCATCTTCTCCCGATTCCAAAGCACCGCCTGATAAAAGTTATAGCTCGGTCTCAGCCAATAACTGAAAATGCTCCAACCATCCCCAGTCTCTATCTCCTGTTGCGATTCGTGCAAAGGACGAGCCTTGATATAATCCACCTGACTGCCATACACTTTAAGCTTTATCAATTGGGGAATGCAATCCTCATGATTCACTCCAAAGCAAGCTTCGAAATATGTATTCGGTTTAATATAGGGAGAAGCAGTTGCACGTTCTTCTGTCAAATGTAGATTGCTGATACGCTCCAAGGCATAGACTGTGGGCGTTTTACGACTCAACGGCTCGGCTATTAGATACCAACGGCTTTCCCATACTTTCAAAAAACAAGGGATAAGTAGCTGATGGGTAATAGTCTTTTTATTAAAGGAATGATAATCAAACTCAATAACTACACCTTGGTCAATGGCTTTAAGGATTAGCTGAAGATATTCCACACCGCTGGGCGCATCTTCCATCACAACACAGTCCTTATGCTTCATCGCCAACTCCACCAGAGCTTCTACATGGAATGCGGAAAGCAAATATTTGTAAAGCGCATTGTTTTCAATGTAATCCGGATTGGCTATGTAATACGTATTCGAACGCTTATCGCATTCGATGTCAATAGCAAATACTGCCGACACATATTCTTTATAACGCCCAAAAGATTTAGGAAGAAGCTCTCCATCATAAAAAGAGGAGTACTTCCAATGCTCGTTTATCTCACGAAGAGACATAGCTCTACCATGTGATAACAATTCTACGATATATAAGCATTTTTCAAGTTTACCCATACTTTTTCGTTTTTCAGATTCAAAGGCAAAAATGTAACGGCTAACATTTACAAATTTACATTTTTCTTCGAACAAAGTTCTTTTTTTTCAATAAAACAGGCCTTTCAATGAACCTTTTTTAAACTTTCTTATCTTATACAATACTTGGTCTGCATATCCCGAAAAACGCTACCGTTAGTATCGCTTATCTCATGCGGATGCGTCAACCATTTCTATTCGGAGAGTTATTTGGTTTTACCGTTAATGTTTTTCAATGTTCCAAATTAAACCGGAAAGTTTTTAAAACAAGTCTATTAAAAGTTTGAATCACTTTATAATGAATAATGCTATTTGTACGCTGTTTGACAACATTTTTATTGATATACATAAGTTTAAATCACTTCAACTTGAAAGCCTGCGTAGAAGAAATTTCTTCTGCCCATCTTAACTTACCGTCTTTATCGTACAACATAAAATCGGCAAGTAACTTTAACTGTTCATTGGAACACTGATACAAAAAATCTAAATCTTTATCTGCCATAATGCTTTGTGTGTTTATAAGTGATACATTCATTTGAACTACTTCATCTTTTCTGAGCCAAAAGTAAAAGGCAACACGGACAAAAACTGTCCGAACATCTCAGTTTTTTCAATATTTAATTCAAAAATTCCTATACATTCTCTTCCTTTCCCTGTTCTGTTTATTGTACAGATTGGGTTAGCTTATCTCCTAATTTCTGGAATAACCATGCTACAAGAGCACTATCATCAATAAATCCAACTGCTGGAAGAAAATCAGGCATCAAATCTATCGGAGACACAACATAAATAATGACCGCTACCATAAGAACAAGCGTATTATCTTTATAATCATAGTATCCTTTCGTCAACAATTGTTTTAGATAAACTAACAATTGAGTTAACTGGTTTCGCACATCTTTTAACCCGTCTTTATTCATATAACCACTCAATTTATCAGATAATTGTTTTAATTCTTCCGGTGTCTTTAAGCAATTTTGGGCCTTTTCCAACCAATTGCTATTTTGGAACTTCTCGATTATAGTTTCCTTATCAAATTCCATATACAGCCTACATTTCTTATACGCCTCCGCAGACAAGCATCACCGCCCAAGCCACGCAAATCGAGCGCTGGGCAAACCAATCGTAAGTCTTTCCGAACACCATGATGTAGCAGAATGCTCCCATCGCCAGCGTCAGCAGCAGGGCATCGGGTAGCAATCGCCACGGCAAATGATACTGATGCGTGGGCGCATGGCAGAAGGTAAACGACACCAGCAGAATGGCAACGAGCATCATGCCCATGACCAGCAGGTAGGTGTATTCCCAGCGAAACTCGTATGCCACCCACGCCGAAACGTAGTTGCTGAACTGCACGATGCAGAGAATGTAACAGTAGAGCACGGGCATCAGTACCGTACGGGCATGGTCATTCTTATAGACACCTTCCGGTGAATCAGGCTCATAAAGGAACATGTCAAGCGTTTGTATGCCCAGCAGGTAGGGGGCGATGACGAAAGTGGTATTCAGTACCAGCGCCACACGGATAAAGCCAATCAGGAAGCAGCACGCCATCAACACCGGAATGTTTTCGGTAACGGCACATACCCCGTTAAGCAACGCCAGCAGGGTGTAGCCTCCCTAGTAAACATGCTTTACGTTACGTGCCTGTAAGTAAGGCAGCATGAAGGGGAAGACCATCGACATGCCGATACTGGCACAGAGGCTCAGAAACTGGAAGTTCTCGGTCAGCACACCCATGCCTCCCGCCATCTCGTTGATGTTGCTCAGGTATGTTCCGCCCGAAAAGAACAGCGGGACGAACAACGCCAACAGGATAAGTACGCCTATCGGTTTGGGCATCCAGTCGTAAAATGGGTAATTCGTTTTCATAAGCATGGGGTTGTATTATCAGAGGTTTGCTTTTACCACACACATCATTCCGGCAGCCAAGCGTGCGTTATCTTCGTCGGAGATGTCCGTCAGTTCGATACGCACCGGAACGCGCTGCTGAATTTTCACAAAGTTTCCCGCCGAGTTGTCCGTAGGAACCATCGAGTATTTCGAGCCGGTGGCGGAACTGATGGCGGTTATGCGCCCTTTAAATGTTTTTCCTGCGAAAGCATCTACCGTTATACTTCCACTTCCTGCCCCACAGCCAACGAGGAGATTTGTGTTTCCTTATAGTTTGCCACCACCCATTTTCGGGTATCGGGGATGATGGTGGTGAGTGTCTGTCCGGCATTTACCAGCTGACCTTCTTCGATGGAACGTCGCCCCAGACAGCCGTTGCAGGGTGCAGTTACCACCGTGTACGACAGATTCAGTGCCGCCAAGTCCACAGCAGCTTCGGCACGTTTGACGGCAGCCTCGGCATTCTCCTGACGCTGGTCTACCTCGGTAACGGAGGAGTGGGCGGCTTCCCGCTGTTGCTTCAGTGCCGCCACCCTTGCACGAGCCATTTCCAACTGCGTCTGATACTGCTCCACTACTATGGGCGTGGTGGCGTTTTTCTTCAGCAAAAAGTTGTATCGGCGGTAATCTTTCTCCAACTGTTCCATGCGGTATTGAGCCTCAGCAATGGAAGCATCGTACACCGAAGCTGAGTTGGATACGGTATTCAGCGTGTTTGCCACCACCTTACGTCTGCTCCGTGCGTCCATCAAGGCTGCTTCCGCCTCTTTCAGACGGATGCGGTATTCATCGTCTTCCAATACGAGCAAGGTGTCTCCCTTACGCACATGTTGATGCTCGGTAAAGTAAATCTTCTTGATATAGCCCGGCACTCGGATGTTGACGGGCGAAAGGTATTGTTCCACCTGCGCATCGTCGGTCGTTTCATTGGATTTATAGTCGACAAAAAGAGATATGATGGCATACAGTCCCCATATAGCGAGGAAGATGCCTATAATGCCGACTGCCTTTTTCATGGTAAAGACTTTTCCGGATTCTTGTTTGCGGGTATTCGTTTTAGTTTCCATATCAAAATTTTATTTAGCAGTTTACATATAAAATATCCTTACGTGTCGGTGAATTATCGGATAAGTGTTTCCAAGTCTCCCGACAGTTTCAGCAGCGTAAGCTGAGCCACGTTACACTGGCAATGCGCCTGTACACACGCCGACTGTGCCGTGCGAAGCCGCATCTCGTCTTGCAGCAGTTCCGTCATGGATGCCACTCCCTCTTTATACTTCTCTTCGGTCACGGCATATACGTCTTCCGCCTGACGGTAACTGTCTTTCTGTGTATGGAATACTTCGATATTATGACGGAGCTGGCGAGAAGCGTCGGCATACTCTTTGTCCAGTTGCTTGCGACGCATATCGAAGGTTGTTTCCGCCTGCTGCCTATCGTAGCGGTATTGACGTACTTTCAGCCGCTTGTCATTGCCGTCGAAAATCGGGATGTGTACCGACAGGGCGAGATACGTATTTCCGAACCAATTATGGGTCTCGCCCGAGGTGTGAAAGAAATGATGGAATTTCTCCTGATATCCTATTGCTCCTAATTGTCCGCCCAACGAGATGGAGGGGATGTATCCGGCGCGTACAGCCTTAATCTGGCGGTCTGTCAGCTCCTGACGGGTAGAGAGTAACCGCAGTTCGGGAAGGGATTCGCTGACACCTTCTGCCTGAAGCAGGACTACTTCGGACGGCATCGGGCAGACTGCCATAGGCGTTTCGGGAGGAAGGTCGAGCAGGAAGCGGAGCAGGTTCAACTGTTGTTCGTAAAGCGTCGCATACTGGTCGCGCTGCGCTACGAGGCTTTTCAGATTGATTTGCACACGGGTTAAATCCACCTCCAATACCACTCCGCCTTTATAAAGTTCCTCGGTAATGGTGCAGAGCTCTTCCATCCGGCGGATATTCTCATCCAACAGCTTTTGCAGTTCCAATGAGGCTTGCGCCAAATAATACACGTTGCCAATCTGTACGGTAAGGTCTTCCACTGCTTTCTCGTAGGACAAGTTGCTGAGTTCTTGTACCGTGCGAGCCACCTTCGTTGCCGAAAGCACCGTCTGGTTATAAAGGGGAACACCGAACCGGATTCCCGCAGACATGGCATACTGCATACTTTGGATTTTCTGCCACGTAGGGTTATCGGGGAAATCGCTTCCCAGCAATGCACCGGTGGTTACATTGGCAGGCTTCATCAGGTAATCTGCCATTCGGAAATCGGCAGACAGTACGGGGAGCAGCCGCGAGCGACTTTGGGTTAAAGCCGTTTGGCTTTTCAGTACAGACAGCCGGCTGTTCTTCAGCGAAAGATTGTTACGGAGACCTGTTTCCACACATTCTTTCAACGAATAGGTCTTTTCTTGTCCGTAGATGCAGGGCAAGGCAAAGAACCAAAATACCAATAAGAGCAAATGTTTCATGACTTTACTTTTTCTTGTTGTTTGCAGGCAAAGTTAGTCCGGACAGCAGTCGTAAAGAAGTGCAATTCATGGGGGCTACTGTGCAATTTCAACGATAAAAGAAAATATTAAGGATGAAAGATGACGAATATATGAATCTTATTGGTTAATTTACGGAATAAATGAAAGATATACTATGAAACAGTTGGCTTATCAGATGCTGGATGTCAGACAGCTTTTGGCGAATTACGCCACCGTATCGCAAAACAAGTATGGCTTCTTCTTATGCCGAAAGGGAGAAGCCGACATACTGCTGAACAATCACAGCTTTCATATAGAAAAGGGGGTATTATGTCTCTACACGCCTTATACGTTCATACGCATCGTGCGCCATACAGAGGACATCGAAGGTTACTTGATGGAAGGAGAGCTGGACACTATCCAACCGGCATTATCGAACATACCGGCGACAGAGCGTTTTGCCATCCGCTCTCATCCCTGCGTGAAGCTGAACGCAACGCAATGTCAAAGATTGGAACAGTCTGCTGAAATGCTAAAGACCCGCACCGAACTGCTCAAGCAAGCCACGAAACCGAGGTCGGTGCGGCTGCTTCGCATGTTGGTACAGGTCTTGTTACAAAATCTCTGCCTCGAAGCATTGGAAATCTATTTCAACTGTGCGCCGGTAGAAGAACTCCCCCAAAACCGTGAGGAAAGGATATTCAACCGTTTTCTTATGTCGGCATTCCGCAACTGTGCCCAAGAGCGTTCCGTTACTTTTTACGCCAAAGAACAGCACCTCTCACCCAACTATCTTTCTTCGGTTATCAAAGCAAAGTCGGGACGTACCGCCATCCGGTGGATAGAAACATTCACCCTGCTGCAAGCACAGCATTACTTACGGCAGACCAAACTCAGCATCAAAGAAATTGCCTATCAGTTGCACTTCCCCGACCAGTCTGTCTTCGGGCGTTACTTCAAGAAGCATTGCGGAGTCTCGCCTTCAGATTACCGGAATGAGGGGACGACATAACTTCACGAGGACGAAAGTCCACCCCTCTCAGTGACTAACCTACACAATATTATATATGTAATCAGAGGTTAAGAAACATTCCAGCTTTCAGGCAGAGGGAGGGACTGACTTTCCCTCCGATGAGGTGTGCTCCCGTATTTACGCCGATAATCAACCCGTTATTAATCTGACGTTCAATCCCAAGCTGAACGGCTGCCGCGAAACCGTTTAACGATTTCGACGTACTGTTTTCAGAGGCTTTCAGTTCTTCACCAAAACCGTAACCGAAAAGCACGTCGGCATATATCCATTTGTTTCCCCCGTTATAAAGGTATATTCCCGGACCTGCTCCCAGCATGTATTCGCGCAACGTATGTTTAAGGCTTATCGTCTCTCCGGCATACATCCCCTCATAAGTGCCGTTATTGATGCCGCAGTGTAACAGAGAGGCGATGAAAAACTTCTCACTGAAAGCATAACGCGCACCTAAATTAAGGCAAAATCCAGACTTATTACTCATGCTTGGAAACAATTCATACCCGCCTTGCAGTTCGACGTGGGCATAGCCAGTTTGTGCCGAACCCTTAGCTCCTGCCCAAAGAAACAGCCCGAAAAGCAGAAGTAACTTTATTTTCATTCTCTTACGGGATTATATAAATCGGCAATCTTTTCCAAATCATCCGGCTCTATCTCTTTGTTTTCGAGCTTGGCGCACAGGCTTGGGTCATCTTCAAGATACTTTACAAGCTGGCTGCGCCAGAACTTCTTCCCGCCGGTTTTGTAACCGATGACGTATCCGTTTTCATCGCCTACCTTACGGGCTATGTAAATTATATCGCCATTCTGCACACTGCTTATCGTAAGCGTACCGTCTTTCGGGATGCTGTATTTATAGCTGCAACAGTAGAACTCCACATGGTCGCCTTGTGCTTCCACAGCCATCCACTGTGGTTTTATGATTTTTTCCTTCTTGATAGAGAACATTTTATTCGTCCGGTATGGGTGGCATACAAGGTAGTGACACATATCGGTATGCGTTTTCTTCCACACGCCCAGCACTTCGATGTCGGTATTCTTCAACTTGACTTTCTTCCCGTCCGCCGTTGTAAGACGAATATTTTCCGTATTACACTTCGGCATCTTTACACGCCCCACGTATTCTGTGCCGTCTTTCATTATAACGCGAGCCTCTTCATGATCGGTAGCATCCTTTACCACACTATAAATTTGGCAACTGCAAAGCAAAGAGAGTGTGATACAAAGTACCCCGAAAATCTTAATGTTTTTCATTGTTTTATAGGTTTTTTATCACAATCTATAAAACAAACGACATTTCTTTTTGTTCGCAAACCCGATTGATTTTATTCCATCCTCCTGCCCTGTGAAAGTACAGGCAGAAATCCCCTGCCGCTCCCCGGAAAACGCAACCGTTAGTGTTACTCATTTCATGCGGATAAGTCACCCGGTTCTACCCATAGAATTAGTCGGTTCTACGAATAGAATTTTCCGATCTTCCGAAAATAATATAAATGGCTTATTATAAGAGAGATAAAAAAAATAGGTTGAAGTTTGTAGCTTCAACCTATCTCAGCACGGGAAGAGAGGCTCGAACTCCCGACACTCGGTTTTGGAGACCGATGCTCTACCAACTGAGCTATTCCCGTGTTTGCGGTTGCAAAGGTAGTACAAATTTTCATATATGCAACCTTCTTTTGCAGATATTTTTAAAATTCATCCCGATATAAGCCCTAACTCGCTGAACATGATGCGGTATATCTCAGCTTTTTTTTCTAATTTCAACGGATATGCGCGGCTGGAAGAAGGCATACGGTAGAGGTGCATGTCGCGGTCGGCGTAATGAAACGGACTTTTACTCCCCACGGGAGGCTCTGTTACCTGCATCTGCTCACACAACACGTCGGTGGCTTTTTGTCCGGTGGTCACTACGGCGCGACAAGACGGGAGTTGCTTCAGCAGCAGACCGACATCCGTCGGTTCCACTACCTCCAAATATTTATCGGAAGCATTGTCTTGCAGGCGTCGCACCACGGATGCCGTATCATACAGCGCCACACCTTTCTCTTTGAGGAAAGAGCTGATTGACTCCTTATCAAACCCTTTCCCGCTTGGGCGCACAAAATGGTCTTTGTCTCCGAAAAACACGAGACCGAAAATACGCCACATGTCGTTATTCCAATTCGGGTAAAAGAACTCCATGCTCCAACGTTTCTTTTGGGGCGGGAAACTGCCCAGCATCAGCAGCACAGCATTGCCGGGCAAGAAAGGTTCTAAAGGATGATGTTCTACTAACGGCTGTTCAACCATCCGCATTATGCTTTAGGTTTCGGCTCTTTTTTTGCCAACGCCACTATATTATATACGTATTCCGACATCCATGCTTCCGAATAGCTCAGCGCATGTTGGTACTGGCGTATATTGGCACACGTCTTACGGATGCTGTCATCCTTCCATGTGGTTTTGGTAAGAATGTCGTGGATGGTTTTATCGGTCATGCTGCGCAACATTTTCTTCATAAAGCCCGGCATACGGAATTTCCATTGCATCAGGTTGCCTACCACCATCATCAGGTCTTGGCTGAAGCCCTGAAACATGAAGAAATAGTTCTTCACGTCGTTCACCGTCCTGCAATGTTTCTTTACCGAAGCATCTATTTCTTTGAAAAAGCCTTCGCTTAAGCCGTAAATGTCCATCAGCATCTTTCTGCAACGCGACTTTTCTGCTATTCCCAACTTGTTATTTTGAGTAGGAACTTTCAGTGTACGCTTAAACACTGCCATATCAGGTAAAAGATTAATGTTGCTGATGCCTAACTGTGAAGCCATCACCGCCTGATAATATACGCGGATTAGCGTCATGAAGTCTTCCATACCTCCAACACGAACACTTCCTTCGGCATTCTCTTCTTGTTTTTTTCCGAATAGTTTTGAAAATATACTCATAATTTCTTTTTAATTTATTCCCTATAATGTCACAAAGATACTATTTTTATCTGGCTCTCTGCTTCACGAAACAAACAGTCTGTCAATCGCAATGTTTATGCGTCATGATATTTAACACCAATTTGTCTGTTTCGTTCATTCCTACCGAACCGATTTGGGTCAGATTCCGGATGCTCCGGTCTACGTTGTCCTCAATGATTCCCTCTACGGAGGTTACGCATTTATGCTCCATTGCCAAGATAGCAGACAACACTGCGGTGGATACTCCGCTGGTGAGCTTCAGCGCACAACTGGGTTTGGCTCCGTCGCAAATCATTCCGGTAAGGTTGGCTATCATGTTCTGAACCGCAAACGATACCTGCTGATAGTCTCCACCCATCAGGTAGGTGATTCCGCAACTGCTTCCTGTGGCTGCCACCACACATCCGCACAATGCCGAGAGTTTTCCCAGATTCTGCTTGATGTAGATGGCTGTAAGGTGGCTCAATATCAGCGCACGGGTCAGTTCTTCTTCCGATTTATGATTGTCTTCGGCATAGATTACTACCGGAAGAGTGGCGGCTATACCTTGATTGCCACTTCCCGAATTGCTCATCACCGGAATCATGGCTCCTGCCATACGTGCGTCGCAGGCAGCAGAGGTATACGACAGGATGTGGGTAAAGGTATTGTTTCCCATGATGCGCTGTTCCGTGCCGCTGCTTCGCAACATTTTGCCCAACTCGTGTCCGTAGTTTCCCTCGAACGAGCGTTCTGCAGCCTGCTTGTTCAGTCGCTTGGCTTCCAAAATGAAAGTAAGCTCTTCGAGCGGAGCGGTAGTAGCAAAGTCGTAAACCTTTTTCAGATTCAGGTCTACCGAAGCGGTTTCTGCCTGTGCAGCGTCCGACGTACGCTTGTCGAGCAAGATTTCATCGTTCCGGCTCACGTAGACAAACTTCGTATGACCGCCGCTGATAATGGCTGTCGCCCGATCGGTACCCGCCTCGCAGGTTACTTCGATATAGAGTTTTTCTTCAATGTCAGCCTTTAACCCGATGGTAATGATTTGGGAGTCTATCATCCGTTTTCCTTCTGCCACAGCTTCGGGAGTACAGTCTTTCAACACTTCCAACTGATACGCCGACTTTCCGATGAGCGCACCTAAGGCTACGGCAATGGGCAGACCTATCATGTCAGTGCCCGGAATCCCCACTCCCATCGCGTTTTTCAGAATATTCGCACTGAGCTGTACGTCAATCTTTTCCGGACGTTTGCCCAGCGCTTCAGTTGCTTTTGCCACACAGAGTGCCACTGCGATAGGTTCGGTACAACCTATCGCCGGCACTACCTCTTGGTGAATCAAAGCAATAATTTGTTCTCTTTCTTGTTTTGTAAACTTACATTCCATGATTTATTTCGCCGCGTTATAATTCTTCAGTCCCACGTTCAGGAAGTCTACGTACTTCTGCACGTCTTCATCGTACGAATACGATTTGTTGAGCGGCATACCTTCGTTGTCCAGCAATACGTAGAAAGGCTGGGCGTTTGCGCCGAACTTAGAGCGTTGCAGATAGCTCCACTTGTCGCCCACCGTACGCAACGTACGCTCTACCCCATTCTCTGTAATCTTTACGGGTTCGGGAAGTTTAGCCTTTTCATCGACATACAGCGTAATGAGCACATAGTCTTCGGTCAACAATTTGCTCACCTTCGGGTCTGTCCAAACGGCAAGCTCCATTTTCCGGCAGTTCACACATCCGTAGCCAGTAAAGTCAATCATCACGGGTTTTCCCTGACGGCGGGCATACTCCATACCTTCTTCGTAATCGTAGAACTGAGCGTGTACTTCGTTTTTATACAAATTGAAATCTTGAGTCTGCATAGGAGGAGCAAACGCACTGACTGCTTTCAGCGGTGCGCCCCAAAGTCCCGGAATCATGTAAACGGCGAATGCAAGCGAGGCAAGCGCCAAGAAGAAGCGGGGAACGCTTACTTTATTATTGTCATCATCGTGCGGGAACTTGATTTTGCCCAACAAGTATAACCCCAATAGTCCGAAAATCACAATCCACAAAGCCAAGAAGGTTTCACGATCCAAGATGCGCCATCCGTAAGCAAGGTCTGCCACCGACAGGAACTTCAGAGCAAAGGCAAGTTCAAGGAATCCTAACGTAACCTTGATGGCATTCATCCATCCGCCGGATTTCGGCATCGACTTCAGCCACGACGGGAACAGGGCAAACAGCGTAAAGGGCAAAGCCAAAGCAAGGGCAAAGCCCAACATACCGAGTGCAGGAGCTATCACACTGCCGGTAGTAGAGACCTCTACCAGCAAGAAACCGATAATCGGTCCGGTACATGAGAATGATACCAGCGAAAGGGTAAACGCCATGAGGAAGATGCTCAGCAATCCTGTGGTCTGTTCCGCCTTACTGTCTACGGCGTTCGTCCACTTCGAAGGCAAGGTTATCTCGAACGCACCGAAGAACGATGCCGCGAATACCACCAACATCAGGAAGAAGAAGATATTGAATATAGCGTTTGTCGACAATGCGTTAAGCGCATTTGCCCCGAATATCAGCGTAATGGCAAGTCCCAAAGTCAGATAAATCACCACGATAGAAGCTCCGTAAGTCCACGCATCGCGCACTCCTTTCTTCTTATCCTTCGTACGCTTTAAGAAGAAACTTACCGTCATCGGAATAATAGGCCACACACACGGTGTAAACAAAGCCAGCAATCCGCCTACGAAACCGGCGAAGAAAATATACAGCCACGAATGAGACTCACTGTTGATTTGCTCTCCGAATTGGTTCAACTCGCTGATAACCGGCTTCCAGTAATCCGTTTTCGGAGACATGGCAGGCGTGAGCGGAATCAGCGGAATGCTTGTGGTATCGCTGGCAGCGACTTCCGGTTTGCTTTCCTTCGCAGCCGGAGCTACAGGGGCAGCAGCAGCCTGTCCCTTAAACGAGAAGTCCACAGCAGTGGGTGGAAGACAATTCTCATCGTTACATGCCCCATACTCCAGATAGCCGGAAATATCGTAACTACCACCGCCGGTCAGTTTGATTTTCTGAACAAAAGTAGCAGTGTTTTCGAAAAAGCGCACCTGCATCCCGAAAATGGGGTCCATCATGTCTTTTTCCGTTCCGCGCGGAGTCAGTTTCCCTACAAGCTCCGCACCCTCCATTTTCTCAACATTGAAGGTAGCCGAGATAGGACCTCCTTCGGGCAGGTCGGTAGAATAAACATGCCAACCTTTATCTATCTTTCCCGTAAAAATAATTTCGGCCTCGGTGTTAGAAACCTCTTTCCATTCGGTTTTAAACTTCACAGGGTCTTGTATTTGCGCGCAAAGGGGCAAACATAACAAGGCTAAGAAAAGCCAACTGAGAACAAACTTTTTTATCATATCCACGTATTTTTGCGCAAAGGTATATATTTTATAAATGTCTGCAAAGCCTCTATACCGCAAAATCCTACCGCTTGGAAGAATAAATTCTACCGCATACGTCAGTCAACGTATGCGGTAGCGTTGGGTAACGCAACCGCATGTTTTCACCAACACTTGCGGTTGCGTTTTATGAGAGTTCCACACGCTCGAAATAAGTTGCTTTTTTGCTTTTTCTCTTGCATATTCAAGGCTTTTTTGATAACTTGCAATTGTGCTTCTTCTGAGTGGAAGTTTAAAAATAATATTCTCATAGAAAAAGAGATACTTCTTAAATATTGAATTTTAAAATTTAAACGTTAAGTCTATTATGAAAAAAATGTATTATTTATGTGTTTGCCTTGTTTTTATTAACAGGATGTTCAAAAGAAGAATCTGTTACTGATACTTCCGATAGATTGGTAGAAATACAGGCTCTTGCTATACGAAATGGGTGCGATGTCACTATTGAGATTTTAGATGATAATATTCGGAAAAAACCTTTGACTGAAGACGAAAAAAACGAATATAATATTTTGTTCTCCCAAATGGCCAAGTTGAATGGCTTGACGTTTCCTTTAGAACCTCAACAGATTAATGTTGATACGAGAGCTACCGAATCCCGTTCATATTATAAAGAAGTCAGTTATAAAGGGCTGCCTTGTAAAGTTTCTGTATATTGGCAGGAAGATAATGAGACTGGGAGAATTTCTAATGTTGAAGCAGGCATTGGAGGTACTAAAATAAGCGGAGCAACCAAATATACGATGACTTATGTAAGGGATGATATTATTCATGCTAATGAGTCTGAAATATCAATAGAAATAAAAGCAAATTTTTCCGCAGAAACGTTTCCAATCGTTAATGGAAAATTAGATATTTCGAGAGGACCTACGATATCCATAAAAAGTAAAATTTTTGTAGAAGGTAAAGTTTGGCCACAACAAATGTACGGAGAGTTTACAATCCGGTTTGTGGGTGATGGAATATGGGAAATAGAAAGGGAACTTTAGTATTTGTTTATCATGAAAAATGCAGTCTGGTTATTGTTCTTTTGCTGTTGTTGCGTTATAAATGCCCAACAATTATCGCCTGATACAGTAATTACTCGTTTATGGCAACAGATTCATTGTTTTCCGCAGGAAAAGCTCTATCTGCATACAGACAAAAACGAATACGTGGCAGGAGAGAAAATCTGGATGAAGGCTTACACTGTAAACGCAACCACGCACCGCCCGGATTCTTCCAGCCGTTATGTATATGTGGATTTGATTAATCCTTTTAATCAAGTCGCACTCCGAAAGTGCTTCCGGAGAGACTCACTGCAACTTATTCATGGAGCTTTTCCGTTGAATGATACATTGCCGGGAGGAGAATATACTTTGAGGGCTTATACCAGATACATGCAGAATAAAGAGGAAGCCTATTTTTTTAAGAAACGTTTACGCATTTACACTCCCGTTTCGCAGAATGTGGAACTGGATGTCCAGGAGGCGGAAAGAAATACCTATGTTGTACAGTGTGTCAACCGTCTCTCAAGGAAACCTTTGGATTTTAATACTGTACAGGTCTGGAGCGAGAGCGAAAAATTATGGACAAGACAGTATGAAAGGAAAGCTGTTTTTAAGTTGAATCCGGATCATGTCGAACATCCGGTTGTTTTGGCGCAGATAGGCAATTGCCGCGAATATCTGCTACTTCGTTCGTCTAACGGGCATGATTGTAAGATTTCATTTTTGCCTGAAGGCGGACAGCTTATTGAGGGGGTTGTATGCAAGGTGGCGTTTAAGGCTATAAACAATGAAGGATATGGAGAAGCTGTTTCGGGGGTGATACTCAACGAACAGCAAGACACTGTAACCGTTTTCCGAAGCCTGCATCACGGGATGGGGACTTTCAGTTTTATTCCGCAGGCAGAGACACATTACACCGCACGATATACAGATTCTTCGGGTTCTGTTAAAGAGAGTGCGTTGCCACAGACCGAAAAAACGGGATATTCCCTTCAAATAAAGCGGAAGAAAAGCGATTATTACGTATCCGTGTTGCACCGTCCCGGTATGGCTACAGAACCGTTGTTGCTTGTTGCGCATCAACGTGGACTTCCGCGTTATGCACAATTGTGGAATTCTTCGCTTCAATATCTGAAGTTCTCGGAGAAAGACTTCGCGTCAGGCATTGTGCACTTCCTGTTGGTAGACTTGCAAGGAAATATCCGTAGCGAACGGTTGGTCTTTCGCTTTCCTTCCGGGGCAGAGCCGCAAGCTGTTCCCGATAAACCACAATATGCTCCTCGGCATCAGGTCAAGATTGAATTGCAGGCAACCGATGAGCTTGGAATGCCGTGGGAGGGAAGCGCTTCTTTGGCTGTTACGGATAATGCCGATGTTTTGCCCGATTCTTGTTGCAGCCTCCCGGCACACCTCCTGCTTACTTCCGAACTGAAAGGGTATGTCGAAGACCCCCATTGGTATTTCCGGTGTCCGAATCCGGCACTGCGCCAAGAAGCCATCGATGTACTGATGCTTACACAGGGATGGCGACGCTACCACCTTCCGGAACTGCTCAAGGGGGAATTAGAGCGTCCCCAGATACTTCCGGAAACCTGTATGGCCGTAACCGGAAAGGTTACTTCGGGAAATAAGGATAAACCTGTAGAAAAAATGAAAGTCCGTATCTTTGCTCCTAAAATCAACCTGCTGGGAGAAACAATGACGGATAAAGACGGTCGGTTTCGTTTCGACGGAATTGAATTTGCCGATACTGCCGACTTTTGGGTATTTTTGCCCGTAGAAGACATGAAACGGAATACCAAACTGTCTGTGCATTCTCCTCTTGTCTCATCGGCTTGTCTCCTTCCTCCTTCTTGCAACTCTTTCAACATGACAAATGA
Source organism: Bacteroides caecicola (assembly GCF_023337095.1). Taxonomy (NCBI): domain Bacteria; kingdom Pseudomonadati; phylum Bacteroidota; class Bacteroidia; order Bacteroidales; family Bacteroidaceae; genus Bacteroides; species Bacteroides caecicola. The sequence goes on from NZ_JAMBLM010000007.1 coordinate 180,080, forward strand.
TGAGAGAGAACACCGTTATCTTCAAAAAGCAAACGAACGAATCATTAACGGACAAGGAGTCCGTCATGTCTACATGGAAGAAGTTACGGTAACGGCTTCAGCGAAAAAATACAACACCGAATATGAACGGTTTGCTACGAATGTCATTTCTGAAGAGAAAATCCGGAAAAGCGGTTCGCTCACAATCGAAGGAGTTATTAGGTCTACGTTGGGAAGTCTTTTACTGAACCGTGCACAGATTGTATTCGATGGCGTACTTTGCGAATTGGCAGAAACCAGACAAATTATTCTTCAAAATATGCTTCCCAGCGACATTGAGCAAATAGATGTGATAAAACCTCCCGCTACGATAGGCTTTTTCCCAAATATGGGGGATCATAGTCTTATTTTCATTACTACCAAACGGGGATATACTTCCGTACAGAGAGAATCGCGTAGCAATACTGTTCATATTGACCTGACCGGCTACACCAAAGATGCGGAATTTTATTCTCCCCAATATGACAGTCCGGAAAAGCAGGAGGGGAAGACTCCCGATTTACGGACCGTCATTCATTGGGAACCGGACATACGTTTCCGTAATGGGCGGGCATCTGTAACTTTCTATACGGCTGATGCGCAAAGCACTTATTCTTATGTAGTTGAAGGGGTATCCAACAGTGGGTGTACGCTTCATCTGACCGGTGAAATCGAAGTAAAAAAGCCATGAGTGGAAAAACAGAGGGCAGACAAATTTCTTAAAAACTGTCGAAATCATTATCTTTGCCTGCATGGAAAAGTTTGACATACATATCTTGGGATGCGGATCGGCACTGCCTACCATCCGCCATCAGGCTACTTCGCAGGTGGTAAACATCCGCGAAAAACTGTTTATGATAGACTGCGGCGAGGGAGCGCAGGTACAGTTGCGGCGCTCTCGCCTCCGCTTTAACCGACTGAACCACATTTTCATCTCCCACCTCCACGGCGACCACTGCTTCGGGCTGATGGGGCTGATTTCTACGTTCGGCATGTTGGAGCGCACTGCCGATTTACATATCCATGCCCATTCCGATTTGCAACAGTTTCTTCTGCCGCAGATAGATTTTTTCTGCAAAGACATGACGTACAATGTAGTGTTTCACCCCATTAATCCCGGCGAACGTTCCGTTATCTACGACGACCGCTCGGTAAGCGTGGAAACCATTCCGCTGCGTCACCGCATCCCTACGTGCGGATTTCTTTTCCGCGAAAAACCGACCCCCAACCACATCCGCCGAGATATGATAGACTTTTACCAAATCCCGACTTACATGATTAACCGCATCAAAAACGGAGAAGATTACACGCTGGAAGACGGCACCATCGTTCCTAACGAACGGCTGACCACACCTTCCGCCCCTCCCCGCTCGTATGCTTACTGTTCGGACACGATATACCTGCCGCGCATCGCAGAACAAATAAAAGGAGTGGACCTGCTGTTCCACGAAGCAACATTTGCCTCCTCGGAAACAGTGCGTGCCCGGCAAACATTTCACACCACGGCAACACAGGCGGCACAAATAGCCCGCGATGCCCAAGTGAAACGGCTGGTAATCGGTCACTTCTCTGCCCGCTACGAAGACGAAACAGTATTATACGAAGAAGCCTCGGCAGTTTTCCCTAACACCGTACTGGCAAAAGAAAACCTGATGCTGTCACTCTGAGCCGTTAAATAAACCTAACTCTATTAAACCAATCACCCCGATATACAATCATACGCCAATGATAAAGATTTGTTTCCAATCATGAACAGCTACAAAGAACAAAACATATCCGCCCTGCTTCAAGACCCGAAAACCCAACGGGAAGCGTTCGGCGAGGTGGTAAAGATATACAGCGAACAGCTTTATTGGCAAATCAGGCGCTTGGTGATTTCGCACGACGACGCCAATGATTTGCTGCAAAACACCTTTATCAAAGCATGGAGCAACTTGGATTATTTCAGGGGCGATGCGAAACTTTCTACATGGCTGTACCGCATCGCCTTAAATGAATGTCTGAATTTTTTAAACAAGCGTCGGGCGGAACAGAACCTTTCGATAGACGATGTAGACTCTACCCTTGTCAACAAGTTGGAAAGTGACCCTTACTTCGATGGAGACGAAACCCAGAAACAGCTTCAGCAAGCCGTACTCCGCCTGCCCGAAAAACAGCGGATGATATTCAACCTGAAATATTTTCAGGAGATGAAATATGAAGACATGTCGGAAATACTCGGCACAAGCGTAGGTGCACTGAAAGCCTCTTACCACCACGCCGTGAAGAAAATAGAAGACTTTTTTAACCAAAACGATTAAACCTTTTCTATGCTAATGAATCTAAATCATAAAAGAGATTGAAACCATGATGAAGGAAGAAAAAAAATTGCAAGAAAGATGCGGAAAACAAAATCCTTTCAGCGTACCCGAAGGTTATTTTGAAGGATTTGCCGATCGTATAATGGAACAACTTCCGGAAAGAGAATCTCGTGAAGTCCCCCCTATAACTACATGGCAGCGTATCAAACCGTGGATATACATGGCGGCTATGTTCTGCGGACTAATGTTAAGCGTTCGAATGTTTGTCGGAGAAAAAGCTTCAACAGACAACGATACGACCGAAGCCTCCGAACTGGCAGACGAATACATCGACGGTATCATCAATCAAACCATGATGGACGATTATACGTTATACCAATATCTGACAGATGCCAATGCGGAAATATATAAATAATTAATGAAACAAGATGAAAAATAAAATAGGTATACTGATAATGGTCATAATGACCTGCGCAATAAGGGTGCAAGCCCAACATTCTCACTTGAGCAAGGAAGAATTCCGTGAACGCCAGCAGGCTTTTATCACAGAAAAGGCGCAATTAAGTGCAAAAGAGGCTCAACAGTTCTTTCCTCTATACTTCGAACTGCAAGACAAAAAACGTGAGTGTAACAAAGCAGCATGGCAAAAACAAAGGAAAGGGAAAGAAGAAAACACTACTGAAGAAGAATATGCTCAAATAGTGGAAGACGTAATCCAAGCTCGCATTGACGTAGACCGTTTAGATTTGGAATACGTACGTAAATACAAGCGTTTTCTCTCGTCTAAAAAGATTTACCTCATCCAGAAAGCCGAGATGCGTTTCCACCGGGAGTTGCTGAAAAATATGCGTCCGCCCAAGCAGAATAAAAAAGAAAAATAAATTTTTCACATCAAATGCTTGCATAATCAAAAATAATGCGTACCTTTGCATCGCTTTTGAAACGAAGCACTTCCGAAAATGGATTTTAGGAGAGGTGGCAGAGTGGTCGATTGCGGCGGTCTTGAAAACCGTTGTGCTGCGAGGCACCCGGGGTTCGAATCCCTGTCTCTCCGCAATAAACATTGAAAATCAATGTTTTACAAATTAAACACCCGATTTTACACCCAAGAATGTAAAGTCGGGGTATTTTTATATTATTTTTTAATGAATCATCTCTGAGGTAGCAGATAAAAATAAAGCAAACGAAGGGGACACCAAGTTTTTCCTCTTCATTTGCTCTATAAATTATTACATATATCGATTGATATATCAAGACGTTTATATGACTTTTGATTTAACAAATTGCATCCAAAACTTGAAATATTATTTCGGTTCGGCGATTATATAATAACATTCTTCATGAAAGTCATCACCCGCGAAATAAAGAAGCGCCGCACGTGTAGTATCATTGCCATAAGTTTCCACAACACTTGCATCTTCAGGTAATGTTTTGAAGTCAGCAGCGGTCTCGAAAGTTCTATATCCCAGATGTTTTTCCAGCAACCAGCGAAGTCCGTTTTCTTGTCTTTTCAGATTCTCTGTATCGGTGAAATTGATATCAGCGGCAACTTTGATTTTAACGAAAGGGGTATTGTTGCGCTGCTGTATGTCGGTCAACAGGAATTCATAACGGGTGTCAAGCACGCAATAAATGGCATTGGTCTGCGGATTGGCAAGCACAACGCCTCCGTTTTTCCAATCAATTCCGAGAAAATCCCTTTCGCGCATGATTTGTCTTATCTGAGACGCATATTTCACTTCGCCGTTTTTGTATCCTTTTAGAATTATCGGGAAATCATTTTTCTCAAAGAAACAGGAACTCCATTGCGACGTGAACTTTTCGGATGTATTATCTCCATTCGTTTTCTTCTGATAGACACAATAGGTATCGGGCATGACCGGGGTCGACATCACAATCGAATCATAATATTGCAAGAACGCAGGATACCCCAAAGGAGTATATTCGTCCTGATGGTCATATATCCTGAATGTCAAGAAATCAAAGGGTGCCGCCAACGGCGTATCTAAATCCATGAATGGCTTCAGTTGCACCATTTTCAGTTTAAACTTTGCTTCTTCAGGCCACTCTTCAGGTCCCACAGGAGTGTCCGGCTGCGTATCGCTTATTATTTCAAGCAATTGATAAATGTAATTAGCCCCATCCTGCGGTGGATTGGCAAGAGTAGTTTTGCGAACCTTTAACTCGTAGGCATGTCCTTGCACGTATTCAAAGCCTTCAATGCCGCCCATAACAAGCGGTTGCCATTCCGTAGCAGATTGTTCCTTTACCAGCATGTGTTCCACCGGAGTGTCACTACCCCATACAGGTTCATAAACGGTTTTTTCGGACACTTGCATGATTATATCCACATAGGTATCACCTGGAGTGTCGTCATTGTCACAACCAACCCATATAAAACATAAGGCTGTCAATAAAACGAAAGAAAGATTTTTGAGAGTCATAGTTTGGCTATTTAAAAGTTTTAGAAATTTGTTCGCCAACGCGCTGAAGAGCACCTTTAATATCGGCATCCGGACTGATGCCAAACGTAGTATAAGCACCCCGACAAGATACTAAGGGACGGTCGCTATCGAAGTCAATGAAGTTGACGGTGACAACGGTTTCTTCCTGACTTACAGCAACACCGAAAGTTGCAAGCAATAATGCCGACTGTTCGTTCCGTGTCAGTTCGTTGATGCGGTATTGATTTATCAATGCCAGCCCCGATTGTTCGACGGCATCATATAATTGTATCTGATATTGCATAAGTTCAGGAGGAATTCTATACATATCATTATCTATGATTGCTACATATTTATACTTAGACAAATTAGCACCTTGCGAAACAACGGACTTGGATGTGGTACAATTCGTTAGAGACATCATCAAGAAAGTGCCGATGAACATAGAGAGCATTTTTAAATATTTTTTCATTCTTATCGTTATAAAATTCTCATTGACTCCCTAAGAATGTTAATTTAGATATTATAGAAAACGTGAGCCAACTATGCCACGTCTTTACTTGAAGGTCGTAGGAAACCATAGATGCAGATGTAACAATAGCAGCCCACGCTATAGCGTGAGAACCACTATGCTATCCTTGCATCTAATTTGAAAATTTCCTACGTTTTCAAGTACAAGATAGGCATAACGTTTCTTCTTTTTCTCTTATGTCTTGGAAAGAGTTGCCTCTATCCATTTGCAAAAATACAGAATTTTATTGAAATCCAATCAAATACTATTGAATTACATTCTAAATCCTCTACTTTTTCTTAGCGCTTCCGCTGGTTGCCGCAAATCTTGTCGAAATTTATCCCATTGTTCCTTGAACCATTCGCCAATCGGTTGCCTGTTTATGGTCAGAACCAATTTATTGTTATCGGTCGGATTCCTTTCTACCTTGAAAACATCGTTCTTGATGTCAAACTTCCGTCTGTGTTCTTCGGAATAAATCCTGCCGTTGCACCTGATAGCCTCTTTCTTTGTCAGGAGGCTCTCTATCATTTCTTTGGTGAAGCCGATGGCTGCGCACAGTTTCTCCATTCTCAGCATCTCCCTGAGCATCGGAAACCATTTGAACGCCTTTTCAAGGATAGCATTCAGCCGTGATATTTCCTTGTCTTTGGCTTCAAGTTCCTGATTGTGTACTCCTTGCAGGTTGCGTATCTGCTTGCCATGCTGTTCCTGCATATGCCGCATTTGGGCTTTCAGGTCATCAATTCCCTTATCCCGTTTGGCAATTTCCTGACGCAATTCTTCATTGAATTGTTCCAGTTTCTTCATTTTCCCGCTGCCGAAGAGAGAACCCACTCCGCTTACTATGACCGTTGCTGCATCGGTGGCTGCGCCTTTGAGCTTGTCCGTGCGTATTTCCGATTTCACCTGACGGAGTTCCTGTTCGGCAAGATTTATCTGTTCTTCTTTGCGCCGTTTTGCAGCATCCATGCGTTGCAGTTCGGCTTTCTGCTTCTTAATGATGAAGTCGTTCCGTTCCAGATGTTCCTTGCGTGTTACAGACTTTGATTGTCCACGCTCCATCAGAAGGATGTCGGAGGCCAGACTCTGCATTTCGGTCATATCCTCGTCATTGAGTTTGCGGCTCTTGCCTGTATCGTGGTTCATCCAGTCGAATACGATATGGGCATGGTAATTCGGTTTGAACCACCTTTCGCCTACTTGGAAACTCTCCCTGTCCTCCGGGTCAGGCTGTCCGTTCAGCCAATGCCCTTCGTCCTTGTGCAGGAAGATTTGGAGCGGTGTGATGCCCCAGCGTCTTTGGCACTCCTCGCCAAACTTATGCACATCTGCCAGTGTGGTGTCAGGTCTGATGAGCAACACTCCCTCACGTATGGGTGAACATCCTGCCACTTTGATAATCTTGCCGTTCTTGCCTTTGCGCTCACGTTCTTTTTCCTGCATGGCACGACCTGTCTTTTCCTTGACCATCCGTTTGATGTTCTCATAGTGCATCTGCAATTCGGGACTGCCGAAGTCCGGGTTTATCCACTGCTCGTTATTTGCAGAGAGTTCGGATACCACATATACTTTGGATTTTCCGATATTGCGCATATACTCGGCAGTTCTCCGGTTATGAGCCTCGCTTGATGCCACGTTGCAAGGCTTGATATGTATGCTTGATTTTGTTGCCATCTATTCAATTTTTAATTTGATTGTTTACTAAATCTGTTTGTTGCTTTCCGCACATATCCGCAAGGGGTTCTTAGGGGTGCAACCCATGAGCGGAGTTTCCAAAGAGAGGGTCACTCTTTGGTCGGGTTGCATAGGGCTGAAAGCCCTTGCCGGGTTCTTAGGGCAGC